>NZ_JBHXRG010000028.1:0-67840 GCF_042716995.1 Nocardia sp. NPDC058640
GTTTTCTTTTTTTCTTTACTGTCCCCTAATTGTGGGGGGGGGGGGGTGGGGTGGGTTGGGGTCAAATGGGCCGGTTCAGGTGTGTGGTGTGTGGGGCTGGGTGTGCTGGTAGGGCCGGTTCAGGTGTGTGGTGTGCAGGGCGGGGAGGGCGGGTGATGCGGATTCCGGTGGGTCGGGTGTGCGGGGTTGGGAGGGTGGGTAGGCGGATTCAGGTGGGTGTGGTGTGCGGGGTCGGAATTGTGGTGGCGGCGGTGTGAAAGAATCTGTTCTCGTGAAGAACTTCGAATCCCTGTTCGCCGAGCTGACCGAGCGTGCCCAGACCCGCCCTGAGGGCTCTGGCACCGTGGCCGCGCTGGACGCAGGCGTTCATTTCCAGGGCAAGAAGGTCCTGGAAGAAGCCGGGGAGATCTGGCTGGCCGCCGAGCACGAAAGCGACGACGCGCTCGCCGAGGAGATCTCGCAGCTGCTGTACTGGGTCCAGGTGATGATGCTGGGCCGCGGGTTGAAGCTCGAGGACGTGTACCGACATCTGTGACGGCCCCACCGTCGCGATCGACACGTTGCTCACTTCCCCCGAAAGGTCCCCATTCTCATGTTGCGCGTCGCAGTTCCCAACAAGGGTTCGCTGTCCGAAGCCGCCGTCTCCTTCCTGAGCGAAGCCGGCTACCGCAAACGCACCGACTCCCGCGAGCTCACCGTCCTCGACCTGTCCAACCAGGTCGAGTTCTTCTTCCTTCGCCCCAAGGACATCGCCATCTACGTCGGCTCCGGTGAGCTCGACCTCGGCATCACCGGCCGCGACCTGGCTCTGGACTCCGGCTCCCCGGTCAGCGAACGCCTGTCGCTTGGCTTCGGCCGCTCGAGCTTCCGCTACGCCGCCCCCGCGGGCGAGGACTGGAAAGTCGAAGACCTCGCGGGCAAGCGCATCGCCACCTCCTACCCGAACCTGGTCCGTGCCGACCTGGCCCGCTTCGGCATCGAAGCCGACGTGATCCGCCTCGACGGCGCGGTGGAGATCTCGATCCAGCTCGGCGTCGCCGACGCCATCGCCGACGTGGTCGGCTCCGGCCGCACCCTGCGCCAGCACAACCTGGTCGCCTTCGGTGAGTCCCTGTGCGACTCCGAGGGCGTGCTCATCGAGCGCACCGGCTCGGACCCCGACGACCGCGCCCGCAACCAGATCATCAACCGCATCCAGGGCGTGGTCTTCGCCCAGCAATACCTGATGCTGGACTACGACTGCCCCAAGTCCCTGTTCGACGCCGCCATCGCCATCACCCCCGGCCTCGAATCCCCGACCGTCTCCCCCCTGACCGACCCCGACTGGGTAGCAGTCCGCGCCCTGGTCCCCCGCAAACAGGGCAACGAACTCATGGACCGCCTCGCCGACCTGGGCGCCAAGGCCATCCTGGCCACCGACATCCGCTCCTGCCGAGCATTCTGAGCCGTTCACCCGGTCGAGCGCGGACGGCACGATGCTGTCGGCGCTCGCCGGTAGGGTGAACGACGAACGGACCCACGCCGGGGGAGTCGGTGCGGGCCGTTGATGAAGGGGGTTGTTCCATGTCTCAGTGGTTCAGATGGACCACAGCCATAGCGCTGATAGTGATCCCGATCGTCGACTGGATCGCGCGAACGACTTCGTCCGCCGGGTGGATCTTCGTCTTCTTCGTCTTCTTCGGGGCGCCGGTGTGGCTGGCCTGCCTGGGCACTGGGTGGTGGATTGCCAAGGGTCTGGTGGCCAACGACCGGTTCGGGTCCGCCTCACCCGTGCGCCGGCGAATCATCGTGTGCGCGCTCTGGACCCACCTGGTGACCCTGACACTGTTCTGCTGGTTCGTCCCCGACGGCGGCGACAACGCCGCCTGGCAATCCCCGGTATCGGTCATGCTCGGCATCGCAGGCGAGGGCAGCGGGACGCCGGGATGGCTCCGGCAGATGGGCAACATCGGTCTGATGTCGATGCCCGTCGCCGCGCTGTGCATGCTCGGTGCCTGGGCCGCGTATACCGGCATCCCCAGACCGCGCACCGTGCCACCAACGCCGACAGGCACCCCACCGCGAGTAGGCTGGACCGCAGATTTGTCCGGACAATCAATGATCGGGGCGAACATGTCGAACAAGAACGAACACGAAGAGAAGATCGAGAAGGAACAGGTCGACCGTGAGGAAGAGCGCCGTCGCCTGGAAGAAGAAGAGGAACGCCGCCTGCAGTAGCTCTAGCCGTGGGTTCGTGCGACGAATGGTGCGACCAAGGCGATGACCGCGTCGGGATTCTCTACCAACGGACTGTGCCCGGAACCGGCGATGATGTGCGGTACCAGGCCGGCCTCGGTGAACTTCTCGACATTCGCCGAGGTCGGGGCCAGCACGTCACGCTCGCCCCAGATCACCAAGACTGGCTTGTTCAGTGCGGCTAGCCGATCAGCTACTGCGCGTTGACCATTCAGTTCGACGGCGGCCGTTGAGCGGCACACACCGCGATGGGTGGATCGCTCGAGGGACCGGTGTGCGAGGGACGGGACAGGAAAGTCTTCCGCGAATCCGGATTGTAAAGAGCGCCCGGCGAGCGCGTCGATGCTGCGGAAACGGTCGGTGAGTGCGCCGAGCAACGGCCAGCAACTCAGCGTCTTCATCACCGGCATATCCCGAAGCCCAGGGCCGCCCTGAGTGTCGATCACCGCGACCCGGTCTACCCGGCCAGGTTCCTGCTCGGCCACCAACGTGGCTATGTGCCCGCCCATCGAGTGCGCGACCAGGGTTGCCCTGCGGATGCCAAGCGCATCCAGCGCCCTCCTGACCGCTGTTGCCTGACCTGCAGCGTTGTAGTCGTTGTCATCACTGGTCGCTTCGGAACCGCCGTGACCGACCAGATCGATCGTCACCACCCTCGTGTCGGATGTGGCCAACTCGGGCGCGACTCGGTCCCACCATTCGATCGACGCCAGATATCCGTGCAGCAGAACGACTGCCCGTTCCTCAGTGGGCGGACCGTACTCACGCACATTGATGTCGGGACCGGGTAGGTGTAGGACGTGTCCGCCGCCGAACGGCGCGGCCGCGTGGGTGTCGTGATCGACAAGGTAGGCGTTGACTATCAGCGTCCCGAACACTGCGATCAACACCAGTGCGGCTACGCGCACCTTCCCGGAAACGTGCACGTGAACCCACCCCAGAACTCGACCGACCCTGCAACATTGTGCAGCCTATCGTGCGGATGACGGCGAGATTCGTTCAGGCTGAGCGCAATCGGTGTTTTCGCGCTTTTCCGTTGTTACCTTGCGGTTCTCGCTCGATGAGGAACACAAGGAGTCACTGTGTCGCAGACACCGCCCGAGCCGCGGCCGGGTAGCGCGTTGAAGTGGAATGAAGACTGGTTGGCTACGGTCGTCGGTCTCGTTCTGATCGGTCTGGTGTTGGTCGGGGCCGTGCCCGGTTGGCTGGTGCCGTGATGAGCGAGTCGACGACGACAACTACGACGGAAACCGCGGCGCTGCAAGCTAATCCGCGGCCCACGGTCGGCGATATCGTGGCCGGCATCGCGCTGGTGCTCGCACTGGGGGCGTTGACGCGGTACTTCGAGACCCATGTTCCGCAGTGGGCGGCGGATACGCCGTTGAAGCGGGTCGCGAAGTCGGTGGAATATCCGGTGTACGCGATCGCGATCGGGTTGATCGGCAATGTGGTGTTGGGCAGAATCGGTCTGCGCGACCGACTTTCGGCGGGGTTCCGGACCGAGTTCTTCATCAAGACCGGGGTGGTGCTGCTGGGCGCATCGGTGAACCTGAAGATTCTGGTCAGTGCGGCGGTGCCCGCGCTGGTTCAGGCGCTGGTGTTGATCACCACGGTGTTCGGGTTCACCTGGTGGTTCGGCGGCAAGCTCGGCCTCGACGACAAACTGCGGGCGCTGCTGTCCAGCGCGGTGTCGATCTGCGGGGTCAGCGCGGCGATCGCGGCGGCGGGCGCGGTGCAGGCGCGACGGGAACAGATCGCCTACGCGGCCTCGCTGGTGATCATTTTCGCGCTGCCCTCGATTTTCCTTTTGCCTTGGCTGGCAGACGTTTTCGGGCTGTCCGACGCGGTGGCCGGTGCGTGGATCGGCGGCAATATCGACACCACCGCCGCGGTGGCGGCCGCCGGAGCGCTGGCGGGCGAGGAATCGTTGCAGATCGCCACGATCGTGAAGACCACCCAGAACGCGCTGATCGGCGTGGTCGCGATCGCGCTCACCGCCTGGTTCGCGTTCCGGGTGGATCGCACGCCGGGTGCGGCGCGTCCCAGCATCGGCGAATTCTGGGCCAGGTTCCCGAAATTCGTGCTCGGGTTCATCGCGGCGTCGATCATCGGCACGCTGTACCTGCAGTCGGTGGACAAGAAGACCGGTGCCGCGCACATCGCCATCATCAACGACCTGCGCACCTGGTTCCTGATCCTGGCCTTCGTCGCCATCGGCCTGGAATTCTCGCTGCGCGGATTGCGGGAAGCGGGGTGGCGGCCGATCGCGGTGTTCGGATCGGCGGTGGTGGTCAACCTGCTTGTCGGCTTGGGGCTTTCGGTGCTGCTGTTCCGTGACTTCGCCGTGTGAATCGGCGAGATGCCCGGCGTAATCGCACACAACGACGCGTTGTAGTCAGTTTTCTGACTGTTTCGGTGCGTTGTGTGTGATTACGCCGGTCTCGCCGGTCAGGAGGGTGGCGTGCTGAGTCGGGTTGCCGCAGCGAGCAGTTCGGTGCGGTAGTGGTCGCGGCCGGAAAGGGAGACCGCCGGGTGCAGGGGACCGATCTGGAGTTCCCAGCGGGGGATGCGGTCGGCGTCGAACACCGGGGCGGCCAGGTACGCGATCGGTAGGGGCTGGTCTTCGGCCAGGTCGGCGGTGGTGTGAGGGTAGCCGCTGAGACCGGCGAGCAGGCCGAGGACTCGGCGGCGCAGGGGACCGGTGGCGGGGGAGTGCGCCAGGTGGCCCGCTACTTCGGCGAGGATGTCGAGGGTGCCCAGGTCGGTGGGGTCGATGCCCCAGACGGCCGCGCCGGTGGACTGGATTTCGGTGAGGGCCGTGGCGAGCTCGCGGCGTTGGGTGGGGTCGGCGGTGTCGAGCCAGGCGCGTTGCTGGTCGGGCGGGGAGAAGGCGACGACCGCGGCGGCTGCCGGGGCGCGCAGCGGGAGTCGGGTGCCGACCTCGATGCCGGTCGGGATTCGGCCGTGGCCGGCGCCGACGCCGGTGGATGCGCGGTCGAGGGCGGAAGCGCGGCCGTCGTTCATGGCTGACGAGATTCCGCCCGGGATGGCCCGGCCGTGGCCGGCGGACGAGCTGGCGTCGTGGGTGGTGGACGAGGGCCGATCGGGGGTGGCGATGGCGACGAAGGTCATCGCCGTCGGGGTGACCGCTGCCAGGGCCGCGCCGCAGCCGACTCGCTGGGCGAGTGCGCGCAGTTCGTCCTGGGCACCCGAGGGCAGCGCTGCAGGGTTGGTGGATCGGGCGTTGTGGTGTGGGAAGGCCGGGCCGAGGCGGTAGGTCAGGTCGTGGGAACGCTGAACCCAGTTGTGGGACTGCAGGGTTGTCAGAATCGCGCCGACCGTGGAGCGGCTCAGGTCCAGTGCGTCGGCGATGGCGGCGGCGTTCATCGGCGCCTTGGTGGCCAACAGTTCCACGATCGAGACGACCCGATCGGTGGGCGGGGAGGTGGTCATGGATTGCCTCTTGTTCTTCCCGGCGCACTCACCTACGGTCTGCGTGCCGAAAACTCGTATAGCTGACACGAATATTCGTGTCCGGAGGATCTTATGACGACGCCGACGATTCTGGACCAACTCGATGTCACCGATATCGACTTCGCCTTCCAGGACACCCCGGAGCTGCACCAGTTGCTCGCTGACCTGCGCGAACGCAAACCGTATGCGATCGTGCCCTTCGCCGGCGTGCGCGCGGTGCTGTTGTTGACCCACGATCTGGTGTCGGCCGCGTTCAAGGATGAACAGACCTTCCCGGCGCAGGCGGTGTACTCGATGACCACCGAGCCGGTGCTCGGCCGGACGTTGCAGTGCATGACCGGTGACGAGCATCGCGTGAACCGGGCGATCGTCTCGCCGCCGTTTCGGCGCAGCCTGGTCACCGGCTGGGTCGAACCGTTGCTCGAGCCGATCGCGCACGAGTTGATCGACAGGTTCGTCGACGCGGGCAGCGTCGACCTAATTGCCGAATTCACCACGCGCTACCCGGTTCTGGTGATCACCAGGTTGCTCGGGCTGCCCGTACAGGACGAATCCACGGTGCTGCGCTGGGCGCACGATCTGTTCTACTTCCCGCTGGATCCGCCTGCCGCCCAACGCGCTTCGCAGGAGTTCGCCGACTACGTGGTGCCGATCATCGCCGCTCGTCGCAGTGATCCCGGTGATGATCTGATTTCGAAGCTGGTCACCGAATCCGTGGACGGGACAACGCTTTCCGACGACCAGGTGCTGGCGTTTCTGCGTCTGCTGTTCCCGGCAGGCGCCGACACGACGATGCTGGCTCTGGGAAACACGTTGTCGGCGTTGCTGACTCACCCCGATCAGCTCGCGGCGGTCGCCGCTGACCCGGAGGAGCAAGCGCAGTGGGCGATCTGGGAGGGCCTGCGCTTCGAACCCCCGGTGGGCCTGCTCCCGCGCGCGTGCCCGACCGCCGTGCACTGGCAGGGCCTGCACATCCCCGCGCTGACCCCGGTCATCTTCGCCATCAACGCCGCCCACCGCGACCCCGCGAAATACCCTGAGCCACACCGGTTCGACATCACCCGCCGCGTCACCACGATGCTGTCGTTCGGTCAGGGCCCCCACAGCTGCCTGGGCAGTTGGCTGGCACTGGCCGAACTCCGCACCGGCCTGACAGCCCTGGTCCAGCGACTACCGGGACTCCGGTTGGCGGACAACGCGCACGACGACGCGGTGATCACCAGCCAGGTCGGTACGGCACTGCGCGGCCCGAACGCACTACGCGTCGAATGGACGTAAGACCCGAACACCCTGAGTCGGCGCGTTCCCTCGGCTGTGCGTCATTACCCAAGGGGGCTCCCTTCTCTGTCGGGTCCGGCCGACAGGTGAGTCCGGAGTTCACAGGTCTTCCGGGAGCCGGTCCGTCGGAAGATCAGCCGGAACCGCCGCCTGCACAGGCCATCCCGGATAAGGCGGGGGCGTGCCGCCGTACTCGGGGCACAGCGGTTTGAAGTCGCAGAACTTGCACATCGAATTGCGGGTGGGCGGGAAGTCCCCGGTGCTGCCGGCCTCGAGGATGGCCTGCCACAACGCGGTGAGAATGCGCTGGAAACGGTCGAGCTCATCGCGATCAGGCGTGTAGGTGAGCACGCTCTTGTCGGCGAGGTAGATCAGGCGCAATTGGGCGGGCACGATGTCGCGGGTGCGCAGGATCATCAGGGCATAGAACTTGAGCTGGAACAGCGCGCGCGCCTCGTGCATCGGGCCGGGGGAGCGCCCGGTCTTGTAGTCCACCACGCGCAGCATCCCGTTGGACGCCACGTCGATCCGGTCTACGAATCCGCGCAGCGGCACATCACCGTCCAGATCCACCTCGACCCGTTCCTCGAGCGAATGCGGTTCGAACCGTCGCGGGTCCTCGAGTTCGTAGTAGCTGGCCACCAGCTTGCGCACTTCCCCGAACAGCGCCTCGGGCCCACTCTCGGCCACCAGCTCGTCCACGCCATCCCGCTCGGCGCGCACCCGCTCCCACGCCGCCGGAACCAGTTCCGCCGCCCGCTCCGGCTGACGTTCGTCGGCGGGCAACCCGAATAAGTCCTCGAGCACCGCGTGCACCACAGTCCCGCGCACCGCAGCCCGTGACGGTGGTTCGGGCACCCGATCGATCGCGCGCAACCGATATTTCAACGGACACTGCTTGAAATCGCTTGCCCGCGAAGGGGACAACGCCGGACGCGACCGGCGAACCGGTGCGTCGACGGTGGCGTCGGCAGGGGGTGAAGACACGGGCACTGACATAGTTCGCAGATTAGACGCACCCACTGACAACCTTGCCCGATCCGGCCCTGGGGGCGAAGGTTCGCGCCAGGTCTGTCAGGATCGCGGGATGCAACTGGTATTGCGGGTGGGGGCGGTCATGGCCGCGGTGATCATGGTGAGCGCGTGCGAGGACCCGCAGCGACCGGTCCCGGCGCCGGTGAGCACCACCACGACCACGGCGACACCGACGACCACGGTGCGCAACGATGAACAGCGGTTGCACGCGGGCAAGCTCGCCGAAGGCGCGCGGATGGCCGAGGTGCTCACGCTGCCCACTGACATCGACCCCGCGTTCGTGCGGGCCGGGCAGACCGGCGTGCTCACCGAACCGATGCTCACGATCATGACCGACCACAACAACGCCCTGGGCGCCGCGGCGACCGAGCACGGGATGCTCACCGGTTTCGTCAGCCAACGCTCCAACGGTGCGAGCATGCGCGGTGACATCAGCTGGCTCACGCACGGCATCCTGCGTTTCCCCGACACCGACGCCGCGCAGGCGGCGGCCACGGCGCTGGCCACCACCGCCACGACCCAGAGCGGAATGCTGCAGTCCGGCGTCTGGACCGCCACCGGCCTGCCCGACGAACCCGACGCGCGCGTGCTGACCATGGACAACCGCGGCAAACTCGAAGGCATGGCGTTCACCCCGCACGCAGAGTTCGTGGTGTTCACCAAGATTCGTGCCGGCGGTGGTCTGCCCGAGATCGAGCGGACCGTGCGCGCCGCGCTGGCCCTGCAACGCCCCGCGCTGGATTCGTTCACCGCCACCCCCGTGGCCGACCTGCCCGATCTGCCCTACGACCCCACCGGCATCCACGCCCTTGCTGTCGGTGACGGCAGTGCCAGCAGCGGTTCGTTCGGACCGCACGGCGCGCTGCTGTTCGCCGACGATCAACAAGCCGCGGTGACGCTGTATCGAGAGGTGGGGGTGAGCGCTCTGGGCCGCAAGGACAGCGCGGTATATCGCACCTCCGACGCCGCGGGGGCGGCGAAATTGTCGGCCGCCACCGCCGCGCAGATCGGTGGGCAGACCGACTGGAAGCAAGCGCCCGCGCCGGCCTCGGTGCCCGGCTCGGCGTGCTGGACCGATGCCGATGCCAGCCGGTGGTCGTGCACGGTATCGAGCGGACCCTACTTCGCATTGGTGTGGGCGAAGTCCCAGGACGAGGCGCACACGCTGACCGGCCAGCAACACACAGCGCTGGCCGCCGCGAAATAGCTGACCCGTCGACCGCGCGGATCCCTGGGCCTGGCAGGCTGGAGTCTTCCTTCGGAGACTTCGATGAACAGGAGATTCATGACGGCCAGACGGACCGGTCCATTCGCGATCGGGGACCGCGTGCAGCTGACCGATGGCAAAGGTCGCCTCTTCACGGTGGTGCTCGAGGAGGGTAAGGAATTCCATACCCATCGCGGCGGCATCAAGCACGACGACCTCATCGGCAAGGACGAGGGCACCGTGGCGAAGTCGGTCAACGGGACCCCGTATCTGGCCCTGCGCCCGCTGCTCACCGACTATGTGCTGTCGATGCCGCGCGGCGCCGCTGTCATCTACCCCAAAGACGCCGCCCAGATCGTGCACGAGGGCGACGTGTTCCCCGGTGCGCGCGTGCTGGAAGCCGGCGCCGGTTCGGGTGCGCTGACCTGCTCGCTGCTGCGCGCGGTCGGCCCCGAGGGCGAGGTGATCTCGTACGAGATCCGCGACGACCACGCCGAGCACGCGGTGCGCAATGTGGAGACGTTCTTCGGTGAACGTCCACCGAACTGGTCGATCACCATCGCCGACGTGGCGAACTACGACGGCGAACCGGTCGACCGGGTCGTGCTGGACATGCTCGCGCCGTGGGACGCGCTGCCCGCGGTGTCCAAGGCGCTGGTTCCCGGCGGTGTGCTGGTGGTGTACGTCGCCACGGTGACGCAGCTGTCGAAGGTGGTCGAGGCGCTGCGTGAGCAGGAATGCTGGACCGAACCGCGTTCGTGGGAGTCGATGGTGCGCGGCTGGCATGTGGTGGGTCTGGCGGTGCGTCCCGAGCATCGGATGCAGGGGCACACGGCGTTCCTGGTGAGCGCGCGTCGCCTGGCCGAGGGCACCGTCACCCCGAAACCGCAGCGGCGTCCGTCGAAGGGCTGACCTTCGCGACACGGGTGAGCAGGCGGGCGGTCAGCACTGCGGCCGCCGCGCCTGCGAACCACGTCCAGCCGTCGGGGGTGAGTCCCCAGCGAGTGGCCTGCAGGATCGCCAGGCCCGCTGCGATCACCGCGAGCACGGTCGCGGCGGACCGGGCACCGTGTACTGCGGCGACCGGGCCGTCCCACCAGGGCAGCGGGGTGTTTTCGAGGCCGCGCAGGGCGAGGAACAGGAAACCGGTCAGCACGGCGGTCGACACCAGCTGCACCACGGTGAGCAACCAGAAGCCGGGTTCGGTCGGTGCGGTGCGGTCGATGCCCGCCACATGGCTGAGCACCAGCACGGTCAGCAGGGCGGGCATGTGCCACAGGTACAGCGTCATCGCGCCGGTGTTGCCGATGACCGTGAGCCACCAGACCCGCGGCCGCTGCGCCACCGCACGCAACCACGGCGCGACGGCCACCGCCGCGCAGCACAGCACCACCGCGTGCCCCGCCAGCAACAGCGACGGCGGCGCCAGGTTCGACAATCGCTGACCCGGCACGGTGACCAGGCTCGCCTCGTACGGACCGACCACCACCAGCAGCACATCCACGACCAGCACCACGCACGCCAGCACCGCCGCCGACCTTCGCGCCAAGAGTCCACGCAGATAACCGATTCCGAGCACGGCCGGAATCAGCCAGACGATCACATTCGCATAGCCGAGCTCGCCCGGACCACCGGTGAGCCGCACCGCGTCCACGATCGCCGCGACCACCACGATCACTGCCACAGTGCCGAACATCCGTCGCGCACTGCTGACAAAGCCCGCGAGCAACGGCGTACACGCCAGCACCGCCAGGTACATCCCCAGAAACCACAGCAGCTGTACACCGGTCACCGCCAGCGGCCGATGCCACCCCGGCGCGAGCACGAGATCGGCCACCGCCAGCAGCACGGCCGAGGCGGCCACGAAATAGCCCAGCGGACGCACCAGCCGCTGCGCGCGCCGGAAAAGCCAAGCACCCCACGAGGTTCCGGGCTCGATGCCGCGCGCCCCCGCGGCCACACCGGCGAAGAAGAACAGCGGCAGAACCTGCAGCACCCACGTGAGCGGCTGCAAGATCGGCAGATCGGCGAGGATGTTGCCGAAATGCACCTGGCCGCCCGACACGTGCACGGTCAGCATCAGACAGTGGCCGACGACCACGACCACCAGCGACGCAATGCGCAGCAGATCCAGGAACCGGTCACGATCGGCCGGGGTGTTCGCGGCGACCACCGCGACACTGGGAAGCGAACTCATGGCATCGACTATCGCGCACTCGCCGCCGGCACCATAGCGCGGAACTACCCGGGCCGTGGGGGGAACTACTCGAGGCCGCGCCTGCAATCTTGCGTAGCGGGTCCGTGAACTGTTGGCACGCAAGGGAATTGCCTGCTGAATGCAGGTATTCCTTAACCTCGAGTTCACACGGGCGAACGTGCGGCATGACGTCGGGCACGTTACGGTGAGTGCGCGACGTCGGGGGCGACTGTCGCACCGCCACCCGGTTCGGGTAAGCCATTGGGGGCTCGATGCTTTCGCTTGTTCTTGTTGTGCTGTCGCTTGCCTTGTTCGCCAACTCCGTGGCCACGCTGACCTGGATGCTGCACGCTTGGCGCACTCCGGAAAACCTTGCCGCGACCCGCTTTCCGGATCCCGACGGTCCCGGCGAACTGAAGTTCTCGCTGCTGGTGCCTGCCAGGCACGAATCGGCGGTGCTGGGGCACACCCTGCGCGGGCTGCTGGAAACCAACCACACCAACATCGAGATCGTGGTCATCGTGGGGCACGACGACCCCGACACCGCCGCTGTCGCCGAAGCGGTCGCGGCTACCGCGCCCGACCGGTTGCGGGTGGTCGTGGACTATCACACGGTCAAGAACAAACCCAAGGCGCTCAACACGGGCCTCGCGGTGTGCACCGGCGACGTGGTCGGGGTGTTCGACGCCGAGGATCACGTGCACCCGGACCTGCTCGACCACGTGGACTTCGCGTTCCGCAGCGAAGACGCCGACGTGGTGCAGGGCGGGGTGCAGCTGGTGAACTTCCATTCCAGCTGGTACGCGCTGCGCAACTGTCTGGAGTACTTCTTCTGGTTCCGCAGCAGACTGCACCTGCACGCCGCGCAGGGGTTCATCCCGCTGGGCGGCAACACCGTGTTCGTGCGATTGCCGCTGCTGCGCGCGGTCGGCGGCTGGGACGAGAACTGCCTGGCCGAGGACTGCGAACTGGGCACCCGCCTGTCCAGTCGCGGGGCGCGCACGGTCGTGGCCTACAACTCCGCCCTGGTCACCAGGGAGGAAACCCCCGGTTCGCTGTACGCGCTGTTCAAACAGCGGTGCCGCTGGAACCAGGGCTTCATGCAGGTCTATCGCAAGCGGGAATGGCGCGCGCTGCCCACCTTCACCCGGCGCCTGCTCGCCCGGTACACCCTGGCAAGCCCGTTCCTGCAAGCCTTTTCGGGCATCGCGATGGTGATCGGCATCTTCGTGGGCCTGTTCGTGAAGGTGCCCGACGGCGTCGCGATGATCACCTTCCTTCCGCTGGTGCCCACCCTGGCCACCCTGGCGTTCGAAATCGTCGGATTGCAGGACTTCGGCAGGCAATTCGGTGTGAAGGTGCGGTTGCTCCACTACGTGAAGTTGGTCGTGGGCTCGGTGTTCTACAACCTGGTGCTCACCGCGGCGGCCGCCCGCGCGGTCTGGCGTGAGTACACCGGGCGCAACAACTGGGAACTGACCGCGCACGTGGGCGCGCATCTGACCGGCACACGCACAGCGGAGGTGGCGTCATGACCCTGACAGAACTGCGGCCGATTCCTGAAATTGTCGCTGCGCCAACGCCACCCGAGCCGACCACCCGACTGCGCGGAAAGGTCGACGGTGTCGTGCTGGCGGTGCTGTTGCCGCTGATCGCGATCGTGCAGGGCACCAACATCGGCAACTACCCGGCCTTCAGCGACGACGAGGGCACCTACCTCGCGCAGGCCTGGGCGGTGGGCACCGGGCACGGCCTGACCCACTACACCTATTGGTACGACCATCCGCCGATCGGCTGGATCCAGATCAGCCTGTTCTCGTGGCTGCCGGAATTGTTGTCGCCGTACGAAATGACCGCTGCCAACGGCAGATTCGTGATGCTGGGTGCGGTGCTGGTGTCGGCGACCCTGCTGTACGTGCTGGCGCGACGGTTGTCGATGCGGCCGTGGGCGGCGGGGCTGGCCGTGGTGTTGTTCGCGCTGTCGCCCCTGTCGGTGGAACTGCAACGGCAGATCTACCTCGACAGCATCGCGGTGCCGTGGATGCTGGGCGCGTTCGTGCTGGCGACCTCGCCGCGCCGCGGCCTCGGTGTGCACATGGCGGCCGGACTGTGCGCGGCGATGTCGGTGCTGTCGAAAGAGACCATGGTGCTGGTCATTCCGGCGCTGGTCTACACCCTGTGGACGTCGAGCCATCCGACCACCCGCAAGTTCACCGTCATCGGCGCGGGCGTGTCGTTCGTCCTCGCGATCGCGTTCTACCCGCTGTACGCCCTGTTGAAGAACGAACTGCTGCCCGGTAGCGGCCACGTGTCGATGCTGGACGGGGTGGCGTGGCAGCTGCACAGTCGCGCGGGGACCGGCGCGCTGTGGGCGTCGGACTCGTTGGCGCACATGCTGTTGACGAAATGGTTGACCGTGGATGCGGTGATTCTCGTCGGCGGTGCGGTCGCTGTTGTTGTCGCACTGGCGGTTCGGCGACTGCGTGGCATCGCACTGGCGGGGGTGTTGCTGATCGCGGTTGCCCTGCGCCCCGGCGGCTACCTGCCGACCATGTACGTGTTGCAGCTGCTGCCGTTCTTCGCCCTCGCACTGGCCGGGGTGATCGAAATCGGTGCGCGACAAGGCATTGCGGCACTGGAACGGGTCGACGTGGGGCAGCGGGTGGCAACCGCCGCGGTGCTCGCGGTCCTGGGACTGGTCGGGCTCTCGGTGGTCGCGCCGCGCTGGGTGGCGGGCAACGAGCAGGCGATGACCGAGGGCCGCGCCGACGCCTACGTCAGCGCCGTGCAGTGGATGGGCGCGAATCTGCGCGACAACGGGACCAAGAAGATCGTGGTCGAAGACGTGATCTGGCTGGACATGGTCGAGCTGGGCTTCTCGCCGGGGATGGGCGCCATCTGGTTCTACAAACTCGACGTCGACCCCGCGGTGCGCCTGGACAACGGCTGGCGCGACGTCGACTACGTCGTGTCCAGTCCGTTCGTGCGCGGCTCGGCCGCCGAACTGCCCACGCTGCGTGCGGTATTGGACAATTCGTACCCGCTTGCCGTGTTCGGCACGGGGGAGGGCCGCGTGGAAGTGCGCGCCGTGGACAAGGACGGTACCCATGCCGACTAACTCGATCCTGCGCCGTGTCGCACTGGTCGCCGTGCTCGCGGTGGTCGTCATCGCCCCACCGGTGGCGGCCCAGCCGACGAACGTGGTGAGCAACGCGGGTATGGAAACCCTTGGCGGCGACGGCTTTCCGCAATGCTGGGAGAAATCCGGTTGGGGCACCCACGATTTCACCTTCACCGTCACCCCGCAGGCCCACACGGGCACCTCGGCCATGCGGATCGAGATCGGCGCGCACACCTCCGGTGACCGCAAGGCGATGATGCTCGAAAGCCCTGCCTGCGCACCGACGGTCACCGTCGGACACCAGTACGACCTGTCCGTGTGGTACACCACCACGACGCCGAACACGGTGTTCACGGTGTTCCGGCACGACATCACCAACGGCTGGCAGTACTGGACCGACTTGGCGTCGCTACCCGTGACTGGCGCCTATACCGCCGCGCAGGTACGCACCCCCGTCGTCCCGCCCAACACCGACCAGATCTCCTGGGGGGTCACGATTTACGGCACAGGCGTGCTCACCACCGACGACTACGCCATGTCCGACGCCACGATCACCCCGGAACCGCCGACCTGCACCGGCACCCAGGTCCAGTGCGCCAAGGGCAGCTGGGAGGTGCTGGCCATGCCGTCGCCGGTGCGCGCGGTGCACGCCGCGGTGCTGCCGACCGGCAAGGTGCTGCTCATCGCCGGTTCGGGCAACGACCCCGACGCTTTCGCCGCGGGCACCTTCAAAACCGCCCAGTTCGACCCCGCGACCAACCAGTTCACCGAACTGGCAACCCCCTGGGATGTGTTCTGCGCCGGGCACGCCCAACTACCCGACGGCAAACTGCTGGTCATGGGCGGCACGCAGGCCTACACCGCACCCGAGCACGGGTACAAGGGGCTGCGCGACTCCTACATCTTCGACCCGGCCACCTCGTCGTACTCCCGCACCAACGACATGCTCGCCGGGCACTGGTACCCCTCGGCGACCACGATGGGCAACGGCGACATCCTGTCGCTGGGCGGGCTGGGTGAAGACTCCAGCGGCACCGTGGTCACCGAACGGTTCTCGGCCGCGCAGAACCGGTGGCTGGGATTCGGGGAAACGAAGCAGACCTGGGCCTGGTGGGGTCTGTACCCGGCGATGATCCTGCTGCAGGACGGCCGCCTGTTCTATTCCGGCGCACACGTTTTCGGCAGCGGCCTCGACGGCTCCGGCGCCTCGATCTACGACTACGACGCGGGCACCATCGTCGACGTTCCCGGCCTGCAGAACAAGGACGAACGCGACCAGTCCATGAGCGTGCTGCTGCCGCCCGCCCAGGACCAGCGCGTGCTCACCATGGGCGGCGGCAACACCTTCACCAACCCCGACGCCAACCGCCTGACCGACCTGATCGACCTCAAACAGGGCAACCCGACCTACCACGCGGGGCCGCCGATCCCCACCGGCACACTCACCGGCGGCGTCGCGCAAACCGCCGCCCAGGGCAAGATGTACCCCTCGGCGGTGATCCTGCCCGACGGCATGGTCCTGGAAACCGGTGGCGCCCTGCACAATCGGACCGACCCGGTCTTCGAGGCCTCGATGTTCGATCCCGCCACCAACACCTTCGCCGCGGGCATGGCCACCGATCCGGTGCCGCGCGGTTACCACTCCTCGGCGTTCATGCTGCCCGACGGACGTGTCATGGCGGTCGGCGAGAACCCGGCCGACGGATCCTTCGACCAGCGGGTGTCGATCTACTCACCGCCGTACCTGTTCAAGGGCGCGCGCCCGCAGATCACCGCCGTGGCCAGCCAGGCGTGGAGCTACGGCAGCGCGCAGCAGCTCACGGTGAACGGCCCGGTGGTGAAGGCGTCGCTGATCCGGCCCGCCGCGGTCACGCACTCCTCCGATCCCAACCAGCGGTACGTGGACCTGCCGCTCACGGTCGCGGGCGGCACCATCACCGCCAACGTCACCTCCAACCCCAATATCGCGCCGCCGGGCTGGTACATGCTCACGGTCGTGAACGCGGCCGGGGTGCCCTCGGTGGCCCAGTGGATCCACCTCGGATGAAAGGCCCGACAGTGCCGCGCAGATATCTCACCGGGACCGCCTCAGCCGTGATAGCCGCCGCGGTGGCGTTCGCGATGTTCGCCGATACCGACCAAACGGCCTCGGCCGCGCCCGCCTCGACACCCGCCCCGCACATCCTGCCGTTCGCCGACACGCCGAAAGGTCCCAAACACGGGCCTTCGGGAAACGGCAACATCAGCAAGAAGGTCGAGTCGAGCATCGACGGCTGCGATCACCGCTACGGGACCGCGGCCCAGTGCGTGCCGTGGACACTGCCCGCCGGCGTCAAGAACAAAGACCACTGCTCGTGGCTGGGCGAGCACGGACTGCGGGCATTGCGCGTGGTCGGCGACGACCGGCTGAAGCTGGACCGCAACCGCGACGGGATCGCCTGCGGCACCGGCGACTGAGATCTCACACGCGATCTTGATGGGCTAGCCGGCCCGCAGCGCGACTGGCAGATCCCGAAGGTCTATCCGGGTGCCGCGATCGGTCAGGCGGGCGTGCAGGGCGCTTGAGCGAAACCCAGCAGCAGGCAACCGCTGGTGTTGGACAGCTTCCAGGAGTCGCCGTCGCGCTGCCAGGTCATCGGGAACGAGGGCGCGGTGCCGTGCGGGGAGGTGATCGTCACGTCGGCGGTGGCGGTGTTGTTGTCGCTGGTAGTGACGTTGTCGACTGCGAAAGTCAGGGTGTAGCCGCCCAGTTTGCCGTTCATCTGGTCGATGCTGGCCTTGTGCTTGTCGCCGTCGACGAACAGCTTCGCCTTGTCGTCGGTGGACACCGACGGATCGGCGAACTGCACCAAAGTGGCCTTCAGGGAATCCGCGGTGGGGGGTGCGGCGTTGTCATCGGCAGGGGCCGAAGTTGGCGAAACACTGGACCCAGCGGCGGAAATGCTGGTACTGCTCGTGGTGGCGTTCGTCGAGGAATCGTCGGAGTCGCCGCAACCGGTCAGTCCGACGGTGACGGCGAGTGCCGCGGCGGCGGAGGCGACGGTGACACGGATCGTGCGGGGAGCAAGGAGCATGCGAGAGCAACCTTTCGACTCGTTGGGCGAGTGCCCCGTACGGGCTGTTAGGGGAGCCTAACAGGTGCGATTTTGTGGTTCTTGTCGTACCGACCGTACAAGATGTGATCACGACGAAACCATGTCGGAAAGCGAGAACGGACCGCGCCCGGTAGCGTTGATAGACCGGGACTGGGAGGAGCAGCATCATGAGCCCCAACGAGAATTCGGATTCGGCGGCCTGGCGAGAGCTCGAGGCGGTACGCGCCGAGTCGGCTGCACTCCGCAGGCAACTCGCCGACTCGCCGGATCGCGCACGCGAATTGGAAGCCAGGATCGATTCGCTGACCATCCGCAACGGCAAGTTGATGGACACGCTCAAAGAAGCGCGTCAGCAACTGATCGCCCTGCGTGAGGAAGTCGATCGCCTGGGCCAGCCGCCCAGTGGATACGGCATCATCATCAAGGTGTACGAAGACCAGACGGTCGACGTGTTCACCTCCGGCCGCAAGATGCGCCTGACCTGCTCGCCCAACATCGACGCCACCGAACTGGAGTACGGCCAGACCGTGCGCCTCAACGAAGCGCTCACCGTGGTCGAGGCCGGAAGTTTCGACGCCATCGGCGAAATCGGCACGCTGCGTGAGATTCTCGACGACGGCCGCCGCGCCCTGGTGGTCGGCCACGCCGACGAAGAGCGGGTGGTGTGGCTGTCGGGTCCGCTGTCGGAGATCGCCGAAGTCGACGACATGACCGACCCCGATCGGCCCATTCGCAAACTGCGGCCCGGTGATTCGCTGCTGGTGGACTCCAAGGCCGGCTTCGCGTTCGAGCGGGTGCCCAAGGCCGAGGTCGAAGACCTTGTGCTGGAAGAGGTTCCCGATGTCGACTACACCGACATCGGTGGCCTGGGTCGCCAGATCGAGCAGATCCGCGACGCGGTGGAACTGCCGTTCCTGCACAAGGATCTGTTCCGCGAGTACGCACTTCGCCCGCCCAAGGGTGTGCTGCTGTACGGCCCGCCCGGATGTGGCAAGACGCTGATCGCCAAGGCGGTGGCCAACTCCCTGGCGAAGAAGATCGCCGAGTCGCGCGGGCAGGATGCCAAGGAAGCCAAGTCGTTCTTCCTCAACATCAAGGGCCCCGAGCTGCTGAACAAGTTCGTCGGCGAGACCGAACGGCACATTCGGATCATCTTCCAGCGGGCACGCGAGAAGGCGTCCGAGGGCACCCCGGTGATCGTGTTCTTCGACGAGATGGACTCGATCTTCCGTACCCGCGGTTCGGGTGTGTCCTCCGATGTGGAGACCACCGTTGTGCCGCAGCTGCTTTCGGAGATCGACGGCGTGGAAGGGCTCGAGAACGTCATCGTGATCGGCGCGTCCAACCGCGAGGACATGATCGACCCCGCGATCCTGCGACCGGGTCGACTGGACGTGAAGATCAAGATCGAGCGTCCCGACGCGGAATCGGCGCAGGACATCTTCTCCAAGTACCTCACCGAGACGCTGCCGCTGCACGAGAGCGATCTGCGCGAGTTCGACGGCGACAAGCAGGCGTGCGTGGAGGCGATGATCGAGAAGGTCGTCGAGCGGATGTACGCCGAAAGCGACGACAACCGGTTCCTCGAGGTCACCTACGCCAACGGTGACAAGGAAGTCCTGTACTTCAAGGACTTCAACTCCGGCGCGATGATCCAGAACATCGTGGACCGGGCGAAGAAGTACGCGATCAAGTCGGTTCTCGACACGGGCAATCCGGGTCTGCGGATCCAGCACCTGTTCGACTCGATCGTGGACGAGTTCGCCGAGAACGAGGACCTGCCCAACACCACCAATCCCGATGACTGGGCACGCATTTCGGGCAAGAAGGGCGAGCGGATCGTCTACATCCGCACGCTGGTCACGGGCAAGAACGCCTCGGCCAGCCGGGCGATCGACACCGAGTCCAATACGGGTCAGTACCTGTAGTCCTGCACACCGAAGGTCGCGTTCTGAGCGAGAACGCGACCTTCGGGGTTTTGTTCAGATTTTTTTCACCCAAAACGCTCCGTGAGTACAAGTGAATGAGGCACGCTTCACTTGTTCGTTCTCACCTGATGAAGACTCGTTAACTAGGAGTGTTGCCATGTCCGGTTCGGCCGCCGAATTTCTCGCCGACGTGATCTTGCAGGTCATCCAGGGTCTGTTCAGCTCGATCAGCGCGGGCTGATCAGCTGAAACCCCCAGCTTTCGCCAAGGGCCGCGTCTCCAGTGTCGGAGATGCGGCCCTTGTCGTTGGTCAGCTCTGTGAGGTGGTCACCGCGTTGAAGACCACGTCGGCCACCGGCGCACCGTCGGCACCGCCGCCCGCCACGCCCGCGTTCGCGACAGTGGTGATCGCGTCCAGGCCCTGCGTGATCGTCCCGAACGGGGTGTAGTTCGGGGGCAGTTGGGTGTCGCGGTAGACCAGGAAGAACTGGCTGCCGTTGGTGCCGGGGCCCGCGTTGGCCATGGCCACGGTGCCGGCCGGGTAGACCGCGCCCGCCAGGTTCTCGTCGCCGAACTTGTACCCGGGGCCGCCCATTCCCGAGGCGGTGGGGTCGCCGCACTGCAGCACGAAGATGCCCTGGGTGGTCAGGCGGTGGCAGCGAGTGTGGTCGAAGTAGCCCTCGCCTGCCAGGAAGGCGAACGAGTTCACCGTGCGCGGCGCGGCGGCGGCGTCGAGTTCGACAGTGACTGTGCCGCAGGTGGTTTCGAGGGTGGCGGTATGGCTCGCGGCGGTGTCGATGGTCAGTGCCGGTTCGGTGGGCCACTGTTTGCCGTTGGGCACACCCGCCATCGCCGGGGTGCAGCCCGGAATGACCGCCTGGTGCTGCGGTGCGGTCTGCGCGGCGGGCGCGAGCGCCACCAGGGCGGCCGCGACGGCGCCGATGCCGAACAGCGCGCGAATATGGGATCGGTGCTGCGAAATGCTGGTCACCTTGGTGAGATCTCCTCGAAAACGGGTGGCACTGGACGGTGTACCGCGCATCCTGCCAGTCCGACCCGTCGCGTGGGTGTCGACCCGGGAGAACGGTGCGCCCGCAGCGCCTTCGGGCTCGGCGGTGCGCACGCTCGTCCGACTCCGTAGGCGCCATGATGACGCTCGAGGTGGTCGAGACACCGCCCGCGGCGGTCCGCTCGAGCGCGCCGATGCTGTGCCCGGCGTGATGTCGACCGGTGCGGCGCCGAGCACAGCGCCTCGGCTAACGCGCCCGCAATCGCCACAGGGTCGTGGTTTCCGCGGTGCGGGCGGCGGCTAGGGGGTCGTCGCGGTCGGTGGCGCGGGGGTGGCGGGGGCGGGTGGTGAGTTTGCCCAGCACGCGCAGGCCCGCGTCGTCGAGCAGGCGGGGGATGTGGTCGGCGGGGCGAAGGCCCAGTAGTTCGGCCAGGTCCGACAGCACCAGCCAGCCTTCGCCGTGCGGGGTGAGGTGCTCGCGCAGGTCGCGGGCGAACTCGGTCAGCATCGACTGATCCTGGTCGTAGACACCACGTTCCAGGTCCGAGGTGGGCACGCCGGGCAGCCACGGCGGGTTGCACACCACCAGATCGGCGCGGCCCAACGGATACAGCGCGGGCCCGGTGACCGCGATCTTGCGGCCGAAACCCAGGCGTTCGGCGTTGTCCTTGGCGCAGCGCAGCGCACGCGGATTGATGTCGGTGCCCACGATCTCCGGCACGCCACGCTTGGCGAGCAGGGCGGCCAACACTCCGGTGCCCGTGCCCAGATCGAAGGCGGTGCGGATCTCGGGGTCAAGGGGCGCGTCGGCGACCAGATCCACGTATTCGCTTCGGGTGGGCGAGAATACGCCGTACCCGGGGTACACGCGCGCACCCAACGCGGGCACCTCGACACCCTGCTGCTGCCACCGGTAGGCGCTGAGCACGCCCAACAGTTCGGTGAACGTGACCACGCGTTCGGCATTGGCCGGTCCATAAGCCGCCGTGCACGCTGCCGCCACGTCGGGCGCGCGGCGCAGGTCCAGCTCGTAGCCGGGACCGAGGCGAATCAGCAGACTGCCGAGAATGCTTGCGCGAGTACGCCTTTTGACGCGCTCGTACTCGTACAGCGCGCCCAGACCGCCCGAGGTCGGCTTCTTCGCCGGCTTACGGTCCGCGCGTCGGCCCAGCGCCTGCAGCAGCTGCCGTCCGTTGTTGTAGTCACCGCGCCACAGCAGCGCCTCGCCCGCCTTGATGCGGCGGTAGGCGTGATCAGCCGACAGTTCGTCGTCGGCGGTGGTGACGGTGTGCGGCGCGGGCGCGCCGTTCTCCGAATGCCAGACGGCGGTGTGCCGACTGTTGTCTTCGGTCCAAGCAATGGTGGACAGCGGTATCTCCCGGTGATAGGCAGTGGTCCATTCTGCCGTACGGGTGCGCGACGACGCAGGTCAGGGTCGGCGGAGGGGATGTCGACGGGGTCGGAGGTCGGCGACTCGGTGACGCCGGCTCGGATCGAGGGCGGCGGATGCGCTCTCTGGCGGCGGTCTGGCGCGGTCGGTGTGTCGCCTCGGGATCAGGGTCGGCGGATGCGCCGGTAGGTCGGCATGGCGGTGGCCGCGGTGGCAAGTTCGGTGGCCAGCCAGGCGATGTCGGTGTCGCCCAGCGCACCCAGGGTCAGGCGTAGGTGGTCGGTGGCGGGGCGGTCGCCTGCTTCGAAGGGGCCGCCGGGGGCGGCTTTGATGCCCGCGGCGGCGAGGCTGATCATGGCGGCGTTCTCGTCGGAGACCGGCAGCCACAGGTTGATGCCGTCGCCGACGGCCACGATGACGTCGTGGCGGGCCAGTGCGCGGCGCAGAACGGTGGCACGTCGGCGGTATTCCAGGCGCGCGCCGGCGACGGTGGCGCACGCGTCGTCGTCGTGCAGCATCGTCAACAGCACCCGCTGCAGCAGTCGGCTGGACCATCCCGGTCCGAGCATGCGGCGTTCGACCACGGGATCCAGCAGTGCCGCCGGACCACCCGCCACGGCCAGCCGCAGGTCGGCGCCGTGCGATTTGGAATAGGAGCGGATGTAGACGCCGCGTTCGGGGAAACGGGAGGCAAGCGATCGCAGCGGGGTGGTCGCGATGCCCGCGGAGTGGTCGTCCTCGATGACCAGCGTCGGGTGCGGGTGCAGCACCGCGGCCAGTTCACGGACCCTGGCCGCGCCCAGCGATGCGCCGGTGGGGTTGTTGGCGCGCGGCTGCAAGATCACCGCGCGCGGGGTGGGTCCGTCGAAGGCGCGCGCGAATTCCGCAGGGCGGAAACCGGATTCGTCCAACGGCACCGGGATCGGGCGGGCGCCCAGTCGAGCCAGCAGGTCGAGGAACGGTGGGAAGCACGGGTCCTCCACGATCACCGGGTCGCCGAAGCCCACGTGCGCGGCCAGCAGTCGATCCACCGCGTCCAGGGCACCGTCGAGCACGGTGAGCCGCTCGCAAACCCACGGCCAGTCCGCGCGCAGGGTCTGGGCCAGGTCGGGCAGCACCGCCTCGCCCAGATAGTGCGCGGAAAGATCGCCGGGCGCGGTGTCGCGAGACAGCGCGTGCAGGGCGGCGGCGAGGTCGGGCAGCAGAGCCGGATCGGGTGTGCCGCGCGACAGATCGACGCGAAAAGCGTTGTCGGAGTGCGAGTGCAGGCGCTGATACCGCCCGACCGGCGCCTGCGGCGTTTCCCCCACGAAGGTGCCCGCCCGCCCGCGCGCGGTGATCGCGCCGGTCGCGGCCAGCGCACGCCAGGCCTGGCTGACGGTGGCGGGCGACACCCGCAGTTCGCGCGCCATCTCGCGCACAGTCGGCAGACGGGTACCCGGAGCCAGCGCTCCGGAACGGATTCGGCGGCCGATCCCCGCGGCGATCCCCGCGGCGGTTCGTTCGTCGAGGTCCCCGGCGAAATCCGCGGGCAGTGCGGTCGGCGAGGCTTCGGTCATAGGCTCATTCTGCGGGGTTGTGCGCGGCCGATCCGGGGTGCACCGCCAAGGTTTACGGCACCGAAACTGTTTCCGCACTCTTGTAACACAACGGAATCAGTTGTAGGTGCAGTATAACAAAGCATGGGAATCGTTAGAGCGGCGCTCGTCCAGACCAGTTGGACCGGCGACAAAGAATCAATGATCAAAGTTCACGAGGACTACGCACGGGAGGCGGCGGCGCAGGGAGCGCAGGTGATCTGCTTCCAGGAATTGTTCTACGGTCCGTACTTCTGCCAGCTCCAGGACACCAAGTTCTACGAATACGCCGAATCGGTGCCGGGCCCGACCACCGAACGGTTCGCCGCGCTCGCCGCGGAACTGAACATGGTGATCGTGCTGCCGGTCTATGAGCGCGAAATGGACGGGCTGCTCTACAACACCGCGGCGGTGATCGACGCCGATGGCTCCTACCTGGGCAAATACCGTAAACACCACATTCCGCAGGTGGCCGGTTTCTGGGAGAAGTTCTACTTCCGGCCGGGCAATTCGGGCTGGCCGGTGTTCGACACCGCGGTGGGCAAGGTGGGCGTCTATATCTGTTACGACCGTCATTTCCCGGAGGGCTGGCGAGCGTTGGGTCTGGCGGGCGCGGAAATCGTGTTCAACCCGTCGGCAACGTCGAGGGGGCTTTCCAGTTATTTGTGGAAGCTCGAGCAGCCGGCCTCGGCGGTGGCCAACGAGTATTACATCGGCGCGATCAACCGGGTCGGCATCGAAAGCGAATACGGAGACGACGACTTCTACGGCACCAGCTATTTCGTGGACCCCGAGGGGAAGTTCGTCGGCGAGGTCGCCTCCGACACCTCACCGGAATTGGTTGTTCGTGATCTTGATATGGATCTGATCAAGACCGTGCGCGAGAGATGGGCGTTCTATCGCGATCGCCGCCCGGATGCCTACGGACCGTTGGTGAACCCCTGATGCGCACGTTCATTCACGGCGGGACGGTGGTCAGCGCCACCGGGTCCCAGCTGCTCGATGTGTTGATCGAAGACGAGACCATTGTCGCTGTGCTGCAACCGGGTTCGACGGCGCTGGGCGCGGACCTGATCGCCGACGCCGACACGGTGATCGATGCGACCGGCAAGTACGTGATCCCCGGCGGCGTCGACGGGCACACGCACATGCAGTTGCCGTTCGGCGGCACCGAGGCCAGCGACACCTTCGAAACCGGCACCCGGGCCGCGGCCTGGGGTGGCACCACCACGATCGTGGACTTCGCGGTGCAGAAACCCGGTCAGCGGGTGCAGGACACCCTCGCGGAATGGCACGGCAAGGCCGCGGGGCAGTGCGCGATCGACTACGGGTTCCATCAGATCATCGGCGAGGTCAACGACGAATCCCTCAAGGGGATGAGCGAACTCGTCAACGAGGGCGTGACCAGCTTCAAACTGTTCATGGCCTATCCGGGGGTGTTCTACTCCGACGACGGCCAGATCCTGCGCGCCATGCAATCCGCGGGTGACCTCGGTGCGTTGATGATGATGCACGCGGAGAACGGCATCGCCATCGACGTGTTGGTCGAACAGGCACTGGGTCGCGGCGACACCTCGCCCTACTTCCACGGCACGTCGCGCCCGTGGCAGATGGAAGAGGAAGCCACCCATCGCGCGATCATGTTGGCGCAGTTGACCGGTGCGCCGCTGTACGTGGTGCACGTGTCGGCGAAACAGGCCATGGAGCAGATCGCCGCGGCACGGGGCAAGGGGCAGAACGTCTTTGCCGAAACCTGTCCGCAGTACCTGTACCTGTCGCTGGAAGAACAGTTGGGCGCACCGGGTTTCGAGGGCGCCAAGTGGGTCTGCTCGACACCGCTGCGCTCGCGGGAGGAAGGGCATCAGGACGAACTGTGGCGGTTCATTCGCACCGGTGACGTCACCGCCGTGAGTACCGACCACTGCCCGTTCTGCATGAAGGACCAAAAAGAGCTCGGGGTCGGCGATTTCAGCAAGATCCCCAACGGGATCGGCGGGGTCGAGCACCGGATGGACCTGCTGTTCCAAGGCGTCAAGGACGGGCGGATCTCCCTGGAACGGTGGGTGGAGGTCTGCTGCACCACCCCCGCGCGCATGTTCGGCATGTACCCGCGCAAGGGCGTGATCAGTCCGGGTGCCGACGCCGACGTGGTGATCTACGACCCCAACGGGCACACCAGCATCGGCGTGGGCAAGACCCATCACATGAACATGGATCACTCGTCCTGGGAGGGCTTCGAGATCGACGGTCACGTCGACACGGTGCTCTCGCGCGGCGCGGTGATCGTGGACAACGGCGCCTATCACGGGCGCGCCGGGCACGGCCGGTTCCTCCGGCGCGGGCTGTCGCAAAACCTGATCTAGACCCTGATCCGAAACGGAGAGTACCCATGGACATCGGTGTGGTCCTGCAGTGCACACCACCCGCGTCGCGGGTGATCGAACTGGCCAGAGTGGCTGAGACGCATGGGTTCTCGCATGTGTGGACCTTCGACTCGCACCTGCTGTGGCAGGAGCCTTACGTGATCTACAGCCAGATCCTGGCCGCCACCAGGAAGGTGATCGTGGGGCCCATGGTGACCAACCCGGCCACCCGCGATCAGACGGTGACCGCGTCGACCTTCGCCACGCTCAACGACATGTTCGGCAACCGCACGATCTGCGGCATCGGGCGTGGCGATTCGGCCATCCGAACACTGGGTGGCAAGCCGACAACGCTTGCGACACTGCGTGAATCGGTGGAGGTGATCAGGGAACTGGGTAATGGCCGCAGCGCTCGGATCGGTGATACCGAGGTGCGGTTCCCGTGGGCTGCGGATTCACGCTTGGAAGTGTGGGTGGCCGGGTACGGGCCGAAGGCTTTGGAACTGACCGGTCAGGTCGCCGACGGGTTCATCCTGCAGCTGGCCGATCCCGACATCACGGCCTGGACCATCGCGAAGGTGCGTGCGGCGGCCGAGGCGGTGGGGCGTGATCCGGCGTCGGTGAAGATCTGTGTCGCCGCGCCCGCGTACGTCACCGACGGGTCGGCCGCCGCGCTCGAGCACGCCCGTGACCAGTGCCGCTGGTTCGGTGGCATGGTCGGCAATCACGTGGCCGACATCGTCGCGAAATATGGTGCGGGCGGCGATGTTCCGGCCGCGCTGACCGACTACATCGCGGGCCGACAGGGCTACGACTACAACCAGCACGGGCGGGCGGGCAATACGCACGCCGATTTCGTGCCCGACGAGATCGTGGACCGGTTCTGCCTGATCGGCACCCCCGACGAGCAACTGGCGCGGCTGTGGGAGCTGGAGAAGCTGGGCGTGGACCAGTTCGCGGTGTATCTGCAGCACGATGCCAAAACCGCCACCCTCGAAGCCTATGGCGAACAGATTCTGCCGCGCCTGCATCAGCCGGTCACCGCGACGCAGGAGGCCGGTCCGGCATGACTGTCGACATCGCGCTGCTGTGGGCGCTGTACACGATCGGTCTGGGTGGGTTCGCGATGGCCGCGGCCCTGGACGGGCATCGGCGAGCGAACCGCAAGGTGGTAGTTCGGTGGTGACCACGACAACCATCGATCCGGCGACAGCTGTTGTCCCGCCGCAGATTCGGGCCGCGACCGCGTCGAAGACCAGGGTGTTGCGTGCGGTCTACGCGGTGAGCGCGTTCGTGCTCGTGGCGGTGATCTGGGAACTGGTGAAGGTGCTGGTTCCCGCCGACGGCGTCAGCATCGCGGGCACTCGCATCCTGCCGCGCACCACCGACGCCGCGCTCCCACACGTGTGGTCGGTGTTCACCGTGCTCGGCGAGGCCGACGGCAAGGGCACCGTCGGCGAAACACTGTTGCGCACAGGGATGTTCACCCTCGGACTGTCGCTGCTGGCCCTGCTGTTGGGTGCGGTGGTCGGGGTGGCATTGGCCGTGGCGATGCAACGGTTCGGCTGGCTCGAACGGGGACTGCTGCCGTATGTGGTGCTGTCGCAAACGGTTCCGCTGATCGCGCTGGCACCGCTGGTGGCGGCGTGGGGCGGGAAGCTGTCCATCGGCGGCGAACCGTGGCGGCCGTGGATGAGCATCGTGGTGATCGCGGCATATCTGGCCTTCTTCCCGATCGCGATCGGGATGCTGCGCGGATTGCAGGCGCCGTCGGCGGCCTCGGTGGAATTGATGCGCAGTTGCTCGGCCGGGTGGTGGGCGACATTGTCGCGCTTGCGTTTTCCCGCCGCCGTGCCCTCTCTGATCCCCGCACTGCGACTGGCTGCCGCGGCGGCGGTGATCGGCGCGGTCGTGGCCGAGATCTCCACCGGCACCGCGGGCGGGATCGGCAGACAGATCATCGTGTTCTCCCAGCAGGCCACCGGCGACGCCTCCCGCCTCTACGCCGCCGTGCTCGCCGCGGCACTGCTGGGCGTGGTCCTGACCGCACTGGTCGGACTGGTGGAACTGGCCCTGCGCCGGTACAGCCACCCGCCCGGCACCAGCGCATCGAACGACCGCTGATGAGCGAAACACTCTCCGCCACAACGTTTCAGGAAGTAGCACCTATGAGCACCTCCGTCGTGGAACCCGACAGTCCGGTGTCGCCCGCCGCGGTCGAACTGAGCAACCTCGGCAAGACCTTCGCCGCCGGGGACGTGACCGCACTGTCCGACGTCTCGCTGACCGTCGCACCCGGGGAGTTCGTCTCGCTGATCGGGCCGTCGGGGTGCGGCAAGTCCACGCTGCTGCGGATCATCGCCGACCTCGAGACGCCCAGCAGCGGAACAGCCACCGTGCACGGCAAACCCGCACGGCAGGCCCGGATCGACCAGGACTACGGCATCGCGTTCCAACAGGCCGGTCTGCTCGAATGGCGCACCGTCGCAGCCAATGTCGAACTGCCCCTCGAACTACACCGGGTTCCCAAAGCGCAGCGCAAGGCACGCAGTGCCGAACTCCTGGACATGGCGGGGCTGAGCGAATTCGCGGATCGGTATCCGGCGGAACTGTCGGGGGGTATGCAACAGCGGGTCGCGATCGCCCGTGCGCTGGCCCGCAAGCCGTCGCTGCTGCTGATGGACGAACCGTTCGGTGCGCTGGACGAGATGACCAGGGAACGGATGCAGGGCGAGTTGCTGCGGATCGCGGGGGAGACCGGCGCCGCGGTGGTGTTCGTGACCCACTCGATTCCCGAAGCGGTGTACCTGTCGGACCGGGTGGTGGTGCTGTCGGCACGACCCGGACGGATCAGCGACATCGTGACCACCGGCGGCTGGGATCGACAGTCCGACACCGACGTTCGCGCCTCCACGGAGTTCTTCGCCGCCGTGGCCGCAGTACGCGCGGCACTGCGCGGCGAGCACGACGACACCGCGGTGGCCGGACGGGATCTGCGATGAAGACCTGGCTGCCACCCCTGCTCGTCGGTGTCATCGCCCTGGTGCTGTGGCAGGTGCTCACCGTGGTCGCGGGCGTGCCGTCGTTCCTGCTGCCCGCGCCCAGCGCGATCGCCACCCAGTTCGCCGAGAACGCGGGGCGGATCTTCGACGCGTCACTGGCGACCGGCACCAACGCGCTGATCGGGTTCGTCGCGGGAACCGTGCTCGGCCTCGTAGCGGCGGTAATGGCGGTGCGGTTCAACGTAATCGACGGATTACTCACTCCCCTTGCCGCCGCCGCTGCCGCCGTGCCGATCGTGGCGCTGGCGCCGCTGCTGAACTCGATGTACTCCACCACCACCGAGACCCCGCGACGCCTGGTCGTCACCATCGTCGTGTTCTTCCCGGTGTTCGTCAGCACCGCACGCGGGCTACGCCAGGTGCCCAAGGTGCAGGCCGACCTGATGACCTCCTACGCCGCGTCGGGCTGGCAGATCACCCGCACCGTCCGCCTGCCCGCCGCGCTGCCGCACCTGTTCACCGGGCTGCGGATCGCGGCACCCGGTGCGGTCATCGCGGCCATCATCGCCGAGTACTTCGGCGGCCTGCAGAACGGTCTGGGCAGCCGGATCACCTCCGCCGCCGCCAACACCGCCTACCCACGCGCCTGGGCCTACGTCGTCGGAGCGATGTGCGTGGGCCTGGTCTTCCTGGCAGCAGTGCTGCTGCTGGAACAACTGCTCCGCCGACCCCGAACCCCCCTGCTGTCCACGATCCGATGAGGGAGATCCATCCATGAGCAAGACCGCATACCGGTTGTGCAGCGCGGTGGCCGCGGCCGCCGTGGCCGCCGCCGCACTGACCGGCTGTAGTACCACCGAATCCGAGACCACCGCCGACGGCCTCACCAAGGTGACCCTGCAGCTGCAGTGGTTCAAACAGGGCCAGTTCGCGGGCTACCTGGCCGCGGTGGACCAGGGCTTCTACAAGGAGCAGGGCCTGTCGGTCGAGATCCTCGACGGCGGCACCGACATCGTCCCGCAGACCGTGCTCGCGCAGGGTCAAGCCGACTACGCGGTCGCCTGGGTGCCCAAGGCCCTTGCCTCCCGCGAGGCGGGCGCGGGGATCACCGAGATCGCGCAGATCTTCCAGAAATCGGGCACCAAGCAGGTGTCGTTCAAAGCCGACAACATCACCGGGCCCGCCGACCTGCGTGGCAAAACCGTCGGAAACTGGGGCTACGGCAACGAATTCGAGCTGTTCGCCGGCATGACCAAGGCCGGCATCGACCCGGCCAAGGACGTGAAACTGGTCCAGCAACAGTTCGACATGAACGCGTTCCTGGCCAAGGACATCGCCGCCGCCCAGGCCATGTCCTACAACGAGTACGCCCAGCTGCTGGAAACCAAGAACCCGGCCACCGGAAAGCTGTACACCGCAGACGATTTCAGCACCATCGACTGGAACGACCAGGGCGTTTCCATGCTGCAGGACGCCCTGTGGGCCAACACCGAGAAACTGCAGGACACCAAGTATCAGGAGCAGACGGTCAAGTTCCTGGTCGCCTCGCTCAAAGGCTGGGCCTTCTGCCGCGACAACCTCGACAAGTGCCGCGACATCACCGTCGCCGCGGGCGCGACTCTGGGTGCGGGACACCAGCAATGGCAGATCAACGAGGTGAACAAGCTGATCTGGCCCTCACCCGCGGGCATCGGCACCATCGACAAAACCGCATGGGATCGCACGGTGTCGATCGCCAAGAGCACTAAAAACGCTGACGGCGCAACGGTTCTCACCAAGGACCCCGATGCACAGGCATCGACGTCGGAGTACGTCACCAAGGCGCTCGAGCAGTTGAAGGCCGCCGGCGTCGACGTGACGGGCGCGAGCTATCAGCCCACACAGGTCACCCCGACCGAGGGCGGAAAGTAGGAGTGCGCGGGATCGCTGCCTGATCCACCTGACTCGACGGCCCATCGGCAGCACGCCGATGGGCCGTCGCGGCGTTGTGGACGCCTACTACGCTGCGACCATGACCGAGATCTGGCACAACCCCCGCTGCACGAAGAGCCGCAATGCCACCGCGCACCTGGACGCGGCCGGGGTGGAGTACACCGTGCGGCGGTACCTCGACGACCCGCCGACCGTGGCGGAACTGCGGGCGGTGCTGGCGCGGTTGGATGCGCAACCGTGGGATATCACCCGCACCGGGGAGCAGATCGCCAAGGATCTGGGAATGGCGCAATGGGGGCGGACCGAGGCGGACCGGGAGCGGTGGCTCACCGCGCTGGCCGAGAATCCGAAGCTGATCCAGCGGCCGATCGTGCTGCTCGCCGACGGTTCCGCGGTGGTGGCACGCGATGAGGAATCGTTGCGTGCGCTGGACTGATTCGACGATTGCCCGTAGGTAACTATTGCGGCACGGGCGTAACGTAGACAGCGGATCGAGGGATGTAGCTGACATCACAGGAACACCGTGTGCCTGTGCGAATAATCGGACCGAGCGTGAAACTGCCGCGGGGTTGGATGCGGACACTTCACGCATGGAGGTTGTCATGACATCGCTTCGTAAACTCGCAGTCGGCGCCACCGCGGCCGGGCTCATCGGCGCTTCGACGCTGCTGATCGCGCCCGCTCAGGCGCAGGGGCCGGGCCATTGTTCGGTGAACCCCATCGCGGCCACGGGCGCCTTCTCGCAGTGCGGCTCACCGGTCTGGCATCAGGTGCGGGTGACCTGTTGGGCCTGGTGGAACTGGGGTGCCAGCTATGAGCGCTACGGCCAGCCCGCGCATGGCGGGTACCACTCGGAAACCGCGTGTGACCTGCCGTTCAGTATGCAGACCTGGCAGGTTCACACCTGGTAGATCAGCGTCGGGGGCCGCCGTACCCGGTGAGCAGGCCGTCCAGCACGGTCCGCGTATCAGGAACGAAGGGCCACGCGGGGTCACTCAGGTGTGCGCGTAGTTCGGCATCGGTCCACCACCAGCCGTCCGCGATCTCGGACGGCTGGTGGACGATCGGACCGTCGTAGCGGTACTCGAAACCGAACAGGTGGCACCGCAGCGCGCGCCCGGCCCAGTCACCATCCCAGGAAGCCTTGGCGCGCAACGGAAGTACGGTGCCGTCGGGAACGGCGATGCCGAGTTCTTCGCGTAATTCGCGGATCGCGGTGTCGGCGGGGTCCTCACCCGCGTCGACCACGCCACCCGCCATGCAGTCGTGCATCCCCGCGAACACGAGTTTGCTGTCGGTGCGCCGATGCACGTACACGCGGGTTCCGTCGACCGATCGAACGAGCACGCCGGCACTGGCGTGCCACAGGCCCTCGCGATAGACGGTGCCTCGATCGGCCGCGCCGATCACCTGCCCGTCGGCGTCGTACACGGCGAGCAGTTCGTCCTCCGGATTCGCTGACACCGCCCGAGGGTAACCGCCGAGGCGCTGTCACCTCTTGTGCCGCTGCGGCTTCACCCCCGGTCGCGGCGCGGCGGCGCGGGCCACGACCACCTGTTTGTCCGCGGCGGTTTCGGCGTCGAGCTTGCGGCGGATCAGATACTGCTGGCCGCACGTCCACACCGCATTGGTGGCGAAGTAGACGAGCACGACCACCGGCAGGATCGCGCCGCCGATCAACGCACCCGCCGGGAACACCCACAGCGACAGGGTGCGCAGGAGCGCGGCCGTGCTGTTGTCGCCGGTTGGCGGGGTGATCCTGGCCGTGAAGTGCGTGGCCAGCGCGGCGATGACGACCAGCGGAACGGCCAGCACCGCGACCGCGACGAACACTTCGCCCGCGCCGGACAGCGTCGCCGACAGCGGTGCGCCGAACAACGTCGCGTCGAGGAACGCGCGGACCTCGGGCACGCCGAACAGGTAGTTCGCGGTGGCACTGTTGGCCTCGATCGACAGCGGGGTATCGGTGGCGGTGAACGGGCCCACCGCATACGTGCCGGTGCGATCGAACGAGCGCAGGACGTGGAACAGGCCGAGGAAAACCAGCCCCTGGGCGATCAGCGGGACGAATCCCGCGAACATGCTGACGCCGTTGTCGCGATGCAGTTGCCGAACCTTCTCGGCCTGCGCGCGTGGGTCGTCGCGGTGGGTGCGGCGAATGGTGTCCATCTGTGGTTGCAGGGAACGCAGAATTTTCTGGGAGCGAGCCTGTCGCAGCGCGGTGCGCACCAGCAGTGCGCGGACGGTGACGACCAGGGCGACCACAGCGAGCAGCCACGCGACACCACTGGCCGCGCCGAGCGGAATCGCGAACAGCTGATGCCAGCACCACAGCACCGCGGAGACGGGGAAATAGACGAAATCGAGCATGACGGGACGACCTGTCCGTACAGCGTGCGCGAACGCACGAAAGGGGGAGTGGGATCACGAAGACCGACAGGCGGCGCCGAAAGCGCCGCACCTGTCAGTGGTGATCGATCCCCGGTGCTCGTGGACGTGGCCGACCCGCGGCATCCGGATTGCTCTGTCGCAGAAAGGAACCGCGTAATCGACGCTGCGCCGACGGCGGTGGACCCACCGACGCGACCCGGACCGGCAGGTGTGTGCGCCCGGTGATCGCGATCAGCGCGCACACCATCGCGGCGGCGACCGCACCGAACGCGAGCATGCGCGCGGACTCACCGCCGGGCGCGGCAACCAGCACGAAGGCGGGCAGCACGCACGCGAGAATCGCGTACGCCATCACCATCGCCCGTGCCTGCATGGGTTCGAGCATACCGACGTCCGCCGCGAGCTGTTCCGAACCAGCGATTACTCTGGGTCGCGCAGTCCGAGCACCGCGAAGTACGTGTTACATCAAGTAACGTTCAGGTTAATGGAACGCGATGTCACGGCCAATTTCGGCACGGGTATCGTTGATGCGGTGACTGCACCATCCGCGCACGCCGATCAGACCACCAGCGACGGTCGCGCCACCCGCTGGCACGGCCACAAGGAACGCCGCCGTGCGGAGATGATCGATGCCGCCATCGAGGTGATCGAGGAGCACGGGCTCGAGATCTCGGTGCAGCTGATCGCCGAACACCTGTCGCTGCCGCGACCGGTGGTCTACCGCCATGTCGGTGGCCGTGCCGAACTCGACGCGCTGTCGCGTCAGCGGATCCTGGAACTGCTGCTCGCGGAACTGCTGCCCGCGCTGCAATCCGACGGCACGCTCAAAGACGCCGTGCGCGGCGCGATCGGCAGCTACCTGGGCTGGATCGAAAAGCATCCGAACCTGCACCGCTTCCTCGGCGACGCCGCCCCGCAGGGCGCGGTGACCACCCTGGGCGGCGCCGGGCGTGTGGTGAGCGGCCAGCTGGCCGACATCTTCGCCGCGAGTTTGGCCCGCTTCGGCATCGACCCCGCCCGTGGACGTCCGATGGCGTTCGGCATGGTCGGCCTCGTCGACGGTGTGGTCACGAGCTGGCGTGCGGAAACCGAGGCGGTGCTGTCCACCGAGCAGGTGCAGGGCATTCTCACCGAGTCGGTGCTGTCGCTGTTCGAAGGCAATGCCCGCAGTCTCGGCGTTCCGCTGCAACGGGATTCGCTGGTCTCGGAACTGCTCGTTGCCCCCGATGCCGCACCGCCGCCGGGCGAGCGACTGCGCTGAAACTCAGCCGGTCGGGGCCAGCGCGCGAAATGTCCTGTGCCACAACCACTCCACGGGGCCGCGCTCGAAACGGCGCAACCACAAGTGGGCGAAAGTCATGATCGCCAGGGCTACAACCAGGTAGATCGCGACGGTGAACGGCACCCGCGCCGACTCCGATATCTGGGCGGCGAGCCCGAAACCCCAGCCGTAGCACAGCATTCCGGCGATCAGGTTCTGCCCGATGTAGCAGCTCAGCGCCGTGCGGCCCACTTCGCTCAGCCGTGCGCCCGTGAAACCGACGCGGGGTCGGCGCAGGTAGAACGCGGCGACGGCGGCCAAGATGCCCAGGGCGACCAACGGAGCGGTGCCGTACCGGGTGAACAGCACGACATCGCCGCCGATCGCGATACCCGCCGCCAGATCCACGGGCGCGGCCACGCCGAGCCCGATCACCATGAGCCACCGGCGAATTCGCGCACCCCCGGGTGCGAACACGCCCGCCCGGAACATTCGCGCACCGACCAGGAACAGCGCGACCGACATCGGGAACACGAAGATCGTTTCGAGTCGGAACATCAACGCGTGGTCCACACGGAACAACACCAGATCCCAAAAGGAGCCGTCCGCATAGGGATTGGGGTCAAGCGCTGCCGAGGTGGCACGTTCCTGCGTCGGCGCGAAGGCCAGCGCTGCCGCGATCAGCGTCAACATCGTCACGTGGACCGAGGCCGCGATGATCAACCAACGACGTTGTGCTCGTTCGCTTGTCGCCAGCACATGGGCCACGACAAGGCCGGTGACCGCATACCCCATCAGCACATCGAATTCGGCCACGAACAGAAAGTTCAGCAACCCGTCGAGGAACAGCAGTCCCGCGCGAATCGGGTACTTGCCCGGCCACACCCGACCGGCCCGCTGGGCCGAACCCTGCTGAATGGCAAGGCCGATCCCGAACATCACCGTGAGCAGACCGAGGAACTTGCCCTGCGTCAGCTGCTGCAGCACCCGCTCGGACCACATCCAGGCGTTCTCGGGTGTCGCGCCGAGCTCGTCGAGGTACCCGATCATGCTCGCGGGACTGGTGAAGATCCAGATATTGGTGCCCAGCGTGCCCAGAATCGCGATGCCGCGCAACACATCCAGCGCGATCATGCGCGCGGGCCGGCTCGCGGCGGGCGCTTCGGCGGTGGGTGCGACGGCATCGGTCATCTATCGAGTATCGGCGGGTGAACGGCCCACCGGATCGCCCACGAGGACCATCTCGGGGTCCGCCTTATGGGGGACGTGCGAGGGCCCCAGCGGCACCGCTGCGCCGAGATGCCGGTGCACCCCCGGCGCGTCGCCTAGGCTCGACACCATGCAGCGCATCATCGGAATCGAGGTCGAATACGGCATCTCGACCCCCACGGAGCCGACGGCCAACCCCATCCTCACCTCCACGCAGGCCGTTCTCGCCTACGCGGCCGCGGCGGGGTTGCCGCGAGCCAAGCGGACCCGCTGGGACTACGAGGTGGAATCGCCCCTGCGTGACGCGCGCGGTTTCGACCTGAGCCGGATGAGCGGGCCCGCCCCGATCATCGACGCCGACGAGGTCGGTGCGGCCAACATGATCCTCACCAACGGCGCCCGGCTCTACGTCGACCACGCCCACCCCGAATACTCCGCCCCCGAGGTCGTCGACCCCCTCGACGCGGTCATCTGGGACAAAGCGGGCGAACGCGTCATGGAGGCCGCCGCCCGGCACGCGTCGAGCGTGCCCGGTGCGCCGCGGCTGCAGCTGTACAAGAACAACGTCGACGGCAAGGGCGCCTCCTACGGCACCCACGAGAACTACCTGATGAGCCGCGACACCCCGTTCAGCCACATCATCGCGGGCCTGACCCCGTTCTTCGTCTCCCGCCAGGTGATCTGCGGCGCGGGCCGGGTCGGCATCGGCCAGTCCGGTGACCGCGCCGGCTTCCAGCTGTCGCAGCGCGCGGACTACATCGAGGTCGAGGTCGGCCTCGAGACCACGCTCAAGCGCGGCATCATCAACACCCGCGACGAACCGCACGCCGACGCCGACAAATACCGGCGCCTGCACGTGATCATCGGCGACGCCAACCTGGCCGAGATGTCGACCTACCTCAAGGTCGGCACCACCGCGCTGGTGCTGGACATGATCGAAGCGGGCGAGAACCTCTCGGAGTTCCAACTGGCCCGCCCGGTCACCGCCGTGCACCAGATCAGCCACGACCCCACCCTGCGCGCCACCGTGGCACTGGCCGACGGCCGCGAGCTGACCGGCCTTGCGCTGCAACGCCTTTACCACGAACGCGCCGCCAAATTCGTGCACCGCGAAGGCAACGACGACCCGCGCGTGCTCGACATCCTCGACAACTGGGCGATGGTCCTCGACCTGCTCGAGCGCGACCCGATGGAAGCCGCGCACCTGCTGGACTGGCCCGCCAAACTGCGCCTGCTCGAAGGCATGCGCACCCGCGAGGGCCTGGGCTGGGCCGCGCCGAAACTGCACCTGATGGACCTGCAGTACTCCGATGTGCGCCTGGACAAGGGTCTGTACAACCGCTTGGTCGCGCGCGGTTCGATGAAGCGTCTGGTCACCGAGCAGCAGGTGCTCGACGCGATGACCAACCCGCCCACCGACACCCGCGCGTACTTCCGCGGCGAATGTCTGCGTCGCTTCGGCGCCGATATCGCCGCCGCCAGTTGGGATTCGGTGATCTTCGATCTGGGTGGTGATTCGCTGGTGCGGATCCCGACCCTGGAACCGCGTCGAGGCACGAAAGCGCACGTCGGAAAGCTTCTCGACGCCTCACGCACGGCCGCGGAACTGGTCGAACAGCTCACCCACTAAGCGGTTTCGCAGCACGACCGCGCGACAATCCGACCACTATTCGACCAAGTTGTCGGATCGGCTCGGTAGGGTTGTGGGACACACACGATCATCGTGATGAGGAAGAGGAGGTCGGCTGCCATGGCACAAGAGCAGACCAAGCGCGCCGGGGGTGGCGACGAGGACGAGGGCCCCGAGGGCGTAGACGCGGCAGGGCAGGAACGCCGCGAGAAGCTCGCGGAGGAAACCGACGACTTGCTCGATGAAATCGATGACGTGCTCGAAGAGAACGCCGAGGACTTCGTGCGGGCATATGTGCAGAAGGGCGGCCAGTGACCCCAGGTGACCCCTTGCGCCTCCACGCGGGGCGGGCTCTCTCCTCGTTCACCGAACATCTGCGCATGCACGCACCGGACCTGTTGCCCGCCAACAAGTTCCCGGCCTCGGATCTGACCGCGACGAAGGACCTGGCGCCGCACGGCACCACCATCGTCGCGGTCACCTACCGCGGTGGCGTGCTGATCGCGGGCGACCGCAGGGCCACCATGGGCAACCTGCTGGCCAGCCGCGACACCGAGAAGGTGTACATCACCGACACCTACTCGGCGGCAGGGATCGCGGGCACCGCGGGCATCGCGATCGAGATGGTTCGACTGTTCGCGGTGGAGCTGGAGTACTACGAGAAAATCGAAGGCGTGCCACTGACCTTCGACGGTAAAGCCAACAAGCTGTCGAAGATGGTTCGCGACAACCTGCCCGCTGCCATGCAGGGGTTGGCCGCGATCCCGCTGCTGGTCGGTTTCGACGACCAGATCCTGGACCTGGACCGGTCCGGGCGCATCGTGTCCTACGACGTGGTCGGCGGGCGCAGCGAGGAACGGTTCGGCTACACCGCCGTGGGTTCGGGTTCGATGTTCGCGAAGTCGTCGCTGAAGAAGCTCTACCAGCGCGGCATCGATCAGGATCGGGCCCTGCGGATCGCGGTGGAATCACTGTTCGACGCCGCCGACGACGACACCGCCACCGGTGGACCCGACATGCTGCGCGGGATCTACCCGACCGCGGTGGTCATCGACGGCGACGGCGCGGCCGAGATCGGCGAGGACCGTCTCGCTGAGATCGCCCGTGCGGTGATCGCCGACCGGGAAGCCGCCGAAGAAGGGGGCGCCGTCCTATGACGCTGCCGTATTACGCCTCGGCCGAGCAGATCATGCGCGACAAGACCGAGCTCGCCCGCAAGGGCATCGGTCGCGGTCGCAGTGTGATCGTGCTCGTCTACGCCGACGGCGTGCTGTTCGTCGCCGAGAACCCCTCGGCGACGCTGCACAAGGTCAGCGAGCTCTACGACCGCGTCGGGTTCGCCGCGGTGGGCAAGTACAACGAGTTCGAGGCCCTGCGCCGCGGCGGCATCCTGCAGGCCGATCTCAAGGGTTACCAGTACGACCGGCGCGATGTCACCGGGCGTGGGCTGGCCAACCTGTACGCGCAGACTCTCGGGTCGATCTTCACCGATCAGCTCAAGCCCTACGAGGTGGAGATCTGCGTCGCCGAAGTGGGGTATCCGGAACAGTCACCGACCTCGGTGCTGTACCGGATCACCTTCGACGGGTCCATCGTCGACGAACGCGAGTACGTGGTCATGGGCGGCACCACCGAGCCGATCCTGACCCAGCTCAAGGCCAGCTACAAGCCGGGATTGTCCCTGGACGACGCGCTGAAGGTGGCGATCGGCGCCCTGCTGGCCGGCCAGCCCGAAGCCGACAAGGACAAACGGTCGCTGGGTGAGGCCTCGCTCGAGGTGGCCACGCTGGAACAGCAGCGGCCGCGTCGCGCGTTCCGTCGACTGCAGGGCCCGGCCCTGGAGTCGGCGCTGGCCGCGACCAAGCCCAAGCCGGTGAAAGAGGCGAAGCTGCCAGAACCCGATTCCGACGCGGGGAAGTAGCCCACCGTCACGATCATGATCGGGCCTGCGAACCATAGTGGTTCGCAGGTCCGATCTCGTCGTGCGCGCGCCGGTCGTTGCCTGTTCGAATCGTTGTGAACACGTAGGCGAATGGGATGTCAACACCGCCGCGCGAGCACTGGTCATGGCTGTACTGTCGATAATGTGCAGCGACGAATCATGGGGATCGAGACCGAGTTCGGTGTGACATGCACCTTCCACGGTCACCGTCGGCTGTCCCCCGACGAGGTAGCCCGGTACTTGTTCCGCCGGGTGGTGTCCTGGGGCCGCAGCTCCAATGTCTTCCTTCGCAACGGTGCCAGGTTGTACCTCGATGTCGGTTCGCATCCGGAGTACGCCACCGCCGAATGCGACAGCCTGGTGCAGTTGGTCACCCACGATCGAGCAGGCGAGCGGGTGCTGGAAGACCTGCTCATAGACGCCGAACAGCGCCTGGCCGAAGAGGGCATCGGCGGTGACATCTACCTGTTCAAGAACAACACCGACTCCGCGGGCAACTCCTACGGCTGCCACGAGAACTTCCTGGTGGTGCGCGCAGGCGAGTTCTCCCGGATCTCCGATGTGCTGCTGCCGTTCCTGGTCACCCGCCAGCTCATCTGCGGGGCCGGAAAGGTGCTGCAGACACCCAAGGCGGCCACGTTCTGCCTGTCGCAGCGTGCCGAACACATCTGGGAGGGCGTCTCCTCGGCGACCACCCGTTCGCGCCCGATCATCAACACCCGCGACGAACCGCACGCCGACGCCGAGAAGTACCGGCGCCTGCACGTGATCGTCGGCGATTCCAACATGGCCGAACCGTCCACCATGCTCAAGGTGGGCACGGCCTCGCTGGTGCTGGAGATGATCGAAGCCGGGGTGTCGTTCCGCGACTTCGCCCTGGACAACCCGATCCGGGCGATCCGCGAGGTCAGCCACGACCTCACCGGCCGTCGCCCCGTGCGCCTGGCCGGCGGACGTCAGGCCAGCGCCCTGGAAATCCAGCGCGAGTACTACGCCCGCGCGGTGGAACACCTGCGCAACCGCGACCGCGACCCGCAGGTCGACGCGGTGGTGGACCTGTGGGGTCGCACCCTGGACGCGGTCGAGGCGCAGGATTTCGCCAAGGTCGACACCGAGATCGACTGGGTGATCAAGCGCAAGCTGTTCCAGCGCTACCAGGACCGCTACAGCATGGAGATGTCCGATCCCAAGATCGCCCAGCTGGATCTGGCCTACCACGACATCAAACGCGGTCGCGGGGTCTTCGACCTGCTGCAGCGCAAGGGTCTGGCCAAGCGGATCACCGAGGACGACGCCGTCGACGCCGCCGTGGACACCCCGCCGCAGACCACCCGGGCCAAGCTGCGCGGTGACTTCATCACCGCCGCCCAGGACGCGGGCCGCGATTTCACCGTCGACTGGGTGCACCTCAAGCTCAACGATCAGGCGCAGCGCACCGTGCTGTGCAAGGATCCGTTCCGCTCGGTCGACGAACGCGTCGATCGGCTGATCGCCTCGATGTAGGCGAACCCCTAGACGGGGGGACCAACGACAGAACCGGTGGCGCATGGGAGCGAATGCGTAGGTGCCACCGGTTCCGTCGTGTGTGGGGTCGGGTCAGTCCGCGGTGACCACGGTCGCGTAGGTGGCGGACAGGCCCGCGATGAAGGCGTTCAACGCCAATTCGAAACTGTCGTCATCGATTTCGTCGGCGATCGCGCGCAACAGGTGCGCCTGGTTCAGATGCGGGTACCGGTCGCGATAGACCTGCACGTCATCGGCGAAACCGCCGGCGAACGAGCCGACCGTGGAACCCATCACCAGGTAGCGGGTGGCCGCACCGATCATGGTCGCGTAGCGCGGCGGCCAGCCCGCGCCGACCAGACCACCGTGCACGGCATCGGCCGCGCGCAGGTTCTCCGCGCGTCGACCGGGACCGGTCGCCAGATACGGCACGAAATTCGGGTGGGTGGCCAGGGCGGTGCGATAGCTGCGCGCCCAGTCGGCCAGCGCTGCGTCCCAGCTCATGGTGCCGAACGCGGAGGTGTCGACCGTTCGCATGATGCCCGCGGCGATCTCGTCGAACAGTTCGTCCTTGTTCGGGTAGTGGCCGTACAGCGACGCCGCCTGCACGCCCAGTTCGGCGCCCAGCTTGCGCATGGAGACCTCGGACAGGCCGTCGCGGTCGATCAGCACCAGTGCGGCGTCGCGAATGCGCTCGCGGCTCAACAGCGGTACGCGCGGCCTGGCCATGCGCCACTCCATCTCTCGTCGGGAAACGAACCGTATCACCGATGGCGAAAACGACCCTTGATTAACCGAACGGCGTTAGGCTACGGTGCCCGAGTAAACCTAACGCCGTTTGGTTCAGGAGTTGTTCCGTGGATTTCCAGCTCACGCCCGCACAGTCTGACCTGCGCGAACTCGCCCGCACCTGGGTGGACAAAGAAGTCGTGCCCTATGCCGCGCAGTGGGATCGCGACGAGTCGGTCGACCCCGCGATCGTCGGCAAGCTCGGAGCGCTCGGTTTCCTCGGCATCGGGATCGACGAGGAATACGGCGGTTCCGGCGGCGACACCTTCGACTACTGCCTGCTGCTCGAGGAACTGGGGCGCGGTGACAGTGCGGTGCGCGGCATCGTGTCGGTGTCGCTGGGACTGTTCGGCAAGTCGGTGGCCGCGTATGGCACCGAGGAGCAGAAGATGCGGTTCCTGCCCGGGATCTGCGCCGGTGAACTGCTGGGTTGCTTCGCGTTGACCGAGCCCGGTACCGGTTCGGATGCCGCCAGCCTGGACACCCGCGCCACCCGCGACGGGTCGGACTGGGTCATCTCCGGCACCAAGATCTTCATCACCAACGGCACCTGGGCCGACATCGCGTTGGTGTTCGCGCGCACCGGGGGACCGGGGCCCAAGGGGGTCACCGCGTTCCTGGTGCCCACGGACACACCGGGTTTCGGCCGCACCGAGATCAAGGGCAAGCTCGGTCTGCGCGGGCAGGCCACCGCCGAACTCGTCTTCGACCAGGTGCGCGTGCCGGACTCTTTGCGCTTGGGCGAGGAGGGTCAGGGGTTCCGGATCGCGATGGGCGCGCTGGACAAGGGGCGCATCGGTGTCGCGTCCGGCTGCGTCGGCGTGGCCCGTGCCTGCCTCGAGGCGTCGGTGCGCTACGCCGGTGAACGCGAACAGTTCGGCAAGCCGATCGCGGGCTACCAACTGGTCCAGGAACTGCTGTCCGACATCGCCGTGGAAACCGACGCCGCGCGCCTACTGGCTTGGCGCGCAGCCGATCTCGCCGATCGCGGTGAATCGTTCGGCACCGCCGCGTCGATGGCCAAACTGTTCGCCTCCGAGGCCGCGGTCAAGGCCGCCAACAACGCGATCCAGGTGTTCGGCGGGTACGGCTACATCGACGAATACCCCGTCGCCAAGTACCTGCGCGACGCGCGCGTGCTGACTCTGTACGAGGGCACCACCCAGATTCAGAAACTGCTCATCGGTCGCGCCCTCACCGGCGTGAATGCCATTGTCTGACAGAGGAGTACACGTTATGACTCACAAAACTGCCTTCGTCACCGGCGGTGCGCGCGGCATCGGTGCCGCCACCGCCGCCAAGCTCGCCGCTGACGGATTCGCCGTCGCTGTAGTAGATCTCGACGCCGACGCCGCGGTGGCCACCGCCGAGAAGATCAACGCCGACGGCGGCACCGCGATCGGCCTCGGTTGCGATGTCGCCGACGAGGCGCAGGTGAACGCCGCGGTGGCGCGCACCGTCGCCGAGCTCGGCTCACTGGATGTACTGGTGAACAACGCCGGTGTGCTGCGCGACAACCTGCTGTTCAAGATGTCGGTCGACGACTGGGACACCGTCATGGCGGTGCACCTGCGCGGCGCGTTCCTGTGCAGCAAAGCCGCGCAGAAGCACATGGTCGATAACGGCGGCGGCGCCATCGTCAACACCTCGAGTGTGTCCGCGCTGGGCAACCGCGGCCAGGCCAACTACGCCGCGGCCAAGGCGGGCATCCAGGGCCTGACCCGAACTCTCGCTATGGAATTGGGCCCGTTCGGCATCCGCGTGAATGCCGTGGCACCCGGCTTCATCGTCACCGAGATGACCGCCGCCACCGCCGAGCGCATGGGCATCACCTCCGAGGTCATGCAGGCCAAGACCGCCGAGATCACCCCGCTGCGTCGCGTCGGCCAACCCGCCGACATCGCCAATGTGGTGGCCTTTCTCGCCTCTGACAACGCCGGGTTCGTCACCGGACAGACCGTGTACGTCGACGGCGGACGCCGTCTCTGATTTTCGGAGAAACATCATGCAGAGAACAGTTTTCAACGAAGAGCACGAAGCTTTCCGCAAGACCGCGCGCGCGTTCATCGAATCGCAGGTCACCCCGGTCTACGACCAGTGGTACGAAGCCGGCATCGTGCCGCGCGAGTTCTACAGCAAGCTCGCCGATCTGGGCGTGTTCGGGATCGAGGTGCCCGAGGAATATGGCGGCGCCGGCATCGAATCGTTCAAGTTCCAGGCAATCCTCCTGGAGGAAACCACCCGCGCCGGTGTGTCTTTCGGCGGATCGGGTGTGCACGTGGGTCTGTGCCTGCCGTACCTGAAGAACCTGGCCACCGACGAACAGAAGCAGCGCTGGCTGCCGGGATTCGTCTCGGGCGAGATGATGTTCGCGATCGCGATGACCGAGCCGAGCACCGGCTCGGACCTGGCCGGAATGCGCACCACCGCAAAGCTTTCCGAAGACGGCACGCACTACGTGCTCAACGGGTCCAAGACCTTCATCACCGGTGGCGTGCACGCCGACCGGGTGATCGTGTGCGCACGCACCGCCCCGCCGTCGGAAACCGATCGCCGCCACGGCATTTCGCTGCTCGTGGTCGACACCAAGTCGCCCGGCTACGCGGTGGGTCGCAAGCTGGACAAGCTGGGTCTGAAGGTGTCCGACACCGCCGAACTGTCCTTCACCGACGTGCGGGTCCCGGTCGCGGACCTGCTGGGCGAAGCGAACAAGGGGTTCAGCTACCTGGGGCAGAACCTGCCGCAGGAACGCCTGTCCATCGCCATCGGCGCCTACGCCCAGGCCAAGGCCGCGATCCGTTTCACGCTCGAATACACCAGGGGCCGTACCGTTTTCGGTCAGGCGGTCGCGCAGTTCCAGAACACCAAGTTCGAACTGGCCGCCTGTCAGGCCGAGGTCGACGCGGCCGAAGCGGTCGTGGACCGGGCCCTGGAAGCCCTCGATCGCGAGGAGCTCACCGCCGCCGACGCGGCCTCGGCCAAACTGTTCTGCTCCGAGGTGGCCTCACGGGTGATCGACCGCTGCCTGCAGCTGCACGGCGGCTACGGGTACATCAACGAGTACCCGGTGGCGCGGCTGTACGCGGACAACCGGGTGAACCGGATCTACGGTGGCACCAGCGAGGTGATGAAGATGATCATCGCCAAGGACATGGGCTTGTGACGGGCACCGCGTACCTGGTCGACGGGATTCGCACGCCCTTCGGCCGCTATGGTGGAGCGCTGGCCGGTGTTCGCCCCGATGATCTTGCCGCGCACGTGATTTCGGATCTGATGAAACGGCTGCCGGGTGTGGACTTCGGTGCTGTCGATGATGTGGTGTTCGGCTGTGTGAATCAGGCAGGCGAGGACAACCGCAACGTCGCGCGGATGGCCTCGCTGCTGGCGGGGCTTCCCGTGACAGTGCCCGGCGTGACGGTCAACCGGCTGTGCGCTTCGGGTCTCGATGCCGTGGGTTACGCGGCCAGGGCGATTCGGGCCGGTGACGCGGATCTGATGATCGCCGGTGGGGTGGAATCGATGACCAGGTCGCCGTATGTCATGGCGAAAGCTGGTGCGGCATGGGATCGTTCGCCGCAGATAGTCGACACCACCATCGGGTGGCGGTTCGTGAATCCGCGGATGCACGCGCAGTACGGCACCGACACCATGCCCGAAACGGCGCAGAACATCGCCGACGAATACGGCATCGCTCGTGCCGATCAAGACGCGTTCGCGTTGCGGTCGCAGCAGCGCGCGGCGGCCGCGATCGCGCGGGGCAGGCTCGCCCGTGAGATCACCGCGGTGCCGGTGCCGCAACGTCGAGGTGAACCGGTGCTGGTGGATCGCGATGAGCATCCGCGCGAGACCAGTGCCGAGTCGCTGGCGGCGTTGCGGGCGGTGGTGCCCGGTGGGTCCGTCACCGCGGGTAACTCCTCGGGGATCAACGACGGTGCCGCGGCGCTGTTGATCGCCTCCGAAGATGCCGTTCGCCGGTACGGACTGACTCCGCTCGCCCGGATCGGGGCGGTCGCCGCTGCCGGTGTCGCGCCGCGCACGATGGGCATGGGGCCGGTTCCCGCCGTCGAAAAACTGCTCGCCAGAACAGGTTTGGGCCTCGGCGAGATCGACGTGTTCGAACTCAACGAAGCCTTCGCCGCGCAGGCGCTCGGTGTGTTGCGTGGGCTGGGCCTGCCCGATGACGCCGACCACGTCAACCCCAACGGCGGGGCGATCGCCCTGGGCCATCCGCTGGGAGCCAGCGGGGCGCGCCTGGCGCTGACCGCCGCGCTGGAACTGGAAGAACGCGACGCCCGCCATGCCGTCGCCACCCTGTGCGTGGGTGTCGGCCAGGGACTCGCCGTACACCTTCACCGTTGACCGGTGCGGTGATCGTGACCATCGCCTCGATGCTCGCGATCACCGCCTCACCGCGCAACGGCACTGTCTCGCCATCGCTGTCGAAACCCTAGGAATCTCGTGAACGCCACTCTCTCCCTGGCGAGCATCCTCGCCGAACCCGCCCGCCGACGCCCCCACCACCTCGCGCTCGTGGAAGGCGAACAGCGCATCACCTTCGCCGATCTGTGGCAGCAGGCCCGCGAACAAGCCGGTGCCCTGATCGCCCGCGGCGTGAAACCCGGTGACCGCGTGGCACTGCTGTGCCCCAACACCGCCGACTTCCCCCGCGCCTACTTCGCCATCCTCGCCGCGGGCGCCACCGTGGTGCCGGTGCACCTGCTGCTCACCGCACCCGAGATGGAATACGTGCTGCGCGACAGCGGCGCGTCACTGCTGATCTGCCACCCGATCGTCGCGGCGAACGGCACCGAAGCCGCCGCCGGTGCGGGAATCGGGGTGGTTGCGCCCGATGAGCTTGTCGGCGAAGCGATTTCGAACTACCTGTCGCGCAGCCCCCTCGACACCGCCGTTGTCTTCTACACCAGCGGCACCACCGGCCAGCCCAAGGGCGCCGAACTGAGCCACCTCAACATGGTCATGTGCGCGACCGTGAACACGTTCGACGCCAACGAGATTCACCGCGACGACATCACCCTCGGCGCGCTGCCGCTGTTCCACGTGTTCGGGCAGACGGTGTCGATGAACTCGCACTGGCGCGCGGGCGGCACGCTGGTGCTCATGCCCAGATTCGATGCGGCAACGGCTGTTTCGTTGATGGTGGCCGAAAGGGTCAACATCTTCCACGGCGTGCCCACCATGTATCTGTCGCTGATCGAGGCCGCCGCGAACGCGCCGGAACTGCCGCCGCTCAAACTGGCGATCAGCGGTGGTGCGGCACTTCCCGTCGCGGTGCTAGAGGATTTCGAACGGCTGTACGGTGCGCAGGTGCTCGAGGGGTACGGACTGTCGGAAACCTCGCCGACCGCCACGGTCAACCAGCCGGTGTACGGCGTCGAAGCGGGCACCGTCGGACATCCGGTGTGGGGTGTGGACGTCGAGATCGCCGATCCGAACGTCGTCGACCGCATCGAGATGCTGCCCATCGGTGAAGTCGGTGAGGTGGTGGTGCGCGGACACAACGTGTTCAGCGGCTACACCGGCAGGCCCGAAGCCACCGCCGCGGCCGTGATCGACGGCTGGTTCCGCACCGGCGATCTGGGCACCCGCGACAAGACCGGCCGCGTGCGCATCGTGGACCGGATCAAGGAAATGATCCTGCGCGGCGGCTTCAACGTGTACCCCACCGAGGTCGAAGGCGCCCTGATCCGGCACCCGAACATCGCCCAGGTCGCGGTGATCGGCGTGCCCGACGCGCACTACGGTGAGGAAATCGTGGCGGTCGTCGTGCCCGACGGCGAGGTGACCGAGCAAGAAGTGATCGACTTCGCCAAACTGCAAGTAGCCAAATACAAGTACCCGCGCCGAGTCGAATTCGTCACCGAACTACCCCTCGGCCCCACCCACAAGGTGCTCAAGCGCGAACTGCGCCAACGTTTCGGAGGAGCGGCATGACCACGGACTTCCCTGATATCGACGCCCTGCGCGCCGCCGTCGGCCTCGAACTGGGCCCCAGCGACTGGATCACCGTCGACCAACGCCGCATCGACCTGTTCGCCGAAGCCACCGGCGACCACCAGTGGATCCACGTCGACCCCCTCCGCGCCGCCGCGGGCCCCTACGGCACCACCATCGCCCACGGCTTCCTCACCCTGTCGCTGATCGTGCCCATGACCCAAGAAATCATGAGCGTCAGCGCAGCCAAAGCCGGCATCAACTACGGCCTGGACAAAGTCCGCTTCCTCACCCCCGTCCCCGTCAACAGCCGAATCCGAGCCCACCTCACCCTCACCAAGGTCACCGAAGTCCCCACCGGCGTCCAAATCCACCGCCACGTCACCGTAGAACTGGAAAACGCCCCCCGCCCAGCCTGCGTAGCCGACTCCATCGCCCGCTGCGTGTTCTGAGGCCGTCCGGTCGTGGACAGTGCACGCAACACTGTCCACGAACCCGACCGCGGGTGAGTGCTCACGGTTCGGTCGGCCGAGTGCATCGACCGTAGTGTGTCGGACCTCCGACATAGAGTGCGACCATGAGTTTCCCAGCGGCGCAGACGCTTTCCTATCGCAGGCCGTCGAGCCTCGAGCAATCGGCGGGGCGCAGCGTACTCGACCTGCAAACCGCGGACGGTCGCGCCGGTGTGCTCGCCAATCCGACCTTCTTTCGCGGATTCGTCACCCAGCCCGCGGTGGCCGCCGCCGGCCTGCTCGCGGTCGCTGATGTGGCGGCGGCCGACTACTTCGACCGCGAGCGGTGGGCATCGCTGGATCCGGTGATCACCGCCAACGGTGACAGGTTGCGGTTCGAGGCGTTCTCCGGTTGCTGCGGTGTGCACGCCCGGCTCGACGTGCTGCCCTCGGCGATCGACGGCGAGACCGGTTATGGGACAACCAATGTCGACGTCAACAATCCGCTCAGGGATGCGCTGTCGGGATTCATGGCCGAGGATCCGTTGCATCTCACCGTCGGTCCGGATGAGCTGGCCGTTGCCACTATCGGTGAGCGAGTAGTGGAGAAGAAGGTTCCGTTACCACCCCGCTGGCTGCGCGGATTCGCCGAAACACAAGTCATCGCCGCCGGTTTCGACCTCCAGGCACAGGTATCCGCCGCAGAGGCGGTGCGTTTTCTGCGGACTGTGCCGCGTTCGCGCACACCGGGCTCGATCGGTGGGCAGTGGGTGGTCGCGACGGGTGGACGCCTACGGATCACGTCGCGGCCGGGCCCCGGTGTCGTGAGCTTGCCGGGCCCGCACCGACTCGGCGCGCTGCGTCGGGTACTGCGCCACGCGCAGTCACTTCGACTGTATGGCCCACCGACCCAGCGCGACAGCCGACCGTCGGCGTCGGCCTGGGAGGTCGGACTGCCCGGTATGCGGCTCACGCTGATGCTCTCACCGGGTGTCGGTCGCGGATTCTCCGGCGAGGGTGCGTCACTCGCGCAGCTGGCCGGGGCGAACACCGAGGCCGACGCGGAGCTGCTCTCGGTGCTGCTGGCGTGGGATCGGCGCATCGAACTCGGGGATCTCGCGCACCGGTCCGGTCTGCCCGTCGAGCGCGTTCGCGCGGCCCTGACCAGGCTCGGGGTCGATGGCAGGGTCGGCTACGACATCGCCGATGCCACGTTCTATCACCGCGAACTGCCGTATCGGACCGGGCGGGCCGAGCGGGACAATCCGCGCTTGCAGTCCGCGCGGGCGCTGGTCGCGGACGGCAGTGTGCGCGTCGATCCCGCTGATCCGCTGCGTGCTCGAGTCGTCACGGCGGACGCCACTTACCAGGTCACAGTCGATCCGGCGGGAGCTTTCGCTTGCACCTGCCAGTGGTGGACCGAGCATCGTGGTGATCGCGGCCCGTGCAAACACGCACTCGCTGTTCGTATCGTCGGCAACTCCGCCCGCACCGCACTCTGAGGAATTCGCGTGACCGTCTCGATCCACAGCCGCCGCGGCTTCAGTGTTGTTGCCCGCGAACACATTCCCGCCCGCATCGCCGCGCTCACCGTCGAACAGCGGCGTGCGCTGGTGCCCGCACTGACCGAAGCACGGTCCGCGCTGCCGCCCGGGAGCTGGACACTGTCGAAACGGCATGCCGCGGTGCAACTGTGGGGTCTGGGTTTCCTGGCCACACCGGCGGCGGTATGCCGCTGGCTCACTGTCGGTGCCACCCGCCATCTGGCGACGGAGCCGCACCTGCTCATCGCGTGTCTGGAAGCCGGTGATCGCGACCATGCGTGGCGTGGCGAACTCGCCGAACGTCTGGCGGCGGCTCGTGTCGAACAGTCGGGCGATCTGCCGTACTTTCCGCTGATCGTGCACCTGCTGCGCAGTTCGGGCAGCCCCGCTCCGACCACCGATTCCTTCGTGACCACCTGGGCTCGGAAACTGCACGGGGACCTGCCGCTGCCCCCGCCGTGGGATGTCCACCAACTGTCCGCAGGCTCGAACCTGCTGGCACAGTTGCGCGGTGATCCGTTCCTGCCGCAGCTGGTGCACCGGCTGGTCGAGATCGACAAGATCGGGTTGCATTCCACTGGCAATCCGGACAATTCGTGGCCGCACGTACTGGCTACTCTCGCCGACGCCGGTGTCATCGATCGCGAGGAACTGCACACGAACACCCTCAACGCGCTCGTTCGTGGCACCGGCCGTGCCACCGACACCGCTGAACGGCTCGGCGTACTGACCGCCCTGAAAGCCCGACCGGACGAGTGTGTGCCCCGGATCCGGGGGTATTCGCGGCTGCTGGCAGAGGGTACGTCCACCGCCGCCTGGCATGCGCAGGGCGTTCTGACCACTCTGCATCGCGAAGGAATGCTCTCCTCCGTGGACGTAGTAGGGCTCTCGGACGAAGTCCTGCGGCGCCCGGAGAAGAAGTTGCTGCGCGCCCAGCTGTCGTGGCTCGACCGGATCGTGCGGGCCGACCCACAGTCCGCGCCCTCGGTGGCGCAGGTGCTGGTCGAAGCCGCGGAGACGATCGACGATGCCGCCCTTCGCGAACGAATCGAGCGAATCGTGGCTCGCTGCACGCCGACACCGGATGACACAGCGCGAACAGCACCCGCCCTCGAGGCTCCATTCACCCTGCCGAAGTTGCCGCCGCCCGCACCGATGACCGGGCTGCCATCATCCATCGCAGACACCGCCGATCTCTTCACGCGGCTCACCGAGAGCCAGTGGTCCTACGACCACGGACTCGCGGAGTTGCTGTTCGACGGTGTGGTCCGCTTCACCGCTCAGGATCGCGACGCGCTGACTGCGACGATGACACCTCTCCTGCAACCAGCTCTGTTCGCCGTGGGCGCATGGCGGATCTTCGGCTTGCGGCACAGGTGGGGGCGCAGACACGGGTGGACTCCGCTCACCCTGACAGCTGTCGCCACTGGGGCACTGGTGCAACTGCCCGGTCGACTCGACGAGACCGATCCGCTGGCGCTGCGCATGGCCGAATGGGGTGCCAGGGTCATCGACAACGCGCCCCTGCCGCCCTTCGCGCTGGCTACACCCACCTGCGACAACGGGCAGATCGACGCCCGCGAACTCGTCGCCCGGTTGCGGGCGTATCAGGCCGCGGGCGTCGATCCAGGGCCGATCGAATTCGCGCAGGCGATGGTTCGTGTGGCACCGACCGCCGATGCCGACATCCGCGCGGCGGTACGGAGCCTGGACAGCGAACAGGGGCGTCGGCTCGAGAGCTGGCTGGAAGGTGACCACCTGGCTCTGCCGATGCCGTTCGCCGCACTCGCCGCCGGGCCCGCGGCGGAAGCGTGCCGAATTCCCTTGGGGCGGTCGAACTTCCCGGTCCCCGAAGTCCTCGCTCGATGGCCGTTTCCAGAGCAGGATGTGCTCGTGTTGGCCGAGATGCCGGGTACGAAAGGTCCTGCGGTGCATCGCAGTGTGGCGCTGGCACTGACCGAGGGCGCTACTCGGGCAGCCGGCGTCGACGCGCTGGTCGCACTCGCTGCCACCGACCAACTCGATACCGCGCTCATCGCGGCGGCCATTCCCGAACATGCCGTGTCGAAACGGTTCGCCGCCACGCTGCGCGATGCCACTGCCGCGCTCGGCGCGCATCGCACGTGGCCGCTGTTCGTCGAACTGCTGCCCAGGTTCGTCGCTACGCCGTCGGCCGTGGGCCTCGCCGACGTGCTGGCTGCGGCCGGGGACTGCGCCCAGCGCTGTGGCGCCCGAGCCGAGATACCCGGATTGGTCGCCCTCGCCGAACGTAAGAGCGCGACCCGGCTTCGCGCAGAAGCCCGCGCGTTGCATGCCGTGCTCAGGACACGAGATGTTCTGGCACAGTCCAGAAATGCGCCAGGCGCTGGGTGATGACCGATTCACAGTCGACGACCGAACTCCGGTGGTCCTCGAACGCTTCCGGCTAGTCGCGGTCTTTCAGTAGGTAACGGCGAAACCGATTGGTGGGCAACTGAACTCGAACACCGGTGGCTGGACTCGACCCCGCGCGATCAGGTCAGCGAGCGCTCGCCCGTGACGTCGTACTCCGACACCGAGGCTCCCAGTATCGCCGTGCTTTGGGCGTCGCTGGGGCCGCTGCCCCGAAACGCCTCGACGTCGGCACGGGACTCCCAACATTCGAAGATGACGATCCGGCCCGCGTCGAGCAGATCCGCGCTGATGGAGAAGTCCGAGCAGCCGGGTGCGCTGCGGGCCTGCTCGACAACACGCACACAGTCCGCGAGATAGGCCTCGCGCTGCTGCGGATCGACCATGAGATGCCCCGCGACAATGACCATGTTCGGCTCCTAGGCTGGTTCGAACGCGTCTGTTGCAGGGTATCGCCTACAGGGCTGAAATCAGACCTTCGAGAATTTCAGCGAATTGCGCACACTCGATCTTCATCTCGAAGACCCTTCCCGCATGGTCGGGGTGGTTGCGCAGGTGCGCCTCACGCCAGAACTGCCACGTGATCACCAGGTGGTCGGCGTCGAGGAAGGCGAAGGCCTGCACGTTGTCGGTCGTGGGTCCCCAGTGAAGGAACCAGAACTGCTCGCGCACTTGGCAAATCGGGTCGTCGTCGGTTGCCGTGGCGAACCGACGATGAGTGTCGACGGGGGACAACCCGACACTGGGCAGCGGTGGAATGCGTCCGGAACGTACCGAGGCAGCGGTCTGCTGTACAGCGTGGCGGAACTGCTCGACGAAGACCATATTGTCGTCGCAGGTCAACCATTGATCGGCGGCCCACAGGTCCACTCGACGCAGCCCCGAGGTTCCATCGCCGACTTCGGCAGCGAACCTGCCTTTTTCACCCAGAAGTACGGCCACGGGGACACGATGTCAGGTTCGTCGCGTCGCGTACAATCGAGATCCTCTCCGCGTTGTGAACCGGTGACTATCAGTCGGCCAGGTAGCGGTCGATGGTTTCGACCTTGGTGTCGAGGGCGTTGGTGACGCCGGGGCGGATGTCGGCTTTGAGGACCAGGCTGCAGCGGGGGGAGGTGGTGAGGATGGCGTCGGTGGCGGATTTGATCACCGCCATGACTTCGTCCCACTCGCCTTCGATGGTGGTGAACATCGCGTCGGTGCGGTGGGGCAGGCCGGAGGCGCGGACTACGCGGATGGCTTCGGCTACGGCGTGGCCGACGGAGCCGTCGGCGTCGGAGGTTCCACTGGGGGCTACGGAGAAGGCGACGAGCATCGTGGTCCTTTCGGGTGGGTGGGTTCCATGGTCGCGCAGGCGGGCTCAACTGTGCGCCGACGCGCGGGGGAACGGGTGCGACCATTACCCTCTATCGGGTGGCGATATCCAAGGTCGAGCGGCTGATGAATCTGGTCATCGCGCTGCTGTCGACCAGGCAGTTCCTGAGTGCGGAGCGCATTCGCACCAGCGTGGCCGGTTACGAGGACTCCGGGACCGACGACGCGTTCAGCCGGATGTTCGAACGGGACAAGAACGAACTGCGCGATCTGGGCATTCCCCTCGAAGTCGGTCCGGTGGGGCGGTTCTCGACGTTGGAGGGGTACCGGATCAACCGGGACGCCTACGAACTGCCCGACATCGACCTGTCCAGTGAAGAGGCCGCCGCGGTCGCTGTCGCGGTGCAGATGTGGGCGTCGCCGGAGCTGGCGGGCGCGGCCGAGGGCGCGTTGCTGAAGCTGCGCGCCGCCGGGGTCACCGTCGAAACCGACAACGTCGGAGTGTCGGTGCCCGCCGTGCCCGCGCGCACCCGCGGCTCGGAACCGGTGTTGCGGGCACTGCTGGCGGCCATCGACGCGGGGCAGGCGGTGCGCTTCGGCCATCACAGCGCCGTCACCGACCCGTTCGTGACCCGCGATGTCGAACCGTGGGGCGTGGTGACCCGGCACGGACGCTGGTACCTGGTGGGACACGACCGCGAACGCGACGCCGTGCGCACCTTCCGGCTCTCACGGATCGGCGGCCAGGTCCAGGCCTACGGACCGCACAACGTCGTGCACAAACCCGACCACACCGACCTGCGCGCGATCGTGGACCGCGTCACCGGCGACACCCCGGTCACCGGCTCGGCCACGGTCTGGGTCGCCAAGGGCCGCGGTCGCGAACTGCGCCGCATCGGCACCGAAGTCGACACCCGCGACCTGGGCGGACGCCCCGGCTCGGTCCTGGAAGTACCTGTGCGCTCCCGCGACTGGGTGGCACGGCTGATCACGGGCCTCGGCCCCGATGTCCTGGTTCTCGAACCACCGGAACTGCGCGCCGACGTGATGAACCGGCTACGGTCGGTACTGCACCACACGGAGGTCAACTCGTGAGTTCGCGCCTGTCCCTACGTCTTTCGCGCCTGTTGAACATGGTGCCGTACCTGCTCGCGCACCCGGGCATCAGCGCCGCCGAGGCCGCCGCCGAACTGGGCGTGACCACCAAACAGCTGATGAGCGACCTGAATCAGCTGTGGATGTGCGGGCTTCCCGGCTACGGTCCCGGCGATCTGATCGACCTGTCGTTCTCCGAGGAGAGCATCGAGGTCACCTTCTCCGCCGGCATCGAACGCCCGCTGCGCCTGACCTCCACCGAGGCCACCGCCCTGCTGGTGGCCCTGCGCTCGATCGTGGAAATGCCCGGCATGGTCGACCCGACCGCCGCGCACGCCGCCATCGCCAAGATCGAATCCGCGATCGCCAGCACCGACGCCGTGGTCGAACCCGCGCACATCCCCGTCGAGAAGCCCGCGGTGGCCACCGTGCGCGCGGCCCTTGCCGACGCGCGAACCCTGCGACTGGTCTACTACTCGGCCAGCCGCGACGAGGTGTCCGAACGCATCGTCGACCCGATCCGCGTGGTGCTGGTGGACAACAACAGCTACCTGCAGGCCTGGTGCAGGCAAGCCGAAGGCGTGCGACTGTTCCGGTTCGACCGGATCGAAGACGCCACCGAACTCGACGAACCCGCGCACCCGCCCAGCCACGCAGCCGCCGACGCGGCCGCCCTCGACCTGTTCCAGGACGACCCGGACGTGCCACTGGCCACACTGCGGATTCGCGCCGATCACGCGTGGGTGCTGGACCAATACCCGATGCACCGCATCCAATCGCGCCCCGACGGCAGCATCGACGCGGGTATGCGGTTCGCGTCGCCGGACTGGATGGCCCGACTGCTGCTCGGCTTCGGCACCGGCGTGACCGTGCTCGGCCCACCCGAACTGGTGGTCGCGGTGCGCGACCGCGCCGACGCCGCACTGGCCGCCTACGCGGCCGCCGGACTGGTAGGGGAGACCGAACCCGCGTGAGTCAGCGAGTACTGGTCCTCGGCGCCGGCAGCGTCGGGGTTTTCATCGGCGGACACCTGGCCGCCGCGGGCATGGAAGTGATCTTCGTGGGCCGTCAGCGGATCCTCGACGACATCGCCGAACACGGCCTGCGCCTGACCGACCTGGACGGCGGCTCGACCGAAGTCCCACCCGACCGCTTCGGCCTGGCCCTGGAACCCGACGAACCCGAACTGGCCGACCTGGTCCTTGTCACCGTGAAATCCGCCGACACCGCCGCCGCCGTGCGCGCGGTCTCGGGCCGATTACGTCCGGGCACGCCGGTGGTGAGCCTGCAGAACGGCATCGGCAACGCCAGCCTGATCAGGGAGATCCTGCCCACCAGCGTGGCACTGGCCGGGATGGTCATGTTCAACGTGGTGCATCGCGGCCGCGGATGTTTCCACCGCGCCAGCGACGGCGTGCTGGCGATCCAGGACGACCAGATCGTCGACCGGTTCGCTGACCGCTTCGAAGCCGCCGGGCTGCCGTTGCGTCGCCACCGCGACCTGCGCCCGGTCCAGTGGGCCAAGTTACTGCTGAATCTGAACAACCCGATCAACGCGCTGTCGGGCAGGCCGCTGCGCGAGGAACTCGCCGAACGTGACTACCGCCGCTGCCTCGCGCTGGCCCAGTCCGAAGCCCTCGCGGTGATGAACACTGCGCGAATTCGGCCCGCCGCGCTCACTCCTGTGCCCCCCGAGTTGATGGTGCATCTGCTGCGCGTGCCCGACCCCGTTTTCCGGCGGGTGTTCGGTCGGGTGTTGGCCATCGACCCGCTCGCGCGTTCGTCGATGGCCGATGATCTCGCGCTGGGTCGCCGCACCGAAATCGCGTGGTTGTGCGGGGAAATCGTGCGCCTGGGCGAGATGGTGGGGCGTCCGACACCGGTCAACCGGCGGCTGACGGAGCTGATCCGGATCGCCGAATCCGGCGACACCGCGCGGTTCACCGGAAGCCGGTTGTTTGCCGAGCTGACCGGGGCGATGGCGGCCGCGCGGGGTTGAACGCGTGGCGAACACCGCTTCGGCCGGACAGTCACCGGGGTTCGATCCCAGGTAGGATTGGTAATCACCACATCTTTGGAGGTATCTGATAATGGGCTCGTTCAGTTGGACGCACCTGCTGATCATCGCGGTGCTGTTCGTACTGCTCTTCGGCGCGAAGCGGCTCCCGGACGCCGCGCGCGGCCTGGGCCGTTCGCTGCGCATCTTCAAGAGCGAGGTCGGGCAGATGCAGGCGGAATCGGCGGCAACCGATGCCCCCGCGACCCCGGCCACCCCCGCGCCGCCGCAGCAGCTGTCCGCATCGGCGACGCAGGCGCAGACCCCGATCGTGGAACCGCAGCAGGGACACAAAACCCTCTGAGCTGCGCATCGACCCCGGGGCGGTAGCCACTGCTCCGGGGTGAAGTGCTGTGTAGTCGACCGAACCGAGGGTTAGAGGCCACCACCCACCATGCGCATCCCGTTCGATCCCCGGCGCGCCAAGCGCAGGACGAATCCCGACGGCACCATGTCGTTGGTCGAGCACCTGCAGGAACTGCGCACCCGGTTGCTGTTGGCACTGGCCGCGATCGCGGTCACCACACTGATCGGCTTCTACTGGTACGCGCACACCCTGTTCGGGCTGGAAAGCCTGGGCGAGATCCTGCGCGGCCCCTACTGTGCGCTGCCCGCGTCGGCGCGCGCGAGCCTGAGCCCCGACGGTGCCTGCCGGTTGCTGGCGACCGGACCGTTCGACCAGTTCATGCTCCGGTTGAAGGTGGGTTTCACCGCGGGCGTGGTCATCGCGACACCGTTCTGGCTGTATCAACTGTGGGCGTTCATCACCCCCGGCCTGTACGCGAAGGAACGCAAGCTCGCGGTCGGTTTCGTGGTGACGGGCACCGTGCTGTTCGTGTCGGGCGCGGTCCTGGCGTACGTGGTGGTCTCGCACGCGTTGTCGTTCCTGTTGACCATCGGTGACAACGTCCAGATCACCGCGCTGAGCGGTAACCAGTACTTCGGTTTCATCATCCAGTTGCTGATCATCTTCGGTGTCAGTTTCGAGACACCGTTGATCGTGATCGGCCTGAACCTGGTCGGGGTGCTGCCCTACGTCAAGCTCAAGGCGTGGCGGCGCGGGATGATCTTCGGGCTGTTCGTGTTCGCCGCGATCGTGACACCGCAGGACCCGTTCTCGATGCTGGCGCTGGCATTGGCGCTGACCGTGCTGTTCGAGTTCGCCGTGCAGTTCTCGCGCATCAGCGACGCCCGCAAGGCGCGCCGGGAAGCCAAGGACGGCTGGGGCGCGCTCGACGACGAGGAAGCCTCCCCGCTGCCCACCCCCGATCCGGTGTCCACCGCCGATCCGGTGGACGACCCGCAGAAATCCACGCGCCCGGTGTCGGACTACTCCGATACGCTCTGACATGTGACCGACTCTCCGGGGCTGCCCAGCGAACTGGCGAAATTCGCCGGTGAAATCTCCTTCGATCTGGACCCCTTCCAGCGCACCGCGTGTGCGGCCCTGGAAGAGGGCCACAGCGTGCTGGTCTGCGCCCCCACCGGTGCGGGCAAGACGATCGTGGGCGAGTTCGCCGTGCACATGGCGATGGCCTCGGGCGGAAAGTGCTTCTACACCACCCCGATCAAGGCATTGTCGAACCAGAAGTTCGCCGACCTGACCGCCCGCTACGGGCGCGACAGTGTCGGCCTGCTCACCGGTGACCAGTCGATCAACCCCGGTGCGCCGGTGGTCGTGATGACCACCGAGGTGCTGCGCAACATGCTCTACGCGTCCTCGGATTCGCTGCAGGGGCTGTCGTATGTGGTGATGGACGAGGTGCACTACCTGGCCGACCGGTTCCGCGGCGCGGTGTGGGAGGAAGTGATCCTGCACCTGCCCCCGGACGTGCGGCTGGTGAGCCTGTCGGCCACGGTGTCCAACGCCGAGGAGTTCGGTGCGTGGATGGAGACCGTGCGCGGTGACACCGCGGTCGTGGTCGACGAGACCAGGCCGGTGCCGCTGTCGCAGCACGTGATGGTCGGCAAGCGCATGTTCGACCTGTTCGACAACAAGTCCAGCGATCGCAAGATCGTGGTCGACGAAGATCTCGTGCGGTTCATCCGCCAGCGCGAGAACGCCGACCGCATGCACGGCTACGGCGGCCCGCGCGGACGTGGCGGGCGCGGCGGCAACTTCCGACCGCTGCCGCGACCCGACGTGCTCGCGCGGCTGGACGAGGAAAACCTGCTGCCCGCGATCACGTTCATCTTCAGCCGCGCGGGCTGCGACGGCGCACTGGCCCAGTGCCTGCGCGCGCGCCTGGACCTGAGCCGCCCCGGTGACGCCGAGCAGATCGAGGCGATCATCGAAAAGCACACCGGCGACCTGCCCAAGGACGACCTGGAAATCCTGGGCTACTGGGAGTGGCGCGACGCGCTGCACCGCGGGCTGGCCGCCCACCACGCCGGAATGCTGCCGGCCTTCCGGCACACCGTGGAAGAACTGTTCGTCAAGGGCATGGTGCGCGCGGTGTTCGCCACCGAAACCCTGGCGCTGGGCATCAACATGCCCGCGCGCACGGTGGTGCTCGAGCGGTTGGTGAAGTACAACGGGGAAACCCACGCCGAGCTCACGCCGGGTGAGTACACCCAGCTCACCGGTCGCGCGGGGCGGCGCGGTATCGATGTCGAGGGTCACGCGGTGGTGCTGTGGCAGCCCGAGGTCGACACCAGCGCGGTCGCCGGGCTCGCCTCCACGCGCACCTATCCGCTGCGCAGTTCGTTCAAGCCCGGTTACAACATGTCGATCAACCTGATCGACCGGATGGGCGCCCAGGAGGCACGCACCCTGCTGGAACGGTCGTTCGCGCAGTTCCAGGCCGACCGGTCGGTGGTGGGTTTGGTGCGTGGCATCGAGCGCAACGAAGGCGCACTGCGCAAACTCGAGAGTCAGCTCGGGGGCGTCGACGGCAAGTTCATGGAGTACATGGCCCTGCGCGACCGAATCAAGCAGCGCGAGCGCGAAATCCAACAGCAGGGCCGGTCCGACCGACGCGGTGCGGCGGTGAAGGCACTGATCGAATTGCGTCGCGGTGACGTGGTCGCGATTCCGGTGGGCAAGCGTGCGGGCCTTGCGGTGATTCTCGAACCCGACCAGACACCGGGGGACCCGCGTCCACTGGTGTTGACCGAAGACCATTGGGCCGGAAGGGTTTCCGCGGCGGATTTCCCTGAACCCGCCGAAGCGCTGGGGCGGATGGATCTGCCGCGACGCGTCGATCACCGGACCGCGCGCATTCGCCGCGATCTGGCCTCGGCGTTGCGGAGCACCGGAATTTCCACTCCGCGCAGGGGCAAGCGGACTGAACGGGTGCGCGGTGGCGAAGATCGTCAACTGTCGACCTTGCGGCGCAGTCTGCGTTCGCATCCCGCGCACGACCGTCCCGATCGGGAGCAACTCGGCCGCGTCGGCGAGCGGTATACACGCCTGGCACGCGAGACCGAGACGATGCGCCAGAAGGTTGCCGCGACCACGAATTCGTTGGCGCGCACCTTCGATCGGATCGTGGGACTGCTCGAGGAACGCGGCTTCGTCGCGCACGGTGAGGTGACCGCGGAAGGCAGGCGACTGGCCCGGATCTACGCCGAAAGCGACCTGGTCGTCGCGGAAGCGCTGCGGCAGGGATTGTGGCGCGGACTAGGCCCGGCCGAACTGGCCGCGGTGGTGTCCACGCTGGTCTTCGAGTCGCGGCAGGAGACCGGCCCGCTCACCCCCGCTGGCCCCACCGACCCCATCCGACGGGCGATCGCGGCCACCATCGAAGTGTGGTCGGACCTGCGCGCCGACGAAGCGCGACACAAGCTTCCGCCCACCCGCGAACCCGACCTGGGGTTCGTCACCGGGGTGTACAAATGGGCGCGCGGTGACGCGTTGGCCGAGTCGTTGCTGGCCAGCGGCGACCCGGGCACCACGATGTCGGCCGGCGATTTCGTGCGGTGGTGCAGGCAGGTGATCGACCTGCTCGATCAGATCCACAACACCGCCGACGACCCCGAGATCGCGTCCACCGCGGCCAAGGCGGTCCGGGCGGTGCGGCGGGGTGTCGTCGCGGTGGACGCCGCGTAGTCGGTACGTCTGTGATTTGATTTCTTCGCGTACCGACCGTGAGGCGGATGTCGTGCGAATGCGGCAGGCCCGGCGCGGGGGGCTACCGTATGAACTAATGATGCGAGTGGAGGCGAGTGGATGAGCGGCCCTTACGGACCGAACAACCCCGGGGAGGGGAATAACGACCCCACCCAGCACTGGGGGGGTCAGCAGGGGGCCGGTGGCGCCGGTCCCACCCAACATTGGGGTGGCGGGGCACAACCGCCGCAGCAGGGCGCACAGCCGCCGCAGCAAGGCGTACAGCCCACCCAGCAGTGGGGTGACCCGAACGCGCCGCAGCCCAATCAGCAGCAGCCGCAGCAGCAATGGGGACAACAGCCCCAGCAGCCGCAGCAGCAGTGGGGTCAGCCGCAGCACGGTGGCGTGCCGCCGCAGCAGGGCACCGGCCCACAGCAGCAGTGGGGTCAGACCCAGCCGCCGCCGCAGGACTGGAACAACCAAGCCGCACAGCCGCAGTGGGGGCAGCAGCCCGCACCGCAACAGCAGTGGGGCCAGCAGCCCGCGCCGCAGCAGCAGTGGGGGCAGCAGCCCGCACCGCAGCCGCAGCAGGCCGCCGGTGCCAAGAAGGGTAAGGGCCTGATCATCGGGCTCGGCGTGGCGGGCGTGCTCGTGGTCGCCGCCGTGATCGCCCTGCTGGTGGTGCTGCTGTCGTCGGATGAACTCGACAATGCGGCTGTGCAAGACGGTGTTTCGCGCGTGCTGAAGGACTCCTACGGCATCGCCGACGTGTCCGATGTCAGCTGCCCGTCGGGTCAGGCCGTGGAGGTCGATGCGACCTTCACCTGCGACCTGAAGGTCAGCGGCGAGGCGAAGAAGGTCACCGTCAAGATCACCAAGGAAGACGGCACCTACGAGGTCGGTCGACCGAACTAGGTTGCCGCACCGAGTTTGCCGGGCCGTCCGCGAATTTTGCGGGCGGCCCGGACTCGTTTCCGGTTCAGTCGGTGCCGGCCTTGGCCAAGGCGGTGACCAGGCGGGCGATCGGGCTTTCGGCGTTGTACGCGGTGGCCAGCGCGCGCAGCCGGTCCGGGTCAATGGGAGTGGCGGGCAAGATATCCGGGCCCGACAGCACGACGTCGGCGTCGCGGACCACCCGTACGACCGGGGCGGCGACCTTCAGATAGTCCTGCGCGGCAACGAGTTTCGCGCGCACACCCTTGGCGATATCGGAACCGGGATCGGCGACCGCGGCCATCAACGCGTCCAGCGAGCCGAATTTCGTGATCAGCTGGGCGGCGGACTTGTCGCCGATGCCCGCCACGCCGGGCAGACCATCGGAGGCGTCGCCGCGCAAGGTGGCCATATCGGCGTAGGCCGGGCCCGCATTCTGTTCGGGCACACCATATTTCGCCGACAGCTCGGCGGGACCGAATAGTTCGGCCTTGGCCAAGCCACGGCCGACGTAGAGCACCCGGACCGGCGGCGCGGGGTCGTCGCGCACCAATTGCAACAGGTCGCGGTCGCCGCTGACCACCACGACGGGGTCGGTGCGTTCCCGGCTGGCGAGGGTGCCCAGCACATCGTCGGCCTCGAGGCCCGCCGCGCCGCCGGTGGCGATCCCGGCCGCGTCCAGGACCTCGAGGATCATCGCGACCTGCGGGGTGAGCGTGTCGGGCACCTCTTCGGCGCCCGGTGCGGCGGCGGTGCTGGTGTCGAGGCGATGCGCCTTGTACGAGGGCACCAGCGCCACCCGGAACGGCGGCCGCCAATCCAGATCCAGGCCCACCACGAGCCTGCTGGGCCGGTGCTTGGTGATCAAAGAGGCCACCATGTCGGTGAATCCGCGCACCGCGTTCACCGAACGTCCTTCGGCGTCGCGGAGTTTGTCAGGGATCCCGTAGTACGCGCGGAACCACAGGCTGGCGCCATCGAGGATCAACAGGGGTCCGCGGGTGCTCTCGTCAACGGTCACACCGGAGATTGTGCACCGAGCCACCGACAATCCTGCGGTGGCAGTGCTCAGGCACGTCGCTCGTTGCTCGGTGTCGGTCGGGCTGCCGATCCCGCGAGCGGTCGGGCGGGTAACGTCGGATCTCATGAGTGCGCACACGGAGGCCAGGTTCGAGGCGAAGGTTTACGGGCAGCGGCTGGAACGGGCCGTGGAATTGATGCGGGCGGCGAGTTTGGACGCCCTGCTGATCACCCCCGGACCCGACCTGCGCTACCTGATCGGGTCGGCGGCGGAATCCTTCGAACGGCTCACCTGCCTGGTGATCCCCGCCGACGGATCGACACCGTCGGTGATCATCCCGAAACTCGAACTCGCCGCACTGGCCGATTCCGCGGCCGGCGAACTGGGCCTGCGGGTGCTGGACTGGGTCGACGGCGTCGATCCGTACCAGCTCGTGCGCTCGACCCTGCACGCCGGTTCGCGCATCGCGGTCGCCGACGCCATGCCCGCCCTGCACCTGATCCCCCTGGCCCAGGCCACCACCGGGCTGCCCGCCTCGGCCACACCGGTGCTGCGCCAGTCGCGCATGATCAAAGACGACGCCGAGATCGACGCACTGCGCCGCGCCGGTGCCGCCATCGACCGGGTGCACGCGCGAATGGGCGAATTCCTGCGCGCGGGACGCACCGAGGCCGAGGTGGCCGCCGACATCACCGCCGCGATCATCGACGAAGGCCACACCGAGGCGGCGTTCGTCATCGTCGGCAGCGGCCCGCACGGCGCCGACCCGCACCACGAGGTCTCCGATCGCGTGATCGAACCCGGTGACGTGGTCGTCATCGACATCGGCGGCCCCGTCGAACCCGGTTACTACTCCGACTCCACCCGCACCTACGTGCTGGGCACCCCGAGCCCGCAGGTCGTCGAACAGATGGCCGTACTCGAGGCCGCCCAGGCCGCTGCCGTGGCCGCTGTGCGACCCGGCGCGACCGCGGAATCCATCGACGCCGCCGCGCGCACCGTGCTCGCCGACGCGGGCCTGGGCGACGCCTTCATCCACCGCACCGGGCACGGCATCGGCCTGTCGGTGCACGAGGAGCCCTACATCGTGGCGGGCAACGACATGGTGCTCGAGCCCGGCATGGCGTTCAGCATCGAACCGGGGATCTACTTCCGCGGCCGGTGGGGCGCGCGGATCGAAGACATCGTGGTGGTCACCGAGGACGGTGTGGAGTCGATGAACAACCGGCCGCACGGTCTGACCGTGCTGTAAACGGTTCGCGCACAGGCTATTTCAGGGTTCCCGACGACAGCACCCGCCGCACCTGAATCGCGACGACGACGCGGGTAGGGTTCTCGCGCGGCACCCGGTAGCGCTGCGTGTAGCGGCGCACAGCCTCCGCGACGTCGGCGCTGTCGTCCAGCACCGTCGCCGGACCCTCGAGGGTGATCCACCGCGCCCCGTCGACCTGGCTCACCGCCGCATACCCACCGCGCCCGGCATTGCGCGCCTTCACCGACGCGCCATCGGTGATCACGCGCGCGATCCCGCTCTCGGGATCCCACGTGAACCCCACCGCGACCACGTGCGGAGTGCCGTCGGCGCGCAAGGTGGTGAGCGTGGCCAGATGACGCTGCGTCACGAATTCGAGCGCGGCGGGGGACAGCTGGACGGTCGTGGTCGGCATGGTCGAAACGGTAGCCGCACCGGCTGAGATCGGTGGAATCGACCGGATGACACACTGGCACTATGGGAAAGCAGAACGACGGGCCGGTGCTGGTCCTGGGTGGACGCAGTGAGATCGGCCTGGAAGTGGCGCGCAGACTGGCACCCGGACGCGTGGTGATCCTGGCCGCGCGCCGCGCCGACGCACTGGACGCCGAGATCGAGCAGCTGCACGCGGCGGGCGCGGCAGCGGTCCACACCGCGGAATTCGACGCCGACGAGACCACCACCCACGCACCCCTGCTGGAAAAGCTCGCCGCCGAACACGGCGGTATCGCCACCGCCGTCCTGGCGTTCGGCATTCTGGGCAACCAGGATCGGGCCGAGCAGGATCCCGCGCACGCGGTAGCCGTCGTACACACCGACTACGTCGCCCAGGTCAGCGTCCTGACGACCTTGGCGAACCTGATGCGCGCACAGGGCAGCGGCCAGATCGTCGTTTTCAGCTCCATCGCGGGCGTACGCGTGCGCCGGGCCAACTACGTCTACGGTTCGGCCAAAGCGGGCCTGGACGGCTTCGCCAGCGGCCTCGGCGACGCCCTGCACGGCACCGGCGTCCAACTGCTGCTGGTCCGATCGGGCTTCGTGATCGGTCGCATGACCACCGGCATGGACCCGGCCCCCATGTCCAGCACCCCCGACCAGGTCGCCGACGCGGTGGTCGCCAGTCTCGACAAGGGCGCCACCCGGGTCGCGATCCCCGGCCGCCTGGCCCTGGCCTTCTTCGTGATGCGCCTGCTCCCGCAATCGGTGTGGCGTCGGATGCCGCGTTGACCGAGCACTGGTCAGGTCACCCGGTCGTGGTAGCCGGGATCGGTGCCGACGGCTGGTCCGGGCTGGGGGAGACGGTCCGGGCAGCTCTCGCCGACTGCGACGTGGTGTTCGGCTCCGCACGCCAACTGGCACTGCTCCCGCCCAGCGAAGCCGAACGTATTCCGTGGCCAACACCCCTGCTCCCCGCACTCCCGGAGTTGTTCGCGCGCAACGCCGATCGCCGCATCGGCGTGCTGGCCAGCGGCGACCCCATGTTCTACGGAATCGGCGTGACCCTGGCCCGCAGGTTCGGCCCCACGGCCCTGCGCGTGTTCCCGCAGCCCTCCTCGGCATCGCTGGCCTGCGCGCGACTGGGCTGGCCGCTGGCCGAAACCCCGGTCGTGAGCGTGGTTGCCCGACCATTGCCCACCCTCGTGCCCGAATTGTCCGATGGCCGTCGCATCCTCGTCCTCAGCGAGGACCAGCACACACCGAGCAAGGTCGCGGAATTGCTGCGCGACAACGGTTTCGGCGCCTCGACATTGACCGTGCTGGAACAACTCGGCGGCCCCACCGAACAGCTACGCACCGCCCCCGCCGCGCACTGGCCGCACCCACCGGGTGACCCACTCAACATCGTCGCCATCGACTGCCACGCCGACCCCGACACCCGCCGCGACACCCGCCTGCCCGGCCTGGCCGACATCGCCTTCACCGGCGACGGCCAACTCACCAAGGCCGAGGTCCGCGCCCTCACCGTCACCGCCCTGGCGCCCACACCGGGGGAAATGCTGTGGGATATCGGCGGCGGCTCGGGCAGTATCGCCATCGAATGGTGCCGCACGCACCCGCTGTGCCGCGCGGTCTCCTTCGAACGATTGCCCGCTCGCCGGGAACAAATCGCGACCAATTCCGTCGCGCTCGGCGTTCCGGGAATAACGATCCGCGGCGAAGTGAGCTCAGAGTTAGCCGAAGAAATGATCCCGGCGCCCGACGCCATCTTTCTCGGCGGCGGCCTCACTCAGGACGGCATGTTCGACCGCTGCTGGCACCGCCTGCGCCCCGGCGGCCGCCTGGTGGCCAATGCCGTCACCGCGGAATCGGAAGCGCTGCTACTCGAGTGGTCTGCCCGGTTCGGCGGCAGCCTGCGAAAATTTCAGATCTATCGCGGCGAACCGCTGGGCGGGTTCACGGCCTGGCGACCACACTTGCCGGTCGCCCAGTGGATTGTCAGAAAACCCGCTGGTTGACCGTGTGCGGCCCCGCACGCACGATCACGATCAGATCACGCGCAGATCACGATGAATCCGTTCTCGCAGGGTCCGTGGGCCGTAAAAGTTTCGGACCCCACGTGTAGAACGATCGGCTCGGGGGTAGGGTCGTTGCCGTTCCGGGTAATCCCTCGGTTCGGTTTTCCGTGATGGAGAGTTACATGAAGTACTCGAAGTTCGATAGCACTGTTTGTCAAGGCGATACCCGTTCCGCTGACGTCGGAGGGGTGTCCTGAGAGTTCTGATCCTCGGCGGCACCAGTGAGGCCAGGGAGTTGGCGCGCGTAGCGTCCGGAGAGCGTGGACTCGACATCGTGTCGTCGCTTGCCGGGCGGGTCGCCAATCCGCGGCTTCCGGTCGGCGCGGTCCGCGTAGGTGGTTTCGGTGGTGTCGAGGGCCTCCGAACCTGGTTACGCGAGAACGCGATCGACGCTGTCGTGGACGCGACACATCCCTTCGCCGCGCAGGTCAGCGCGCACGCGGCCACCGCCGCGGCCGACCTGGACATTCCCGCGCTGCACGTGCGCCGCCCCGAGTGGGTGCAGCGGCGCGGTGATCTGTGGACCCGAGTGCCCGATCTGGAGTCGGCAGCCGCGGCGCTGAGCGCGCAGGACGAGCAGGTTCTGCTGACCATCGGCCGTCAGGGCGTCGGCGCGTTCACCGGGTGCACGGGGCACCGTTTCGTCATCCGCTCCATCGACGCGCCCGAGGTGCCGCTGCCGCCGCGGTCGCAACTGCTGCTGGCACGTGGGCCGTTCACGTTCGACGAGGAACTGGTGTTGATGTCACGTCATCGCATCGACGTGCTGGTCACCAAGAACAGTGGTGGACAGCAGACCGAGGCCAAGATCTTCGCCGCGCGCACCGCCGGTCTGCCGGTGATCATGATCGACCGGCCGCCGCTGCCCGCGGGTGCGCACGCGGTGACGCAGGTGAGCGAGGCCGTCGATTGGCTGCGCGAGTCCGCGTCGCATCGCGTGCGCTGACCTGCGCGGGTCGAACCGCGGGTCCTTGCACCGTCTGCATCGATGCGGTCTACGAGATCGACGCGGCCGGCCGTCGGCGCCGAGATCGGGTCAGTGCGGGTTGGGCGCGGTGAAGATCGTGGGCAACTGGTCGAACCAGTGCAGAACCGCCCGCTCGTAGGCGATACCGAATTCGAGGGTGGCGCGCTGGTGCGGTGCCAGGGCGGTCTCGTCCTCGTCGAGGTAGCGGTCGAGGCGATCCTGGTGAATGTTCTTGTTGGCGGCGATGATTCGATCGCGGTGCGCAGGCTCGAGATGTTCGCCGAACGACAGCGTGAGCAGCAGCGGCACCCGGATGGTTTCCGCGCCGGGATCGCGGCTGATCCACTCCGCGAACGCATCACGCCCGATATCGGTGATCCGGTACGGCGTGCGCTCCCTGGCGCCGCGTTCGCCCTTGGTCACCAGGCCCGCGGCGTCCATCGTCGTCAGCTCGCGATAGACCTGGCTTTGCGTGATGGTCCAGAAGTCGCCGATGCGTTGCTGGGCCTGCGTGGCCAGGTCCCAGCCCGATCTCGGGCCCTCGTGCAGGAACCCCAGTAGCGAGGCCGCGGTGGAGTTCAGCGGGCGGCGTCGAGTCTCGGTGTCGGTCAACGGTCAACTCCCTTCGAACTACATTCCTGTGTGGAATGTTACGCCTGGGTGCGCGGTCCACCAATCATGACCGGTTGCGGTGTGTTCGCCGGGAGCGGGGTGCGGCGGTGGTGCTC
>NZ_JBHXRG010000029.1:0-65075 GCF_042716995.1 Nocardia sp. NPDC058640
GCTACGGCCACTGCGTGGCCGCTGCTCCCTATTGGTCGCTGGTGGGGGGAGGGTTATGCGGTTATGGGGGGATTGGGGTGGAGGGGGTGGGGGGAAGGTGGCCTGGACGCCAAAAGGCCGGTAGCGCAATCGCTACCGGCCTTTGTGGCTGCTCTAATGCCTACTGCTGATTTCGTGAGGACATGGGTAACTTCCCAGCCACCTCTTTGCCGCGGATGTCGTGACGCGAGACCGAGAGGTCACCGTCGCGCTCCCGGACGGCACGCTGAGTACGCGGAGAGGCGGATCAGCTGGTGCGGACCGACAGGCCTGGGTTGTCCGAGAGGACGACGCTCAGGGGTTGGGCGAACAGTTGGGGGGTGTCGCCGGTGATGGCGCCGATGATGTTCGGGATTTCGCAGATGGGGAAATCTGCTACCGAGCTGGCGCTGGAGATGCCAAGGGCCAGGCGGCCGGTGACGATGGCGCCGCCGGAGTCGCCGGGGAGGGCGCAGATGTTGGCCGAGAAGCTTTGGGTGAGTTGGCGGTCGCCTACCTGGACGGTCTGGTCGACGCCGTTGATCACGCCGCAGCTGAAGCCGGTGCGGGCGCCGGACTTGCAGACGGGGGCACCGACCACGGGGGTGGCGACACCGTCTACGGGGATGGGGGCCTGGCCGGGGATGCGGACCAGGTTGTTCTCGAAGCGGGCGCGGGCGTTGTCGTTCACGCGGATGATCGAGTAGTCCTGCTCACCGAGCACGGACTTCTGGAAGGTGCCCAGCTGCGCGCCTGCCTTGTCGCCGTTCATCTCGTAGACCGCGGCGGCGCTGCCGGTGCCGGCGGACTCGATGTCGGGGTTGCAGTGGCCCGCCGAGATGTTCACGACGTTGCCCGCGCGGTCGGTGCCGTTGAAGCCCAGCGAGCAACGCAGCGAGCTGCGGCCGATCACCGAGGCGTAACCGTCGCCGCCTGCCAGCGCGCCGTTGCCGTCACCGGCCACGGGGGTGGCGGCCAGGTCGATGCGCTCGCCTGCCACCGGCGGGGCGGTCACGATCACACGCGACGGGTCGATGAAGCTGGGCAGCGGCAGACCGGCCTGCTGCACGCGCACGGCGATCGAGTTGTTCACGGTGTCCACGACCACGCCACGCACCAGCGCGGAGATCTCCGGCGGGGCGGCGGCGAGCCAGTTCTCGAACGCGGTCTTCTCCCCGCGCAGGGTGGACTCGCTCTTGGCCACGTTGCGGACCTCGAAACCGGCCGACTGCGCGGCGTCACGGGCCTGATCGGCGCCGGGACCCTGCGACAGCGCGACCACGGCGTTGCCCTGATCGTTGAGCCAGGAACCGGCGAAGACCTGCGGGAACTGACGCTGCGCGGTGGTGGAGAACGCGGCCACCTGCTGCGCGACATCGGCGCGACGCAGGTACTCGTCGGGGGAGATCTTCAGGTCGCGGGTGACCGCGGCGATGAGCTGGGCGGGCAGGTCAGCGGGCGCGGGCTGCGCATCGGCAACCGCCATCGTGGGGCCGAACAGCAGAAACGCCGCCGAAGCGGCGATCAGGGATTTCCGAGCTCTTCTCGAGCTTCGCGCGGACGGGGTACGACCCATACGTGGCAGGAGCATGGGTCGAACTATATGGGCTTCGGGGACTTATGCCTACTCGGACCGGGTAAGAGATTTCGCTCACCCGGTCCGGGCGGTGATTGTTCCCCGCTCAGCCCGCGTTGGGCTTGGTGCGCACCATGATTCCGGCGCCGACGCCGCCACCCGACGTCGCCTCGATGTCGGCCAGAATCGGCCGAATCGGCACGCCCAGCGACGCCGTACCGCCGTACGGGGCCAGCTGAGTATTGGCCTCGTCGCAGTTGGGCGCGCCCGAGGCGTTCGAGCCGCTGGTGATGCCAAGGGCCAGCGTGCCGGAGATGATCGCGCCGCCGCTGTCACCGCCCAGCGTGCAGGCGGTGCTGGCGAAACCGCGGATGGTCTTGCTGACACCGGTTTCGGTGAACAGCTGGGTCTCCACGTGGTCGGCGGACACGAAACCACACGTGAACGTGGACGACTGGCCGGTCTTGCACACCGGTGCGCCCGTGACGGGCTCCGCGGTACCGGTCAGGGCCACCGTGGTGCCGTTGGCGCCGCGCACGCGAGGCTGGTCCATGCCCGCGTTCACCGCGCGCTCGTTGAGCTTGATCACCGAGTAGTCCAGCGAGGCGGGACCACCGAGCACGGCATGGGTGAACGAACCGACCTCGGGGCTGTTGGGGATGTCGCGCACGTTGGGCACATACACCGCCGCCGCGCCGCCAGCCTCGATGTTCGGATTGCAGTGGCCCGCCGAGATATTGAGCGCGTTGCCCGCGGCGTCGGTGCTGTTGAAACCGAACGAGCACACGTCCACGCCCACCAGCGACGCGTCGTGCAGGTCCTTCTTCGCGGTGATGTAGGTGTCGCCGCCCATCGGCTTGTAGACCACCGGACCGCCGCCGCCGGGCTGCAACACCACCTTGATGGTGGCGATCAGGGTCGGCAGGTTCAGCATGTGGCCGGTGCCGGTGTTGGCGACATTGAGCACCAGCTGGCTGTTGAGCGCGTCGATGGCGATCGAGCTGATCGGCGCGGAGATCGCGGGCGGCAGGCTCGCGATCCACTGACTCAGTTGCAGCAGCGCGCCTTCCAGACCACCGGCCGAGATCGGCGCCAGGTGCGGCTGGTAACCGGCCGCGGCGACGATCTTGCCCGCCTCGGCATCGGTGGTGGCGACCACGGCCTTGCCCTCGGGCGTGAGCCACGCACCGGCGTAGGTGTCGGGGTTGTTCGCCCGGAAATCGGTGGCGTACTCGCGCAGCTGCTGAGCGCGCGCGGCACGATCGAGGTACTGCGCGGGCGACATCCCCAGGTCACGTGACAGCGCGGTCACCAATTCACCCGGTAACGCATCTGCTGAAAGCTGAACGGGCACAGCGGGTTCCGCTGACGCGATACCGGATCCGAGCAGGGGTGCGAGTAGAACAGTCGCGGCGAACCCGGCGGAGGCTGCCTTGACCGCGGCGCGACGCGCCACCAACTTGCGCATGAAATCCCTTCGTTCACAACCAGTGACCGAGAACACCGCCGGCGGCGATCATGTCGGTCAGCGCATCACTCTAGGGCACGCTCGCCGAGCTGGCGCGGTTACCGTGCGCCAGCGGAATTCAGCGGTAGCCCGGGATGGTCAGCGGCGGGGGCAGCACGCCCGGCGGGTTGCTGCGGAAGGGGTGGCGCGGGCCGGTGGTGGTGGTCGGGGGCGCGGTCGTGGTGGGTGGTGCAGTCGTCGTCGGTGCCTCGGTGGTGGTGGTCGTCGGCTCGGGCTCCGGTTCGGGCTCGGGGACGATCGCGGGGGCCGGAGTCGTCGTCTCGGAGACCGGCGGCGGGGGCGGCAGCTGCTCGGGAGTGGTCACGGTTTCCGGGCTGGCGTCGGAAATGGCTGGCGGCGTGGGGGTCTCGGGACCACGCGCCATCACCGCTACCGCGACACCGCCCAACAGCAGGCCGATCAGCGCGGCGGCGGCGATCAGGAAGGGCGTCTTGCTGCGCACGGGCTTCTCGGCGGGAGCGGTCACCGGAATGATCGGGGCCGCCGCGATCGGCGACATCCCCTTGGTCGGCATCGACACCGGCAGCGCGGCCGAATACGCCTGCGCGCCCACCGCGGGCGACGGCAGCGCGGGCATCACATCGGTGGACACCGTGGCGTTCTCGGTGACGATCGGGTCGGGCGGCGTCGTGCCCGCCGGGGTCGCCAACACCGCGACCAGCGCGGCCTCGGCAGCGGCATTGGCGAACGTCTTACCCGGATCGGCGCCGTCGACGGGCTGGGGCAGCTCGTCCTCACCCAGCAGGGCCACCGACTTCAAACCCAGATAGTCCAACGCCTCACGCACGCCCCGCACGACCTCGGTGGACCACCCCGCGGGATGCGTGGCGTAGAACTCGGCCGGGCCGCTGAGATGCTCGGTGGTCAGATCGATCAGACAGAACATCGCCGTGGCCAGCAAGTCCTCCGCGCGGTAAGCCTCACCGCCGTCGACATCCACCCCGGCCGGATCACCGATCGCGCGGACGAAACCGGCGATCGAATGCGCGTGCCCGGACGGCGCGGGACCACCCAACGCGGCATCACCGTCATCGGACATGTGCAAAATCGAGGACCGCGCGATGACCTGCACCGTGCCGTCCTCGGTGACCACCGCGGCAATGCACTCGTCATCGGCGATCCGCAGGCCGACCCCAGTGGCCATCCGCTCTACCTCACTTCGGCGTCGACATCGTGGGCGCGAGTCACACCAGCAGTGAACCGTGTCCCATCGCGCGCAACATAGACAGTAATTCCGAACGTGAGCGCGCGCCTATTCGACGTCGGATTCGCGCGACGTGATGCTCCACGGTTTTCGCCGAAATGTACAGCCGTGCGCCGATCTCCCGATAGGTCAGACCCAGCAGCACCAGCTCGGCGACCTCGCGTTCGCGGTCGGACAGCGCACGCGGTTCGATCACCTGCTGCGGGCCGATCTGGGGGTCATCGGTGCTGGTCCGCGCCTGATCGGGGCGCGCGGGGATGCGCACCGAACGGGCCAATTTCAGCAGGGCGTTGGCGGCGGCGGGGTCGTCGACCATGCGGGCGGTATCACCGGCCAGACGGGCGCTGTCGAAGGTGTGGCCCTGCGCTGCCAAGGCCAGAACCGCTGATTGGACGGCGGCGAGATCGACCTGACCGCGCAGCACCAGCAGCCAGGTGCGGCCAGCGTCGGCCAGCACGGCGGCGTGCGGATCACCGTCGGCGGCCGCGTTCTTCAGCGCGTGCGCGTGCGGGAGCAGGTTCTGCGGGGAGGACTTGGCGATGGCCGCCTGCACGCCGTACCAGTGGAACGCGTTGGTCCAAGCGGGGGCGCGGCCGAGTCGGCGGATCAACGCCATCGCGGCTTCGACCATGGGTTGGATGCGGCCCTCGTCGCGCAACTGGATACCGGCCAGCCAGAGTTCGCCGACCGGGACCAGGCTCAGCAGGTCGACATCGACCTCGTCGAAAAGAGGGAAAGCCGCGGTCCAGGCGTTGTGCAGGGCTTGGGCGTCGCCACTGCGGCGGGCCAGGCCGACGGTGAGGGCGTGGGCCAGCAGCCGGTCGCGGGGGGCGAGGGTGGCGATGTCGATGTGGGCCATGGTCTCGGTGGCCAGGCATTCGTCGCCGATGCGCAAGGCGGTCAAGGCGGACAGGACGGGCAGTTGCAGGCCGGCTCCCGCGGCGGCGCGGATGGCGTCACCGGCTCGACGTGGTTCGCCCGCGCTCAGACTGAGCAGCGCGGCCGCAGTGACGGCGCTGCACGGGGTGGTCACGCCGCCGTCGCGGTTGCCGGTGTGGGCGGCCTGGACCAGTTCAGAGATGGCGCCCGCGGTGCCCGCGCCGTGCGGGTCCAGCGAGGCGAGCAGGGCGTGCGCGGTCAGGCGCGAACCGGCCGCGGCCTGGGTGGGCGGCCAGTGTTCGGCGTCGGCGGACATGTCGGCGGCCGCGGCACCGTCACCGGCCAGGACCAAAACGGTCGCGGCGATGGCCCAGTCGGCGCCGACGCGGTGGGCGCCGAGCCAGCGATAGAGAGCGGCGGCTCGGGTTACCAGGCCGCGGCGGGTGAGCACGCTGGCGCAGATGCGCACGGCGGCGGACAGGTCGGCGTCGGTGCTTTCCAGCAGGGGTTCGGCCAGGCGCAGGGCGGTGTCGTCGTCGCCTGCGCGGGCGGCGGCTTCGGCCCAGGCCAGGGCGATGTCGTGTGGGTCGGTGCCCGCGGTGACCGCGGCGGCGTAGTAGCGGGCGGCCTCGGCGTGGTTGTGTTCGGCTGCGCGGCACAGGAATTCGGCCAGATGATCGTCGCGGACACCGGACTCGGCTAGGAGCAGGGCGGTGTGGTCGCGCAGCAGGCCCGCCTCGAGGCGGGTGTCGAGCAGGCGTTTCTGGACCGCGACGAAACGTCGGTCGCCCAACACGGTGCGCAGTTGGGGCACTGCGGCGCTCAGCAACAGGTCGGCGTCGGTGACCAAGGCGCAGGCTCTGGCCCGCGCCAGCAGATCGTGGGCGGCGGACAGATCCACACCGAGAACGTCCGACAGCTCGCCCGCGTCCAGGCCGGTGCCGGTGGCGGCCACGACGAGGGTGTCGAGCAGGGCCGGGTCGACGCCGGCGAGTTGGGACCTGGTCCAGGCGACCATGGCCTCGTCGACGGCGGCGAAACCGGCATCCAGACGAGCCGTACCGGCAGCGAGCAGGGCCGCCACGACGCCGCCGTGAACGCCCGCGGTCTGCGTGTGAATGTGGGTGATCAGCGGGCGCGGGACCGTCACGCCGAGTTCGCGGGCGAACGAACCGATGTCGCCGCAACCCAGAGCACGCAATTCCACCGTGCGACCGTGCCTGTTGACGGCCTCGCACAGGGCTCGCAGGGCCGCGTGGTGCGGGCGCGGTTGCATGGCGCAGATGAACGATCTTGTGCCCGACTCGACCTCGGCGCGCAACGCGTCGAGTTGATCGATCGGCATGGTGTGCAGGTCGTCGGTCACCACGATCGCGCCGTTGTCGGCGGCGGTAGGGGACGACGCGATCACTGCTAGGCCTTTGCCGCGCAGGCGTTGCCGGACTGCCTCGAGCAGGATCGATTTTCCGGTGCCGGAGCGGCCGGTCAGCAACAGGACTACGGGTTTGTCGGGGGCTGCGTCCACCGATCGGAGGACTTCGCGGGCATTGGGCATGGTGTCGAGCGCGATGGAGCTCAATTGAGTCCTCCGAGCAGTCCACCGGGGAGCTGGGTTACTCCGCCGACGGTGCCTTCCACTACTTCGCCGGTGCCGTTGAGGACTCTGCCGGGGACCTCGGCGACGTTGGGGACGGCGGGGGGTTGGAATTGCGGTTGGGGCTGGGGCTGGGGTTGCGGTTGTGGGGCCGGTTGTTGGGGGGCGGGCTGTTGCGGAGCCGGTTGTTGTTGCGGGGCCGGTTGTTGTTGTTGCGGTGCGGGCTGTTGCTGGGGGGCGGGCGCTTGTTGTTGCTGCTGTTGGGTTTGGCCGCCCTGGGCCGGTGCTGAGCCGACCGACTGTTGCTGCTGCTGGGGAGCCTGGCCTGCTTCGGGCGCCGCGGCCCCTTGAGTCGGGTTCTGGGTGCCCGGGACGACGGCGATCGGTTGGCCGGTGGCGTCGACGGTGGGAGTGCCGAGCACTGGTTTTCCGGTCGCGTCGACGGTGGTGCCGGGCAGCGGTTTGCCTGAGGCGTCCAGGGTGGGGGCGCCGGGGATGGGTTTGCCGGTCGCGTCGAGGGCGGGAGTGCCGATGATCGGCTTGCCGTTGGCGTCGAAAGTGGGGGTGGTCGCGACCGAGACCGGGGAGTTGGTGTTCGCGGCCGGGGCGTCGGTGGTGGTTTCCGGGGTGCTCGGGGTCGCGAATTGGGGAGCGACCGCGAGGGTTCCCGCGGTCAGGGCGCCGAACACGGCGACGGTGGCCGCGACTACGGCCAGGCGCTTCTTGGTCGCGAGTGCGGGCTTGGGGTCCTCGTCGTCGATGTCGGCCAGGGACAGAGTCGGGCCGTCGCCGAAGGGTTCGGCCGTGGCCAGCTCGGAATTCGACGTTGCCAGTTCTGTGCTTGCTGCGTGTCTGCCTGTTGGCAGCTCCGAGGTGGACTCGACTTCGGCGTGCTTGCCCGCGGTGTCGGTCGGGTCCTGCGTGCGCGCCGCATCCGTGGAGCCCGGATCGGCGTCGGCTTCGGTCGCCGCGAATCCGGTTCCCAGGGTGGTCGCCGCGGCGGATTTCGTGAAGTTCGCCGGGCTCACGGCACCGGACTTCGGCTCGGCGAGGTCGGCGTCCATCGCGTTCACCGTCCACGGTGACGCCCCGTCGCTTTCCGCCGCCAGCAGATCCGCCGCCAACTCCGCCGCACCCGCGGCACTGGCCGTCGCGGGATCCTCACACGCCACCACCGGCAGCCCGAATTCCGACGACACCAGCTCCGCGACCAGCGGAATCGCGCCGCCACCCCCGGTCAGCAGGACCGCGGACACATCGCGCAGATCCACCCCGGCACGCTGCACGGCGTCCCGGATCAAACCCAGCGAATCCTGCAGGTCTTGACGGAGCAGGTCCTCGAGCTCGTTGCGCACGATCCGCACCCGGCCGTCGGCGGCGAGTTCGCCCACCGACACCACCGTCGCCGTGTCCAACGACAGCGCCTCCTTGGCGGTGCGGCAGCGGTCGCGCAGCGCCGCCAGTTCGGTCTCGACGGCCGGATCGAAGGGGTCGATCTCGTTGTCACCGAGCGCGTGACCCAGCACGTAGCGCATTGTCAGCAAATCGAATTCCGAGCCCGCGATGTCGGCGCTGTGCGTCGGAACGCCGAGCAAACCCGACTTTTCACCCGTCCGCACGACCGAGACGGTGAGGCCGCTGTCGCCGAGGTCGTAGACGACAATCGCGCCCTCGTCGAGCAGACCGCGCTCGATCTCATAGCGGCGCACCACCGCCAGCGGCTCGGGAACCAGCACCACCGCACCCGCGCCCGCGTTGTCCAGCGCCGCGCGCACCGCCTGCACCCTGACCTCGGGCCACCAGCCGGGATGGCACGACACCACCGTCGCGTCGGCATCGGTGAGCGCGGCGATATCGGCCATCAACCGGGTCGTTGCCGCCGCTACCAGGTCGGCCGCCACATGGCTGGAACCGTCTTCGGCGAGCATGCGCACCGGGTCGCCCACCCGCGACAAGAACCCCTCCACCACCACCGCGGGACCTGCGGTCGTTGCTACCTCTACTGCGGTGGGCCGCTGGATCACAGCCACCGGCTCACCGCCGTCGGCAGCCGTCGCGACGGCCACTGAACGCGATGCACCGACGGTGACGCCGAGCGCGAGACGGTCTGTCATATCGAAACCTCTGCGGATGCGGGAGCTACGGACACCATCGAGCGAGCTATCCCCATTGTCGGTTGCTGAAGGGCTGCTGTTACCGGTTCATGGGGGATCGTCGGGCCGATCCCCTATTCCCAACCGATCCCCTAATAAACATCCCCGCCCAGATGCGGGGGTCCGCCCCGTTACGGGCCGATGGCCTCCCGCCATAGCGTCGATGCATCGTGCCGATTCACGAAGGAGCTGATTTCGATGACCACACCCATGGAGAACGCGATTCTGCAGTTCATTCTCGATCTGCTGCGCGACCCCAAGGCCGCGGCGGCCTACTGCAACGCGCCCGACAAGGTCATCGAACAGGCCCAGTTGTGCGCGACTCCGCAGTACATCGCTGCCTGCGCGCCGATGGTCGCGCGATCGGTGTGTGACGGTGGCGGCGCGGGACTTCGTGGGATCGTCGGGGCCGGGACCGGCGGATACGGCGCCGGTGGGTACGGCGGGGCAGGTCGGTACGGGGCCACCGGTGGTGGCGGTGGTGGAGCCGGCGGTTTCGGTGGATATGCCGGGTACGGGGCCGGGCCCGCGATGTTCTTCGGCGGGCCGGGACGTTGGTTCGGACCGGGTGGAGCCGGTGGTGGGGCATGGGGCCCCGGTGGGGGCAATGGTGGTGCGGGCGGTAGTGGCGGCGGTGGCCGTGGCGGTAGTGGGGGAAATGGTGGCGGTGGCAACGGCGGTAATGGTGGTGGCGGCAACGGTGGCAACGGCGGCGGCGGAAATGGTGGCGGCGGTAATGGTGGGCCGGGCGGGCCCGGTGGACCCGGTGGACCGGGAGCTCCCGGTGGGGGCAACGGTGGCGGTGGCAACGGCGGGAACGGTGGCGACAGCACCAACAGTGGCAACACCACCAACACCAATAGCGGCAACACCACCAACAATCAGGGCAACGGCGACAACGAGATCTTCAGCCCCGACATCCTCACCGGCGATCCGGTCAGCAACCTGCTCAACGGCGACCCGGTCAGCAACCTGCTCAACGGAACCGACGTCGGCGGGCTCAACCTCGGCGACATCGGCAGCCTGGGCAACGTAGGCAATCTCGGCAACGTGGGCAACCTCGGCGACACGCTCAACGAGGTCGTGTCCCTCGGCAATGTCGGCGACACCCTCAACAACCTGGGCAACCTCGGCGACACCCTCAGCAGCATCGGGCACCTCGGCGACACCCTCAGCAACGTCGGCAACCTGACCAACGCCGTCGGCGACATCTCCGGCCTGGGCGACATCGCGAACCTGACCAACAGCCTCGGCGACGTCGGCGACGTCACCAACATGCTCGGCAACCTGGGCGACGTCGGCAACCTCACCAACACTCTCGGCGACCTCACCGACGTGGGCAATCTGGGCGACCTCACCAATACGGTCGGCAACCTCGGCGACATCACCGGCCTGGGCGACGTGATCGGCGGCGGCAACACCCTCGGCGACGTCACCAACCTGATCAGCGGCGCCAACGTCGGAGACCTGCTGGGCGGCAACACCGTTGGCGACGTCACCAACCTGATCAGCGGCGCGAACATCGGCGACATCGCGGGCCTGGCCAACGGCAGCACCCTCGGCGACATCACCGGCATCGACGCCTTCAACCAAGCCGCCCAGATCGCCACGGAGATGACCGACGCGTTCAACGCGGTCCAGATCGGCGACGCTCTGATCGGCAACCTCAGCGCCCCCGTCTCGGTGGTCTCGGGCTCGCTCGGCGGCGTCAGCGGCGTCCTCAACGGCATCAGCCCGATCAGCAACGTATTCAACGACTTCGGCGACTTCGGCAACGTGCTGTCGGAGCTGGCCATCGGCGACTTCATCTCCACGCTCAACAACGTGGGCAACGTCAGCGAAGTCATCGGCTCGGCCGGCGACATCAGCGGCATCGGCGACGTACTCGGCGGCGTCACCACCGTGGGCGACGTACTCGGCAACGTCGCCTCGGTAGGCGACATCACCGACCTCGGCGGCATCACCGGAATCGGTTCTGTCGGAGACATTCTCAGCAACGTCGGCTCCGTGAGCGACGTCATCCAGAACTCGAATATCGGCGACGTGACCGACCTGGTGGATGCCGGGTCGGTTGGTGACGTGCTGGGCGGAATCACCAACATCGGTTCGGTAGGCGACATCACCGACCTCGACGCGGTCAGCGATGTGCTCAACGGGGCAGGCTCGATCGGCGATGTGAGCAACGTTGTCGGCGGCATCACCGACGTCGGTTCGGTGGGCGATGTGTTGTCGAACGTGACGAACACCGGCGATGTGCTCGGCGACGTCACCAACGTCGGCTCGGTCGGCGACGTGCTCGGTGGGATCACCGACATCGACGCAGGCACCGTCGGTGATGTGCTGAACGGGGCAGGTTCCATCGGCAGTGTTGTCGGTGACGTGAATCAGGTTGTCGGAGACCAGAACCTGACCGACGTCCTCAACGGAGCGGGCTCCATCGGTGACGTGAGCAACGTGGTCGGCAACGTGAATCAGGTTGTCGGCGACACGAACCTGACCGACGTACTCAACGACTCCGCCATCGGCAGCGTCTCCGATGTCCTCAACGGCGCCGGCTCGATCGGCGATGTCACCGACGTGATCACCAACAGCGGTGACGTGACCGAGGTACTCAGCAACATCGGCTCGATCGGCGACATCACCGATGTGGCAGGCGATGTCGGCTCGATCGGCGACGTCAGCGAGGTTGTCACGGGCATCGGCTCCGTGGGCGATATCAGCAATGTCGTCGGCGACGTGAGCAATGTGGCGGGCAACGTCGGCGATGTCACCGATGTCCTCAACGGTGCGGGCGCGATCGGCGACGTCACCGACATCGGCTCGATCTCCGACATCACCGGCGTCGCAGGCGATCTCACCAACGTGGGCAGCATCGGCGACATCACCGGCGACCTGATCGACGGCGGCATCGGCAACGTGGTCGGCGACGTGAGCAACGTGGCAGGCGACATCGGCATCGGCGACGTCACCGACGTACTCAACGGTGCGGGCTCGGTGACCGACGTGGTCGGCGACGTGAGCAATGTGACGGGCGATATCGGCTCGATCGGTGACATCAGCAATGTCGCCGGCAACATCACCGATGTCCTCAACGGCGCAGGCTCGGTCGGCGACGTGAGCAATGTCGTCGGATCCGTCGTCGGCGACGTGGGCTCGATCGGCGATGTGAGCGAAGTGATCGGCGACGTCACCAACGTCGGCGACCTGACGAACGTGGGCAATATTGGTGGCGACATCAGCGAAGTCGTCGGCGGAATCAGCAACGTCGGCGACGTCAGCAACGTGGTCGGCGACCTCACCGACGTAGGCAATATCGGCAGCGTGGTCGGGGACCTGACCGACGTGGGCAATATCGGCGACGTCAGTGACGTGGTCGGCGGGGTCGGCAATGTCAGCGACGTAGTCGGCGACCTCACCGATGTGGGCAACGTCGGCAATGTCGTCGGTTCGGTAGGCGACGTCACCCAGAACATCGGCTCCGTCGGCAGCGTCGTGGGCGACGTGGCCGGCGATGTCGGCTCGGTGGGTGACGTGATCTCGGGCGTCGGGTCCGTAGGCGATCTGACCAACGTCGGTTCCATCGGCGATGTGAGCGATGTCGTTGGCGACCTCACCGACGTGGGCAATGTCGGCTCGGTAGGCGACGTCACCCAGAACATCGGCTCGATCAGCAGCGTCGTCGGCGACATCACCGGCGGCTCGGTGGGCGACCTGACCGACATCGGTTCGATCGGCGACGTGACCAGCGTGGTGGGCGACGTGACCAACGTGGTCGGCGATGTCGGCTCGGTGGGTGACGTGATCTCGGGTGTCGGCTCGGTGGGTGACGTGAGCAGCGTGGTGGGCGACGTGATCGGCGGCGACGTACTCGGTTCGGTCGGCGATGTCGGTTCGGTAGGCGATGTGATCGCAGGCGTCGGCTCCATCGGTGACGTGAGCAGTGTGGTCGGTGACGTGGTCGGCGGCGACGTGACCAACGTGGTCGGCGATGTGATCGGCGGGGACGTCGGTTCGGTGGGTGATGTGATCTCGGGCGTGGGCTCCGTCGGCGACGTGACCAACGTGGTCGGTGACGTGGTCGCTGGTGTCGGCTCGATCGGTGACGTGAGCAACGTGGTCGGCAACGTCGGCTCGGTCGGCGACGTCCTCGACGGCGGCATCGGCTCCGTCGGCGACATCACGCAGTCGGTCGGCTCGGTCGGCGACATCACCGGAATCGCAGGTTCCGTCGGCGAATTCACCGGTGTGGCAGGCGATCTCACCGGCGTGGCAGGCGACCTGGGCTCGATCGGCGACATCAGCGGCGTAGCCGGCGACCTGACCAACACGATCGGCGACCTCACCGCGGTAGGCGGCGACCTGGGCTCGATCAGCGACGTGAGCAATGTGGTCGGTGACGTGATCGGCGGCGACGTCAGCGGCGTGGCCGGCGACCTGACCAACACGATCGGCGACCTCACCGCGGTAGGCGGCGACCTGGGCTCGATCAGCGACGTGACCGGTGTCGCGGGCGACTTGACCGGCGTCGCAGGCGACCTGACCGGCATCACCGGGGGAGTGACCGGTGTCGCGGGCGACGTCGTCGGCTCGGTCGGCGACATCTCCGGTGTAGGCGGCGATCTCGGCTCGGTCGGCGACGTGTTCGGCACCGTCGGCGACATCACCGGCATCGCGGGCTCGGTGGGCGAAGTCACCGGCGTTGCGGGCGATCTGACCAACACCTTCGGCGACCTGACCAACACCGTCGGTTCCGTGGGCGACGTATCCGGTGTCGCGGGCGACCTGGTCGGTTCCGTCAGCGATGTATCCGGCGTGGCGGGCGACCTGACCGGCGTGGCCGGCGACGTCAGCGGCATCACCAACTCGATCGGCGACATCTCCGACATCGGCGGCGACCTCACCGGCGTGGCCGGCGACGTCACCGATATCGGGTCCATCACCGATGTCACGGGCATCGCGGGCGACTTGACCAACACAGTCGGTTCGGTTGGCGACCTCACCAACACCATCGGTTCCATCGGCGACATCACTGGGATTGCCGGTGACCTGTCCGGCGTAGCGGGCGATATCACCGACGTCGGCTCCATCGGCGACCTGACCGGCGTCGCGGGCGACCTGACCAACACGGTCGGTTCGGTCGGCGATATCACCGACATCGGCTCCATCAGCGACATCACCAACACCTTCGGCGACCTGACCAACACGGTCGGCTCCGTCGGCGACATCACCGGCGTGGCAGGCGACCTGACCGGCGTGGCAGGCGATGTATCCGGCGTAGCGGGCGACCTGACCAACACGGTCGGCGACATCTCCGGAATCGCGGGCGGCATCGGCGACGTGACCGGTGTCGGCGGCGACCTCCTTGGCACAGTCGGTTCGGTCGGCGACGTCACCAACACCCTGGGCGACCTGACCGGCATGACCGGCGACATCTCCGGCGTGGCGGGCGACCTCACCAATACTGTTGGTTCCGTTGGTGATTGGACCAACACAGTCGGCGACATCACCGGCGTGGGCGGCGACCTGCTCAGCAACGTCACCGGCACGGTCGGCTCCGTCGGCGACGTGACCGGCGTGGCGGGCGACCTGACGAACACCGTCGGCTCGGTGGGCGACATCGCAGGCGGCCTCACCGGCGTGGCAGGCGACGTCACCGGCATCGCCGGTTCGGTCGGCGAGGTAACCAACTCGGTAGGCGACATCAGCGGCGTGGCAGGCGATCTCACCCAGTCGGTCGGTGACTTCACCGGAGTCGCAGGCGACCTCACCAACTCGATCAGCGGCGTAGCGGGCGACCTGACCGGCGTCGGCGGCGACCTGTCCGGCATCACCGGCGACGTCTCCGGAGTCGCAGGCGACCTGACCAACTCCGTCGGAAACATCAGCGACATCACCAACACCGTCGGTTCCGTCGGTGACGTGACCGGTGTCGCGGGCGACCTGGTCGGTTCGATCAGCGACGTGAGCGGCGTAGCGGGCGACCTCACGAACACCGTTGGCTCCGTGGGAGATTGGACCAACACGATCGGCGACATCACCGGCATGACCGGTGACCTGACCGGCGTCGCAGGCGATCTCACGCAGACGGTCGGTTCGGTCGGTGACGTGACCGGTGTCGCGGGCGACCTGGTTGGCTCGATCAGCGACGTGAGCGGCGTGGCGGGTGACCTCACGAACACCGTTGGCTCCGTGGGAGATTGGACCAACACGATCGGCGATATCACCGGCATGACCGGTGACCTGACCGGCGTCGCAGGGGACCTCACGCAGACGGTCGGTTCGGTCGGTGACGTGACCGGTGTCGCGGGCGACCTGGTCGGTTCGATCAGCGACGTGAGCGGCGTGGCGGGTGACCTCACCAATACCGTCGGCTCGGTCGGCGATGTCACCGGAGTAGCGGGCGACCTGACCAACACGGTCGGAAACTTCACCAACACGGTCGGCGACGTTTCCGGCGTCGCAGGCGACCTCACCAATTCGATCAGCGGTGTCGCGGGTGACTTCACCGGTGTCGCGGGTGATCTGACGCAGACGGTGGGCTCGATCGGCGACGTGACCGGAGTAGCGGGCGACCTGATCGGTTCCGTCGGCGACGTTTCCGGTGTTGCCGGCGATCTGACGAATTCGGTCGGCGATGTCACCGGCGTGGCGGGCGATCTCACCAACACGGTTGGCTCCGTACAAGATTGGACGCAGACGGTCGGCGACATCACGGGCATGACGGGCGACCTGACCGGAGTAGCGGGCGACCTCACGCAGACGGTCGGTTCGGTCGGTGACGTGACCGGTGTCGCGGGCGACCTGGTCGGCTCGATCAGCGACGTGAGCGGCGTCGCCGGGGACCTCACGAACACCGTCGGCACGGTCGGCGACATCGCGGGTGTCGCGGGCGACCTCACGGGCGTGGCAGGCGATCTCACCAACACGGTTGGGTCCGTGGGTGATTGGACCAACACGGTCGGAAACCTCACCCAGTCGGTCGGCGACGTATCCGGCGTTGCCGGCGATCTCACCAACTCGGTCGGCGATATCAGCGGCATCGCGGGCGGCGTAACTGGTGTCGCGGGTGACCTCACCAACTCCATCAGCGACGTGAGCGGTGTGGCAGGCGACCTGACCAACACCGTCGGTTCGATCAGCGATGTAACCGGCGTCGCGGGCGACGTACTCGGCTCGGTCGGCGACGTGACCGGTGTGGCAGGCGATCTCACGAACACCGTCGGCTCCGTCGGCGACTGGACGAACACCATCGGCGACATCACCGGCATGACCGGCGACCTGACCAACACAGTCGGAAACCTCACCAACTCGGTGGGCGATGTTTCCGGGGTCGCGGGTGACCTCACTCAGTCGGTAGGCGACGTTTCGGGCATGGCGGGCGACCTCACCAATTCGATCAGCGACATCAGCGGCATCGCGGGTGACTTCACCGGCGTAGCAGGCGATCTGACGCAGACAGTCGGTTCGATCAGCGACGTGACGGGCGTGGCCGGCGACGTGATCGGTTCCGTGGGCGACGTATCCGGCGTCGCCGGCGACCTCACGCAGACAGTCGGCTCGGTCGGCGATGTGACCGGTGTGGCGGGCGACCTGGTCGGCTCCGTCGGCGACGTGACCGGCGTTTCCGGTGGAATCGCCGGGGTGGCGGGCGACCTTACCAACTCGGTGACCGGAGTGACCGGCGATCTGACAAACACGGTCGGCTCGGTCGGCGATGTGACGGGCGTGGCAGGCGACCTGACGCAAACAATCGGTTCGATCAGCGACGTGACTGGCGTCGCGGGCGACCTCACGCAGACGGTCGGCGACATTTCCGGGGTCGCGGGCGACCTCACCGGCGTGGCCGGCGATCTGACGAACACCGTCGGTTCGGTTGGCGACGTGACCGGCGTCGCGGGCGACTTGACGCAGACGGTCGGCGACGTGACCGGGGTGTCGGGCGGTATCGCCGGAGTTGCCGGCGACCTGACTCAGACCGTCGGTGATGTGACGGGCAATGTCGGCTCGGTGGGCGACTGGACCAACACGGTCGGCAACCTCACGCAGTCCATCGGCGATGTTTCGGGGGTGGCGGGCGATCTCACCAATTCGATCAGCGACGTCAGCGGCGTAGCGGGCGACCTGACGCAGACGGTCGGTTCGGTCGGCGATGTAGCCGGTGTTGCGGGCGACCTGACGAACTCGATTGGCGACGTCAGCGGTGTAGCGGGCGATCTGACGCAGACGGTCGGCGACGTAACCGGCGTGACCGGCGGTATCGCCGGTGTCGCGGGAGATCTCACCGGCGTGGCTGGCAACCTGACGAACACGGTCGGTTCGGTGGGCGACATCGCCGGTGTTGCGGGCGACCTGACGAACACGGTCGGAAACATCAGCGACGTGACCGGGGTCGCGGGCGATCTGACGAACACCGTCGGCTCGATCAGCGACGTGACCGGTGTCGCAGGTGACTTGACGCAAACGGTCGGCTCGATCAGCGACGTAACCGGGATCGCCGGCGACCTGACGGGGGTTGCCGGTGACTTGACCGGCACGGTCGGTTCGGTCGGCGACGTGACCGGCGTGGCGGGCGATCTCACCCAGAGTGTGGGCGATTGGACGAATACGGTCGGCGACCTCACCCAGTCGGTCGGCGACGTTTCCGGCGTCGCAGGCGACCTGACCGGAACGGTCGCCTCGATCAGTGACGTGACCGGTGTAGCAGGTGACCTCACACAGACGGTCGGTTCGATCGGCGACGTGACCAACACGGCCGGCGACCTCACCGGAGTGGCTGGGAACCTGACCAACACCGTCGGCTCCATCAGCGATGTGACCGGCGTCGCGGGCGACGTGATCGGCTCGGTCGGCGACGTCACGGGAACCGTTGGTTCCGTGGGTGATTGGACCAACACGGTCGGCGACGTGACCGGTGTCGCAGGCGACCTGACGCAGACGGTGGGCTCCATCAGTGACGTGACCGGCGTGGCGGGCGACCTCACCGGTGTCGCAGGCGATCTGACCAACACGGTCGGTTCGGTCGGTGACGTGACCGGCATTGCCGGCGACGTGACGAACACCGTGAGTGACCTGACACAGTCCATCGGCAACGTCGGCGACGTGACCGGTGTCGCGGGCGACGTGATCGGCTCCGTCGGCGACGTCACGGGAACCGTTGGCTCCGTGGGTGATTGGACCAACATGGTCGGCGACGTCACGAGTGCGGTCGGTTCGGTGGGCGACGTGACCGGTGTCGCCGGTGATCTGACCCAGACCATCGGCTCGATCAGCGACGTGACCAATACCTTCGGCGATCTGACCGGTGTCGCCGGCGACCTCACGCAGACAGTGGGTTCGGTCGGCGACGTGACCGGCATCGCGGGCGACCTCACCGGAGTGGCCGGCGACTTGACCGGCACGGTCGGTTCGATCAGCGATGTGACCGGTGTGGCGGGTGACCTGACGCAGACCGTCGGCTCGATCGGCGACGTGACAGGTATCGCGGGCGACCTCACCGGCGTCGCAGGTGACCTGACCCAGACCGTCGGCTCGATCGGCGACGTGACCAACACGGTCGGTGACCTGACCGGCGTGGCCGGCGACCTCACGCAAACGGTCGGTTCCATCGGCGACGTGACGAACACGCTGGGCGACCTGACGCAGACCATTGGCAACGTCAGCGACGTGACTGGTGTCGCGGGGGATCTGACGCAGACGGTGGGTTCGATCAGTGACGTGACCGGCGTCGCGGGCGACCTCACGGGCGTCGCTGGCGATCTGACGAACACGGTCGGTTCGATCGGCGACGTGACGAACACGCTGGGCGATCTGACGCAGACCATCGGAAACGTCAGCGACGTGACTGGCGTCGCGGGGGATCTGACGCAGACGGTGGGTTCGATCAGCGACGTGACCGGCGTGGCAGGCGACCTGACCAATACCGTCGGTTCGATCGGCGATCTCACCGCGGTCGGTGGTGATCTGGTCGGCGACGTGACAGGTGTCGCAGGCGATCTGACGAACACCGTCGGTTCGATCGGCGACGTGACGAACACGTTGGGTGACCTGACCCAGACCGTCGGTTCGATCGGTGACGTCACCGGAGTCGCCGGCGACCTCACCGGTGTGGCAGGCGACCTGACCAACACCGTCGGTTCGATCAGCGACGTCACGGGCGTTGCAGGCGATGTGCTCGGAACCGTTGGCTCCGTGGGGGATTGGACCAACACGGTCGGCGACGTCACCAACACACTCGGTTCGGTCGGCGACATCACGGGCGTCGGCGGCGACCTGGTCGGCGACGTAACGGGCGTGGCAGGGGATCTGACGCAGACGGTCGGTTCGATCAGCGACGTGACTGGAGTCGCGGGCGATCTGACCCAGACTGTCGGTTCGATCGGCGACGTGACCGGCGTAGCAGGCGACCTCACCAACTCCATCAGCGACGTCACCGGCAGCATCGGCTCGATCGGCGACGTGACCGGCGTGGCGGGCGACCTCACCGGCGGCGACCTGCTGAGCGGAATCACCGGCAACTCCGGCGACCTGACGAACACCCTGGGCGACGTAACCAACACAGTCGGCGACCTGACCGGCAACTCCGGTGACATCACCGGTATCGCGGGTGGGCTGATCGGTTCGGTCGGTGACATCACTGGAGTTGCGGGCGACCTGACCGGCAACACTGGCGACCTGACCGGGATCACCGGCGACGTGACCGGCGTAGCGGGCGACCTCACCAACTCGGTCAGCGACCTCATCGACACCGGCGACCTGACCGGAATCGCAGGCGATATCACCGGCGTAGCAGGCGGTATCGGCGATGTGACCGGTGTCGGTGGCGATCTGCTCAGCGATCTGACCGGCAACACAGGCGACATCACCGGAATCGCGGGCGGGCTGGTGAACACCGGCGACCTGACCAATACGGTCGGCGATGTGACCGGCGTGGCGGGCGGGCTGCTCAGCAATTCGGGCGATCTCACGGGCATCGCGGGCGACTTGACCGGTGTGGCCGGTGACCTGAGCGGGATCGGCGACGTGACCGGTGTCGGCGGCGACCTGATCGGTGACGTGACCGGCGTGGCCGGCGATCTCACCGGCAATTCCGGCGATCTCACCGGCATCGCGGGCGGTCTCGTGAACAACACCGGCGACCTGACCAACACCGTCGGCGACGTGACCGGCGTGGCAGGCGGGCTGCTCAGCAATTCGGGCGACTTCACCGGTATCGCAGGCGATCTCGTCGGATCCGTCGGTGACATCACCGGCAATACCGGCGACCTGAGCGGAATCTCCGGTGACATCACCGGTGTCGCGGGCGATCTCACCGGCATCGTCGGAGACCCCAGCCTGATCGGTTCGGTCGGTGACATCACCGGCGTCGGCGGCGACCTCCTGAGCAATGTCAGCGGTGTGGCAGGCGACCTGACGGGCAACTCCGGTGACCTCACCGGTGTCGCAGGCGACCTCACCGGAGTGGCTGGTGGCCTGATCAACGGCGATGTGACCGGCGGCTTGATCAACGGTGACGTGACCGGCGACCTGATCGACAACGCGGGCACGATCACCGGCGTCGCGGGCGGCCTGGTCAACAACACCGGCGACATCAGCGGAATCGCGGGTGACTTGATCGGTTCGGTCGGCGACATCGGCAACAGCGGTGACCTCACCGGCGTCGCAGGGGATCTGATCGACAACTCCGGTGACATCACCGGGACGATCGGCGACATCTCGGGCATCGCAGGGGATCTCACCGGCAACTCGGGCGACCTCACCGGCATCGCAGGCGACCTGCTCGACAACTCCGGCTCGATCGGCAGCATCTCCGACAACGTCGACGACCTGGTCTTCTCGGTCGGCGACTGGACCAACTCGGTGGGCGACGTGACCGGTATCGCGGGCGGACTGGTCAACGGCGACGTCACCGGTGTCGCGGGCGATCTCACCGGTGTCGCGGGTGGACTGGTGAACAACACCGGCGACATCTCGGGCATCGCCGGCGACTTGACCGGCGTCGCAGGCGGTGTCGTCAACGGCGACATCATCGGCGACCTGACCAACACCGGCGACATCACCGGAGGCCTGATCAACGGTGACCTGACCGGCGTCGGCGGTGACCTGCTCAGCGACATCACCGGCAACACCGGCGACGTGGTCGGCGGCATCACCAACAACGGCGACCTCGCGGGCATCGCGGGCGGAATCCTCAATGGCGACATCACCGGCGACCTCATCGACGGCGACCTGACCGGCATCGCCGGCGGCCTCGTCAACGGGGACGTACTCAGCGACATCACCAACACCGGTGATATCGGCGGCGTGATCGGCACGGTCGGTGACATCACCGGCAACAGCGGCGACCTGACGGGCGACCTGCTGGACAACTCGGGCGACATCGGTGGCGTGGTCGGTGACATCACCAACTCCGGCGATATCGGTGGCCTGATCGGCTCGGTCGGCGACATCACCAACAACGGCGATATCGCCGGCGTAGCAGGAGGACTCGTGAACAACACCGGAGACATCGTCGGTGACATCACCGGCAACAGTGGCGACCTCACCGGCATCGCAGGCGGCCTGGTCAACGGCGACGTGACCGGCGTCGCGGGCGACCTGCTCGACAACTCGGGCACGGTGGTCGGCGACCTGGTCGACAATTCCGGCGACATCGGCGGCGTGGTCGGCGGCATCACCAACAACGGCGACCTGCTCAGCGATATCACCAACACCGGTGACCTGACCGGCATCGCAGGCGATGTGAGCGGCGTGGCGGGCGGCCTCGTCAACGGTGATCTCACCGGCATCGCGGGCGGCTTGGTCAACGGCGACGTGACAGGCGTTGCAGGCGACCTGCTGAACAACTCCGGCGACATCGGCGGCGTCCTCAGCGACATCACCAACACCGGCGACCTGACTGGTGTCGCGGGCGACCTGACCGCGGGCTTGGTCAACGGCGACATCACAGGTGTCGCGGGCGATCTCACCGGTGACCTGCTGGACAACTCGGGCGATATCGGTGGCCTGATCGGCTCGGTCGGTGACATCACCGGCAACACCGGCGACTTGACCGGGGTGGCAGGCGATCTCACCGGCGGCCTCGTCAACGGCGACATCACCGGCGATCTGATCGACGGCGGGCTCACCGGCATCGCGGGTGGTCTGGTGAACGGCGACATCACTGGCATCGCGGGCGATCTCACCGGTGTCGCGGGCGGCCTGGTCAACGGCGACGTGATCGGTGACATCACCAATGGCGACATCACCGGTGATCTGATCGACGGCGGGCTGGGCGGTCTGGTGAACGGTGACATCACCGGTGACCTGGTCGACGGCGGCATCACCGGTGTCGCGGGCGACCTCACCGGTGTCGCGGGCGGCCTCGTGAACGGCGACGTCCTCAGCGACATCACCAACGGCGACTTCACCGGCGTCGCAGGTGGTCTGATCTCCAACACCGGTGACATCACCGGCGACCTCATCGATGGCGACATCACCGGCGATCTGATCGACGGCGGGCTGACCGGTATCGCCGGTGGCCTCGTCAACGGTGACATCACGGGCGATCTGCTCGACGTGACGGGCGTCGCGGGCGACCTGACCGGCGTGGCAGGTGGCCTGGTGAACGGCGACATCACCGGCGATCTGCTCGACAACTCCGGAGACATCGGCGGCCTGGTCGGCTCGATCACCGACAACGACATCGCCGGCGTCGCGGGCGGCATCCTCAACGGGGATATCACCGGCATCGCAGGCGACCTGACCGGCGGCCTGGTGAATGGCGATCTCACTGGCGTGGCGGGCGACCTGACCGGCGGGCTCGTGAACGGTGACATCATCGGCGGCGACCTGACCGGCGTGGCAGGCGATCTGACCGCGGGCTTGGTCAACGGCGACGTGATCGGCGACATCACCAACGGTGACTTCAGCGGCATCGCGGGTGGCCTGATCTCCAACACCGGCGACATCACCGGCGGCCTGGTGAACGGCGATCTCACCGGCGTGGCGGGCGATCTCACCGGTGGCCTGGTGAATGGCGACGTCACCGGCGGGCTCGTGAACGGCGACATCACCGGCGTGGCAGGCGACTTGACCAACGGACTGGTCAACGGTGATCTCACCGGCGATCTGATCGACAACTCCGGCGACATCACCGGCGGCCTGGTGAACGGCGATCTGACTGGCGTCGCCGGCGGAATCCTCAACGGCGACATCGTCGGTGACCTGACCGATGTCGGCTCGATCGGCGACATCACGGGCGACCTCGTAGACGGTGACATCACCGGTGGCCTGATCAACGGCGACGTGCTCAACGACGTCGGCGACATCACCGGTGTCGCGGGTGGCCTGATCAACGGGGATGTGACCGGCGATCTGCTCGACGTCGGCGACATCACCGAAAATGGTGTTCTCACAGGCGATTTCTTCAACGACCTCTCGGCGGTCACCGGCGGCGTGGTCAACGGCGACATCCTCAGCGACATCACCGGCGCGACCGGCGGCGTCGTCAATGGCGACATCGTCGGCGACATCACCGACAACGACATCGCCGGCCTGATCAACGGCGACGTGCTCAGCGGCATCAGCGACAACGAGCTCACCGGCGACCTGGTCGACAACGTCGGCAACGTGACTAACACCGGCGACATCACGAACCTGATCGGCCTTACCGGCTTGGCCGCCGCGGTCACCGGTATCGGCGGCGACTTCATCGGCGGCGACCTGATCGGTGGCCTGGACCTGACCGGCATCGCCGGCAACCTGTTCGACAACTCCGGCGACATCACCGGTGTCGCGGGCGGCCTGGTCAACGGCGACATCCTCAGCAACATCACCGACAACGACTTCGTCGGCGGCGTCCTCAACGGCGACCTCACGAACACCGGTGACATCGGCGGCCTCGTTGGCGACATCACCAATACCGGCGATATCGGCGGCCTCGTTGGCGACCTCACGAACACCGGTGACATCGGCAGCCTGGTCGGCGACATCACCAATACCGGCGACATCGGCGGTGTCGTCGGCGACATCACCGGCGGCGACCTGACCGGTATCGGCGCAATCGGCGACGTGGCCGGCGTAGCAGGCGGCCTCCTCAACGGCGACATCACCGATGTCGGTTCGATTGGCGATATCACCGGCGGCCTCGTCGGCGGCGACTTGACCGGCATCGGCTCGATCGGCGATGTGACCGGCGACCTCATCGACGGCTCGGTCGGCGACATCACCGGTGGCCTGGTTGGTGGCGATCTGGTGGGCGACCTGACCGGTGTCGCTGGCGACCTCAATGGCGTCGGTGACATCACGGGCGATCTCATCGACGGTGGTCTGGTCGGCGATCTCACGAACGTCGGTTCGATCGGCGACATCACGGGTGGCTTGGTCGGCGGCGACATGGTCGGTGACCTGACTGGCATCGGTTCGATCGGTGACATCACCGGCGATCTCGTAGATGGTGGCCTGGTGGGCGACCTGACCGGCGTGGCGGGCGACCTCAATGGCATCGGTGACATCACCGGCGGCCTGATCAACGGCGACATCACCGACAACGACCTCGTCGGCGGCGTCCTCAACGGCGACCTGACCAATGTCGGTTCGGTCGGTGACATCACCGGAGACCTCGTAGGCGGTGACCTCGTCGGTGACCTGACCGGCGTCGGCGACATCACCGGCGATCTGATCGATGGCGACTTCACCAACGTCGGCAACCTCACCGGCATCGCCGGCGACCTGACCGACGTCGGCAGCACCGGCGACCTCACCGCCGGCCTGATCAACGGCGACGTGATCGGCGATCTCACCAACGTCGGCACGGTCAGCGACATCCTGACCGGCGACCTGACCAACACCATCGGCGACATCACGGCCGACCCGAGTGGAGCCCTGATCGGTTCCATCGGCGACCTGACCGGCGTCGGCGGCGACTTGACCGGAATCAACGACGTGACCGGCATTGCCGGTGACCTGACCAGCACGGTGGGTGACATGACCGGACCTCTGAGCGGCAACGACATCACGGGCACGATCGGCGACATCACCGGCATCATCGGCGGCGATGGTGGCGGCGGCGGAGGGGGTGGTGGCGGTACCGGCGGCCTGCTGGGCGACATCACCTGGGTCGGCGACGTGACCGGCGTGGCAGGCGGGCTGTCCGGAATCACCGATTCCTTCAGCGATGTGACGACAGTGTTCGGCGACTGGTCGAACATGATCGGCGACGTCGGCGGTACCTTCGGCGATCTCACCGGCACCTTCGGCGACTTCAATGTCAGCGATCTGGTCGGCGATGTCGCGGGCGTCTCCGGTGACTGGTCGGGCATGATCGCCGGCATCAGCGACAACGCGCTGAACATCACCGGTTTCGGCAGCGGCCTGGTGAGCGACCTGGTGTCGGTGTCGGGCGACTGGAACAACACCTTCGAGGGCATCACCGGCAGCTTCGGCGACGTGGTGAACGTCGGCGGCGACCTGGTCGGCTCGATCGCGGGCATCGGCGGATCCATCGGTGACATCGGCGGTTCGGTCGGCGACATCGGCGGCACGTTCGGTGACCTCACCGGCTCTCTCACCGGCATCGGTGGCTCGGTCGGCGACATCACCGGCTCCCTGACCGGTGTCGGCGGATCGCTCACCGGGATCACCGGTTCGCTCGGTGACCTCACCGGCTCGGTGACCGGCATCGGCGGCGACCTGTCCGACGTGTTCGGCGACGTGACCGGCTCGTTCGGCGACCTGACCGGATTCGGCGGTGAGATCGGCGGTTTCGTCGCCGACATCACCGGTATCGGCGGTGACCTCACCGGTTCGTTCGGTGACCTCACCGGCTTCTTCGCAGACTTCACCGGTATCGCCGGTGACGTGGCCGCCTTCACCGGCGACCTGACCGGCATCGTCACCGGCATCGCCGATGTGACCGGTGTCGGTGGTGACCTGATCGGCTCTGTCGGTGACCTCACCGGTGTCGGTGGCGTCATCGGCGATGTGACCGGTTCCATCGGTGACATCACCGGTGCTACCGGGCTGATCGGCGACCTGGATATCGGCGACGTGACCGGCTCTGTCGGTGACATCAGTGGAATTGCAGGTGATGTGACTGGTGTTGCCGGTGGCATTGCGGGAGATGTGACCGGCGTTGTCGGCTCGATCGGCGACCTGACCGGCGTGGTAGGCGACCTTGACCTTTCTGGCATTGGGGATGTGACTGACATGGGCGACATCAATATCGGCGGCAGCAACAACATTTTCGGCGCAGGACTCAACGATGTGAACGGCATCGGCGACAACATCGGCGGCATCGGCAATGGTGTGGCGAGTGCCTGGGAGGACGTGCAGATCCAGGGCATCGGCGGCCAGGTGGACGAGTCGCTCAACAACTTCGGTGGCCTGGGCAACGGCGCGTTGGCCGGCGCTCTGGGTAGCGGCCTGGTCGGCGGCGACCTGACCGGCATCGGCGCCCACGACGTGACCGATGTGGTCGACGGCGGCATCCTGTCCAGCAACACGTTCGAAGACATCACCGCCAACGGCATCGGCGCGGCGATCGACGAGAGCTCGGTCCTCAACGATCTCGCCGCGGGCGGCGGCATCGGCAACGGCAACGTGGTCGGCGGCATCGTGGGTGGCCTGGCCGGCGACGGTGACGGTGGTCTGGCCGGTGCGGGCGGCGTCCTGAACGGCGACGGCGGTCTGCTCGGCGCGGCGGGCGTGGGCAACGGCCTGCTCGGTGCGGGCGGCGACGGCGGCCTGTTCGGTGGCGCGACCGATACCACCATCAACGGGATCGGCGCGGCGATCGACGAGAGCGCGATCCTCAACAACGTCAACGACGGTGGCATCGCCGGTGTGGCGGGCGGCGTGCTCAGTGGCGACGGTGCCGCGACCGGTGCACTGGGTGGCCTGCTCGGCGGCGGCCTGGTCGACGGTGACATCACCGGCCTGGCGGGCGGCGTGTTCAGCGGCGACTTCGAGGACATCACCACCAACGGCATCGGTGCGGCGATCGACGAATCCACCTTCACCGACCTGGTCGACGTGGAGAACATCACCGGTATCGGCGGCGCCCTGGGCGACGTGACCAACACCGGTGACGTGACCGGTCTCGCGGGTGGTCTGCTCAGCGGCGACGGTGGTCTGGCCGGCGCGGGCGGCGTGCTCAACGGCGCGGCGTTCGAGGACATCACCGGCATCGGCGGCAACGTCGACGACCTGGGCGGCATCGCGAATGGCGCGGTGGTCACCGGCCTGGCGGGCGGCGTCCTGAGCGGCGACTTCGAGGACATCACCACCAATGGCATCGGCGCGGCGATCGACGAGTCCAACGTCCTCAACGACGTGCTCGACGGTGGCGTTGCCGGTATCGGTGGCGCGGGCGGCGCGGCGGATCTGATCGACGGTGGCATCGCCTCCGGTCTGCTCGGCGGGGCGGTCTTCGAAGACATCACCACGAACGGCATCGGTGCGGCGATCGACGAGTCCAACGTCCTCAACGACGTGGTCGACGGTGGCGTCGCCAGCGGCCTGCTTGGTGGTGAAGGTGGCCTGCTCGGTGCGGCGAACTTCGAGGACATCACCGCCAACGGCATCGGCGCCGCGATCGACGAGTCGAATGTTCCGATCCTCAACGATGTGCTCGACGGTGGCGTGGCCGGTATCGGTGGCGCGGGTGGCGCGGCGGATCTGATCGACGGCGGTGTCGCGTCCGGTCTGCTCGGTGGCGAGGGTGGCCTGCTCGGTGCGGCCAACTTCCAGGACATCACCACCAATGGCATCGGTGCGGCGATCGACGAGTCCCCGATCCTGAACGACGCGGTCGACGACGGTGTGGTCGACGTTCTCAACGGCGCGGTGTTCCAGGACATCACCGCCAATGGCATCGGTGCCGCGATCGACCAGTCCCCGATCGGCAACGACCTGATCGACGGCCTGATCAACGGTTCCAACTTCGAGGACATCACCGGTGTCGGCGGCAATGTCGACAGCGTGGGCGGGGTCATGAACGGCATGACCGACGTGCTCAACCCGACCGCGGTGGCCGGCCTGTTCAGCAGCGGCCTCAGTGGTTCCACGCACGACAACACCGGTTCGACGAACTCCTCGCCGTACAGCTCGGCCACCTCGGCGGCGTCCGACGGCGCGGCTTCCGCGGCCAATGCCGCCAGCGCCCTGACCGGCGCCGCGGCCACCACCGCGGGCCTGGCAGCGCTGAGCGACGACGATCTGGGCTTCGATCTGGGCAACACGTTCGACAACGCCGGTCTGGCCACCGGCCTCGGCGATCTGTCCGGCATCGCACCCGGTGAGCCGAACCCGTCGGGCACCGGCCTGGAAACCGGTTTCGCTCCCCTCGACGCGGTGACCGGAGCCCTGACCGGCGACTCGTCCGGCGGCGGCCTGCTCGGCGGAGTCCTGCCGACCGCGGGCGACGCGGACCTGCCCAGCGGCCTGCTCGGTGGTGTCCTGCCCACCGGCGACGGCGATGTGCCGACCGCCGGCCTGCTCGGCGGGGTCCTGCCCACCGGCGATGCCGGCCTTCCGGCAGGCGACCTCGGTGGCCTGACCGGCAACCTCCCGACCGGCGACCTCGGTGGCATCACCGGTGGCCTGCCGACCAACGATCTGGGCGGCGTCCTGCCCACCGGCGACGGCCTGGTCCCCAGCGTGGACGTGCTGCCCGATACCGCGGGCATCCTGCCCACCGACACCACCGGCGGCCTGCTCGGCGGCGCGACCGACGCGGTCGGGTCCGGCCTGGAAACCGGCTTCGGCACCGTCGACGGTGTCACCAGCGGTCTCCTCGGTGGCGACGGCGGCCTGCTCGGTGGCGGTGTCCCGACCGACCTGAACGGTTCGGGTGCCCCCTTCGACACCACGTCCGGTCTCGGCTCCACGGTCACCGACACCGTCGGTGGCGCAACGGATACCGGCCCGCTGCCCGGCCTGGATTACACCCCGATGCCGACACCGGCGCCGACTGCTCCGGTGTACGACACCACCGAAGCCGCCACCGGCGGACTGGCGGATACCGCCGGCGCCGCGACCGGTGCGGTCACCGATACCACCGGTGCCGCGACCGGCGGCCTGACCGACACCACCGGCGGCCTGACCGGCTCGCTGGACGCAGTGGATGTGGGTGGCGCCTTCGGTCCGGGTCTCGGCGCGACGGATACGGGCCTGCTGGGCGACTCCTCGGGCACCACCGCTCCGGATTCCGACGACGGTGGCCTGCTCGGTGGCGGACTGCTCTGAGAACTGATGACAACACCAGTGAAGACGACGCCGTCGGCAGCGGGCACCCCGCTGTCGACGGTGCTCGGTGACACGATCGAGGCGGCGCGCGCCGCCGACCGTGACGACCTGGTCGTCCGGTTGGAGGCGGTCGCGCAGCGAGTCAACGATCCGCGCAGGCGCATCGTGGTGACCGGTCAACTCGAGCAGGGCAAGAGTCGTTTCGTGAACGCCCTGCTCGGTCTGGACATCTGCCGCGTGGGCGACGACCTGACCACCACGATCCCGCTGCAACTGGAATACGGTGCCGTTCCGCGTGCCGAGCTGGTCCTGACTGCGGCGGGTGCGAACGAGATGCGGGTGGAGGTGCCGTTCGACGAGATCGGCACTATCGACGCCCGCAGTCCGTACGCGCAGGGCAGGCAGATCGCCAGGATCGAGGCGGCGGTGCCCAATCAGCTGCTCAGCGAGGGCATAGTCCTGCTCGACACCCCTGGCGTGGGCGGCCACGCCAGCGCGTACTCGGCGGCGGTCCTGGGCATGGTGCCCGCGGCCGACGCGGTGCTGATGCTGTCGGACGCCTCCACCGAGTTGACCGAGCCCGAGCTGTCGTTCCTGCGTCAGGTGCGTGAGCTGTGTCCGACCGTCGCGGTGTTGATCACGAAGATCGACATGTATCCGCATTGGCGTCAGGTCGCCGAGGCCGATCGCGCGCACATCGCCCGCGCCGGCCTGGACGTGCCGATGATGCCGGTGTCGTCGCTGTTGCGCGCGCACGCGCTGCGGTTGAACAACCCGCAGTTGGGTCGCGAATCCGGTTTCGGTGCCCTGTTCGGTTTCCTCAAGGAACAGGTGGTCGCGCGCGATCAGGTGTCCGCCCGTGCGGCGGTGGCCCGCGAATTGCATTCGGCCGCGGAGCATCTGGCTTTGGTGCTCGGTAGTGAACTTGTGGCCCTGAGCGATCCGCAACGCTCCGACGCCGCGATCAGGGAACTCACTGCGGCCCGCACCGCCGCCGAGGACCTGCGCCGCAATTCTGGTTATTGGCAGCAGACGCTGTCGGACGGCATCACCGATCTGATGAGCGACATCGACCATGACCTGCGCGAACGCCTGCGTGCGGTGGCGCATACGGCCGAGGATTGGATCGATCAGCACGACCCGAGCAGACACTGGCAGGCCATCGCCGAATGGCTCACCGGCACGGTCGACACGGCGTTGGGCGACAACCTGCTGTGGACCCACACCAGGGCCGAAACCCTGGCCGAGCAGGTGGCCGAGCATTTCGGTCAGGCCAGCGCCGTCGACCTGCCCGATGTGGACAATGCGATGGACTCCGAGGGCAAGGGTGCCGCGGCGGGCACTTTGAACGAGCTCGAGCCCGATATCAGCATGACCAGCAAGGTGCTGGTCGGTCTGCGCGGTTCCTACGGTGGCGTGCTGATGGTCGGTTTGGCGTCCACGCTGGCCGGCTTGGCGCTGTTGAATCCGCTGTCGATCGGCGCGGGTGTGCTGGTGGGTGGCAAGGCGTACAAGGACGACAAAACGCAGCGTCTGGCCCGGAAACGCATCGAGGCCAAGGCGGCGGTGCGCCGTTTCGTCGATGACGTGGCGTTCCAGGCAGGCAAGGAGACCAAGGACCGGATGCATCGCATCCACCGGGCCTTGCGTGACCATTACACCGGCGTGGCCGACCGCACTGTGCGCTCGATCGACGCCTCGTTGCGCGCCGCCCAGGATGCCGCCAACAGTGCGGTGGCCGACCGTTCCGATCGCCGCGGCGAACTCGAACACCAGTTGGTTCGGGTGGCCGAGCTGCGTCGGTACGCCGACGGAATGCTCGAGCTGGAAGGTCCGTCGAGTCGCCAACGCTCGTACGTGGCGCCCTCGGCGGGTGTGCGTCCGGTCCCGGTCGCCGACCGCAAGGCCAAGTGACCTGCGGAGTCCGTGCCGGATCCGTTCGAAGGTGTGTTTAAGTGAATAGATGAGGGCCGCGCGACGATGAGGCATCACGCGGACACCCCTGTCTCGGGCGAGATGGCGTCGAGCCGCCCGCCCGAGCCCGTGCACGGCGGTCTCGCCGAGGCGCGCGACCTGGTCGCGGCCGCCGCACAGGCCCTTGGCCACGACCCATTGGCCCGCAGTCTGCTGTCCGACTGTGCCGACCGGCTGCGCCAACCCTTGCGTGTGGCGCTGGCCGGGTCGATCAAGGCGGGGAAGTCCACGCTGCTCAATGCCCTGGTCGGCCAGAGCATCGCCCCCACCGACGCCACCGAGTGCACCCGCGTGGTCACCTGGTATCGCACCGGCGCCACGCCGATGGTCACCGCGTACGCGTCGTCGGGCGCCTCGGCCAACGTCGTGCTCCGGCGTGGCGCGGGCGCGCACGGCCTGACTTTCGAAATGAACAATCTGCGCTGGAACCCCAAGGGTGACCATCTGGTCGACCACCTCGAAGTCCGTTGGCCGACAGCCGAACTCTCGCGTACCACCATCATCGACACCCCCGGTACCTCTTCTCTTTCGCGTGATGTTTCCGAGCGCACGATGCGCCTGCTGACCCCCGCCGACATCGATGCCGACGCTGTGACGATCCCCGGCGCGGACGCCGTGGTGTATCTGCTGCGCCGGATGGACGCCGCCGACGTGCACTTCCTCGAACAGATCGGCGCCGACGGTCGAGCCGGTCACCTGGGCGTGGTCGGGGTGGTCTCCCGTGCCGACGAGATCAGCGCGGGTCGTATCGACGCCCTCAATTCCGCCCGCGACGTGGCCTCCCGATTCGCCACCGAACTCGAGCGAACCGGCCTGTGCCAGGCCGTTATCCCCGTGGCCGGCCTGCTCGCTTTCGCGGCGGCGACCCTGACCCAACCCGAATTCGCCGCGTTCGCCGCCCTGGCCGCCCTACCCGCGGAAGACCTCGAACTGGCCATGCTCTCGGCCGACCGTTTCTCCCGCCCCGACATCGACCTGCCGGTTTCCCCACTGACCCGTGCCCAGTTGCTGGATCGGTTCGGCATGTTCGGTGTGCGTATGGCCACCGAACTGGTCCGCACCGGTATCGGTGACGCCACCGCCCTGTCCGCCGAGTTGACCGCCCGCAGCGGCATCAACGAGCTGCGCACCGTCCTGGACGTCCAATTCGGCCAGCGCGCAGACCAACTCAAAGCTCACTCCGCGCTGACGGCACTGGATCGAGTCATCACCGCCAACCCCGGCACCGCGGCAGACCAACTCCTCCCGCGAATCCACACCCTCCTGGCCGATGTTCACGGCTTCGCCGAACTCCGGCTGCTCGGTCGGCTGCGCACCGACGAACTCCCACTCCCGCCGGACGATCTCACCGAACTGTTCCGCCTGATCGGCGGCGCCGGTGTAGCCCCCCATGTACGCCTCGGCCTCCCCGTGGATGCCGACCCCGAAACCCTGCGTACGCACGCGATCGCCGCAGCCCATAAGTGGCACACCCGATCCCGTCATCCCCTGATCGACAAGGCCACCGCCACCGCGTGTCTGACCGCGGTTCGCAGTGCCGAGGGAGCACTCTCTCAGCTATCGAGCTGACGTCCCCCGTTACCTTTTCGACTCCGACTCGATCTTACTCGGAAATCCGCGTAACGAAAGGGTTCCGAATGAGGAATATCCTTCCGAAGACTCGCAAGTCCGAGCGTGAAACGCACCCACCGACAGACGAGCACGGATCGGGCCCGCAAGCCGCGATCCGAAGGAGCGCAGGCCCATGAACCCCACCTCGATCCTCGACTTCATCCTCGATCTGCTGCGCGATCCCCAAGCCGCAGCAAACTATTGCGCCAACCCCGTCCAAACCCTGTGCGACGCACACCTGTCGGCCACTCCCGCCGAAATCAGCGCCGCCGCCCCGACTATCGCGGCCTCCCTCCGGCCCGACAGCAGTAACCCTGTCCACGCCATCGTCGCCGCGGGCACCACCGCATCCGCGGCGACCGCAACCACGATCGCTGCCGACACCCAAACCGCCGCCACCCTCGGCTTGGCGACCAACCTCACCGGCGACATCGCCACCGACCTCGGCACCGCCGTGACCACCTCCACCGGTCTGACGACCTACCTCAGCGGTGCGTCGAACGTGAGCATAAACGGGGGCACCGACATGTCGGCCGCCCTGAACACCGCCGCCGAGATTTCCGGCGCATTCGGCGCCCAGATCGGGGCGGCCACCAATGCCGGTGCCGCCGCGGCGACTTCGCTCACCGAGGCGAACGCCGACCTCGGCGCCCAGATCGCGGCAGGCCTGACCGCAGGCGCCGGCGCCACCCTCGGCACCGCGTTCGAAGCGGCCCCCACCACCGGCCTCGAAACCTCCCTGTCCACCGCATTCGCCACCACCACCCAACTCGCCCCGTCACTCGTCGGCGCGGTAGAAACGACCGCAGCCATCGGCGCAGGCGCGGCCACCGGAGTCCAGTCCTCGCTCGCCACCACCCTCGACACCGGCGCATCGCTGGCCACGGGAGCCGCACCGCACTCCACCATCGACACCAGCGCATCCCTCACCGCCGGAACTGCACTCGACTCGACCGCCGGAATCCCAACCGCCGCTGAGATATCCACCGCGACCACCGCCCTGACCAATACCGCAACAACAGGCGTCCAAACCGCCATCGACACGTCCATCAGCACCACCACCCACGGCGCAACCGAATCAGGCGCACACCTCGGCACCGGCTTGGAGACCACCTTGGGCACCACCACGTCGTCCACAGTCGCGACCACACAAGCGTCAACCGACTTCGCCGCCACAGCATCCACCTCGACCACCGCCGACCCCACGGCACCGACCACCGCCGACTTCACCGCCACCACAACCACATCCGTCGACACCTGGTCCGCCGTAGACGTAGACAGCGCCTTCGGCCCCGCCCTGCACGCCTCCCCCCTCACCGGCGACACCGGCCTCCTCAACGATTCCCTGACCACCCCCGAGTCCTTCGACGCCCCCGACGAACTCTTCCACTGACCTCCATGGACACCCTGCTGTCGCTCCTCGACGACACCGCGACGGCCGCCCGCACCACCGGCCGCGAAGACCTGGTGGCCCGCCTCGAATCGGCCGCGATCCGTCTGCGTGACCCGCGCAGACGGATCATCGTCGCGGGCCACCCCGCTCAGGGCAAGAGCCGCTTCGTCAACGCCCTGCTGAACCAGGACATCTGCCCCGTAGGCGACGACGCAACCACCACGATCCCGCTACAACTCGCCTACGCCCCGCACCCCCGAGCCGAATTGGTCCTGTCGACAACAGGTTCCGACGAAACCCGCGTCGAATTCCCGATCGAGGAACTCGCACAGATCGATGCCCGCACCCCTTTGGCCGCAGGCAAAACGATCACGAGAATCGACCTGCACCTCCCGAACGACCTTCTCGCCGACGGCATAGTCATCATCGACACCCCCGGCATCGGCACCCGCGGCCGCTCGGTAGGCGTACTGGAAATGCTGCCCACTGCCGACGCCGTCCTGATGGTCACCGATGCCTCGACCGAACTCACCGCTCCGGAACTGACGTTCCTCCGCCAGGTGCACGAATTTGGTGTCGCCACAGCAGTATTGGTGACAAAGACCGACCTTTACCCCCACTGGCGCCAGGTCTTCGAAGCGGACCGCGAACACCTGGCCCAGTTGGCCCTGCCCGTCCTTCCAATCTCGGCACTGCTGCGCACACACGCACTACGCCGACAAGACGCCCAACTCGGCGCCGAATCCGGTTTCGGCGAACTCTTCCAGTTCCTGCGCGAGGTAGTAACCCGCGAGGAATCCGCGACCCGCCGCACGGTCGCCTGCGAAATATCCTCTGCCGCAGAACATCTCACGCTCGCCCTCGGCAGCGAACTGGCCGCCCTACGCGACCCGCAACACGCGGCCACCACCATCGCCGAACTCGAAGCGGCGAAAGCAACTGCCCAACAACTACATCGGCGAACAGCCGCCTGGCAACAAACCCTCGCCGACGGCATCACCGACCTGGCAGGCGACGTCGACCATGACCTGCGCGAGCGCCTGCGCACCATCAGCCGCACCGGCGAGGAGTGGATCGACGACCACGACCCCGGCCGCCACTGGCAGGCCATCGCCGAATGGCTCACCGGCACAGTCGATACCGCGCTAGGCGACAACCTGCTGTGGGCGCACGTCAGAGCCGAAACCCTCGCCGAACGCGTAGCCGAACACTTTCAAGAACTCGGCGCCACCGAACTGCCCGCCCTCGCCATCGAAGCCACCCACCAGTCCGGCACACTGGCCGAACTCGAACCCGACATCGGCGTGCTTTCCAAGGTCCTGGTCGGCATGCGCGGTTCCTACGGCGGCGTCCTGATGGTCGGTCTCGCAACAACATTCGCCGGTCTGGCCATGCTGAACCCCCTGTCGATCGGCGCGGGCGTGCTGGTCGGCGGCAAGGCCTACCGCGACGACAAACAAGCCCGCCTCGCCCGCCGCCGCGCCGAAGCGAAGACCGCCGTCCGCCGCTTCCTCGACGACATCGCCTTCCACGCCGCCAAGGACACCAAGGACCGCACCCACCACATCCACCGCACCCTGCGCGACCACTACGCGGGCATCGCCGAGCGCACCCTCCGCTCGATCGACGAATCCCTCACCGCCGCACAACAATCAGCGGGCATCAAAGCCGCCGACCGAGACCGCCGCTCCGCCACCCTGGAACACCAACTGGCAACGCTGCGGCACGGAACGGCCCAACTCCACGCACCGACGAACGCGTAGGGGCGCACGGCAACGCGCGCCCCCAGCAGTTTCATATCGTGACGGTTTCCGGCTCATCATCGAGCATCCGCTGCTCCAACCTGGCATCCTTCGGCAGAGCGAAGAATCCGAGGCACACCAGCAGCAGCATCCCGATGCCGTAGAACAGTGTGTGCCGGAAGCTCTCCGCGAAGTTCACGGCATTCGCCTCCGCACCAGCCTCGCCGAGCACCCGCGAAACAGCTTCGCCACCAATACCATTCGGCTCACAACTAGCAGGCATCACCGTCGGATCATCCTCCGCCGACCGATCGTGCACACACGCCGCGAACCCGGCCACGATCTGATCCTGCACCCCCACCGGCACCCCCTCGACGGCCAATTCCGCCCGAATCTGCGGCGTCACCGACTCCACCCCACGATCCGAATCCCGATCCAGCGCACTGAAGAACAGCACCCCGACCAGCGCCACCCCGAGCGCCGTCCCCAATTGCTGCCCCGTATTGAGCAACCCCGACGCCGACCCGGCCTCACGCACCGGCACCTGTCCGAGCAACAGATCGAGCGTCGGCGCCACCACCATCCCGAACCCCGCCCCGGTGATCACCAGCGGCAAGGCCATCTGCCACGAAGTGAACTCGCTCCCGTACCGCACCCCCATCGCCCCGTACAGCGCGAACCCCGCCGCATTCACCAGCGCCCCGATCATCAACACCCGCCGCCCATACCGCGCGGCCAGCACCCCGACCGAAAGTCCCGCTCCCACACCGGCACCCACCGCGAACAATGCCGAGGTGAGCCCCGCCCGCAGCGGCGACCATCCGAGCCCGCCCTGCATGAACAACGTCCACACCAGGAAGAACCCGCCCATCGCGATCCAGAACAGCAGCCAGGCCCCCAGCCCGATCGCGAACGGCCGCGACCGGAACAGTCCGAGGTCGACCAGCGGCGACCGCCCGGCCCGCGTCAGCGCACGCTCGTAGAACAGGAACGCCGCGAACACCGCGACGGCCGCACCCATCATCACGAAAGTCCAAGCGGGCCAATCGAGTCGACGCCCCTCTGTCAGCGGATACACCAGCAGCAGCACCGAGGAAACCGCCAGCACCATCCCGACCGGATCCAACCGGGGCGGCGTCGCCGACTTCGAATCGCTCATCACGAACCACGCCGCGACGAACCCCGCGATCCCGACGGGGATATTCACCAAAAAGATGGTCCGCCAACCCAATCCGAACAGATCGGCCTGCACCAGCACGCCGCCGAGCGCCAGCCCCACCGCCGAAGCCGACCCGCCGACACCGCTGTACACGGCAATCGCCTTGGCCCGCTCCTCCTTCGGGAACGTCGTCTGAATGATCGCCAGAATCTGCGGCACCATCAACGCCCCCATCGCACCCTGCGCGAAACGGGACCCGATGAGCATGGTCGGATCGGTTGCCAGCCCACACGCCGCCGAGGCGAGCGTGAAACCGGCCATGCCGGTGAGGAATACGCGTTTGCGGCCGTAGATGTCGCCGAGCCGCCCGCCGGTGATCAACACCGCAGCGAAGGCGAGCACGTACGCGGCGATGATCCATTCGAGCTGCGAGTACTCGGCCTGCAGGTCGCCCTGGATGCTGGGCACCGCCACATTGACGATGGTCACGTCCAGCAGGTCCATGAAGCCGGCGGCCAGCACCACTGCGAAGGCGATCCAGCGCCGGGGATCGGGAGGTGGGGGAGTGGAAGAGGTTGTCATCCTTCAAACTATGCACCTCAAGTGATTATCAATCAATAGGGCAATCATGAACGGTGCGTTAATCGGCGTATCGTAGGGGCGTGACCGACCCGACGCAGCTGTCGACCCACGCCGGATTCCTCCTCGGCCAACTGGGCTTCCACTCCGCCTACCGCTTCAGCGACCTCCTCGCGCCCCTCGGCATCAAGCCCCGCCACTTCGGCATGCTGAAACTCCTGAAGGCCCACGACGGCAGGACCCAGCAGGAGCTCGGCGAGGCCCTCGATATCCACCGCAACGTCATGGTCGGCCTGGTAGACGACCTGGAGAAGCGCAACCTCGTCGAACGCCGCCGCCATCCCGTCGACCGCCGAGCCCACGCTCTCCATCTACTCCCGGCCGCCCACACCCTCCTGGCCGAGGCCGAAGAACGCGTCGCCGAACTCGACGCCGAAGTCCTGGCACCCCTCACTCCGGATGATCGCGTCCTCTTCCTGGACCTCCTGCGCAGAACCGCCGAAGGCAACGGCCTGCGCCCCGGAATCCACCCCGGCCTCACCCGCTGAGGAAGGTCTCCAGACCGTCACGATCGCGCATCAGGGGCTGACGTTGAGCGCACTCGTGGCAAGAATGGCGTGGGAATGAATCTCCGCAGCTGCTGGTTGTGCCGATCAACAACATTGAGCGACCCTGACTCAACTTCGGGTTGACTTGCGGTGGATCTCGAGGGCAAGATTGAGCCCACCACGCTCAGCGTTGCTGAAACTCGAACGTCAAACAGGAGGAACCACTATGGCTCGTGCGGTCGGAATCGACCTCGGGACCACGAACTCCGTCGTCGCCGTGCTCGAAGGCGGCGAGCCGGTCGTTGTCGCGAACTCCGAAGGCTCGCGTACCACTCCCTCGATCGTCGCCTTCGCGAAGAACGGCGAGGTTCTCGTCGGTCAGCCCGCGAAGAACCAGGCGGTCACCAACGTCGACCGCACCATCCGCTCGGTCAAGCGCCACATCGGCACCGACTGGAACGTCGAGATCGACGACAAGAAGTACACGCCGCAGGAGATCTCCGCGCGCACGCTGATGAAGCTGAAGCGCGATGCCGAGGCCTACCTGGGCGAGGAGATCACCGACGCCGTGATCACCGTCCCGGCCTACTTCGAAGACGCGCAGCGTCAGGCCACCAAGGAAGCCGGCCAGATCGCCGGTCTGAACGTGCTGCGCATCGTCAACGAGCCCACCGCGGCGGCGCTGGCGTACGGCCTGGACAAGGGCGACAAAGAGCAGACCATCCTGGTGTTCGATCTCGGTGGCGGCACCTTCGACGTCTCGCTGCTGGAAATCGGCGAGGGCGTCGTAGAGGTCCGCGCGACCTCCGGTGACAACCACCTCGGTGGCGACGACTGGGACGAGCGCATCGTCACCTGGCTGGTCGACAAGTTCAAGGCGTCCTCGGGCATCGACCTGACCAAGGACAAGATGGCCATGCAGCGTCTGCGCGAGGCCGCCGAGAAGGCGAAGATCGAACTGTCCTCGAGCCAGTCGACCTCGATCAACCTGCCCTACATCACCGTCGACGCGGACAAGAACCCGCTGTTCCTCGACGAGCAGCTCACCCGCTCGGAGTTCCAGAAGATCACCTCCGATCTGCTGGATCGCACCCGCGCGCCGTTCCAGTCCGTGATCAAGGACTCGGGCCTGAACGTGGCCGATATCGACCACGTCGTGCTCGTGGGTGGTTCCACCCGTATGCCCGCCGTCTCGGACCTGGTCAAGGAACTGACCGGCGGCCGTGAGCCCAACAAGGGCGTGAACCCGGACGAGGTCGTCGCCGTGGGCGCCGCGCTGCAGGCCGGTGTCCTCAAGGGCGAGGTCAAGGACGTGCTGCTCCTCGACGTCACCCCGCTGAGCCTTGGCATCGAGACCAAGGGTGGCGTGATGACCAAGCTCATCGAGCGCAACACCACCATCCCCACCAAGCGCTCGGAAACCTTCACCACCGCTGACGACAACCAGCCGTCGGTGCAGATCCAGGTGTTCCAGGGTGAGCGCGAGCTCGCGTCGCACAACAAGCTGCTCGGTTCGTTCGAGCTCACCGGTCTGCCCCCGGCCCCGCGTGGCGTGCCGCAGATCGAGGTCACCTTCGACATCGACGCCAACGGCATCGTGCACGTGACCGCCAAGGACAAGGGCACCGGCAAGGAAAACAAGATCAAGATCCAGGACGGTTCCGGCCTGTCCAAGGAAGAGATCGACCGCATGGTCGCCGACGCGGAGGCGCACGCCGCCGACGACAAGGTGCGCCGTGAAGAGGCCGAGACCCGCAACCAGGCCGAGTCGCTGGTGCACCAGACCGAGAAGTTCATCAACGAGCAGAAGCTGAGCGAGGGTGGCGCGCAGGTGTCCGCCGATCAGCTGGCGAAGGTGGAGAACGCGGTCGCCGAGGCCAAGGCCGCGCTGGACGGCACCGATATCTCCGCGGTGAAGTCCGCGGTGGAGAAGCTGGCCACCGAATCGCAGGCGCTGGGCCAGGCCATCTACGAGGCCACCGCCGCCGCCGACGCGCAGTCCGGTAACGGTTCGGGCCCGAGCCAGGCCGATGACGATCAGGTCGTCGACGCCGAGGTCGTGGACGAGCCGGTCGACACGGACAAGAAGTGACGCAGGAGAACTCCTCCGAGCAGGAGTTGATCGAGGACATCATCGAGGACGCGGAGGTCGCTGAGGCGGCCCCCGCCCCCGAGGATGTCGCGCCGGAAAGCGATGAGCTGGCCGAGCGCACCGCCGACCTGCAGCGGTTGACCGCGGAATACGCGAACTACCGCCGCCGGGTCGAGCGCGACCGACAGGCCAACATCGATTCGGCCAAGGCCCAGGTGGTCACCGAATTGCTGGCCGTACTCGACGATCTGGATCGTGCCCGCGCGCACGGCGACCTGGAATCGGGTCCGCTGCGGTCGGTGGCGGACAAGCTGGAAACCGCGCTGACCAAGCAGGGCCTTGTCGAATTCGGTGCCACCGGCGACCCGTTCGACCCGACCCTGCACGAGGCCGTGCAGCACGAGGGTTCGGGTGCGGATCCGGTGATCGGGATCGTCATGCGCAAGGGTTATCGGTTCGGCGATCGTGTGCTGCGGCACGCGTTGGTCGGGGTCACCGACGCGGAGGCATCGGACGCTGATGCCGACGCGAACGAGCAATAAGAAAGGAGGAGATGCCCGGTGAGCCAACGGGAGTGGATCGAAAAGGACTTCTACAAGGAGCTGGGTGTCTCCTCCGGCGCCTCGCAGGACGAGATCAAGAAGGCCTACCGCAAGCTGGCCCGCGACCTGCACCCGGACTCCAATCCGGGTGACACCAAGGCCGAGGAGCGGTTCAAGACCGTCAGCGAAGCCAACGCGGTGCTGTCGGATCCGGCCAAGCGCAAGGAGTACGACGAAACGCGCCGCATGTTCGCGGGCGGTGGCGGCGGCGGGCGAGGATACGGCGGCGGTGGCGGGTTCAATCCCGGTGCGGGCGGCGGGTTCTCGCAGGACTTCAACATCGGCGACATCTTCGGACAAGCCGGTGGCGCCGGTGCCGCGGGCGACGGCGGCCTGGGCGATCTGCTGGGTGGGCTGTTCGGCAACCGCGGTGGCGGTGGTCGGGCGGCGTCGCGTCCGCGGCGCGGTTCCGATGTGGAGACCGAGACGACGCTGGGTTTCCGGGAGGCCGCCCAGGGTGTGACCGTTCCGCTGCGGATGACCAGTCCGTCGCCGTGCACCACGTGTCACGGCAGCGGCGCCAAGCCGGGCACCAGCCCGCGCGTGTGCCCGCACTGTGATGGTGCGGGTGTGGTCAGCCGTAATCAGGGCGCGTTCGGTTTCAGCGAGCCCTGTGACGACTGCCGCGGTACCGGCACGATCATCGACGACCCGTGTTCGGATTGTTCGGGCACCGGTATCCAGAACCGCACGCGCACCATCACTGTCCGGATTCCGCCGGGCGTGAGCGACGGTCAGAAGATCCGGTTGGCCGGGCAGGGCGAGGCGGGTCTGCGCGGCGCGCCGTCGGGCGACCTGTTCGTCACCGTGCACGTGAGCCAGGACAAGGTCTTCGGCCGTCAAGGCGACGACCTGACCCTGGTGTTGCCCGTGAGCTACAGCGAATTGGTGCTCGGGACAACGGTTTCGGTGCCCACCCTGGATGGTCGGGTCGGTGTGAAGGTGCCTCCGGGCACTGCCGACGGGCGTATTCTGCGGGTCCGTGGTCGTGGTGTGCCCAAGCGCGGTGCGGCGGGCGGTGCCGGTGACCTGCTGGTCACGGTGAAGGTCGCGGTGCCGCAAACGCTGGATTCCGATGCCACCGATGCGCTCAAGCGTTACCAGGAGGCGGAGAAGTCCAGTGGTTTCGAACCGCGCGGAGGATGGGCGGGTGCGTGATGCGCGCAGTCGGCTCAGCGCCCGGAGGAGGTAGCGCAGCGTGACCAGGGAGGGCGCAGGCAGCCCGGCCGATCCGAGTTCCGTGTCCGATGCCGCCGCGCGTGCCGAGTTCTTCATGATCTCGGTGGCGGCTCAACTGGCGGGGATGCACGCGCAGACGTTGCGGACCTACGACCGGTTGGGTTTGGTGACACCGCAACGGACCTCGGGTGGCGGGCGTCGTTATTCGGCCCGTGATGTCGAGGTGTTGCGCGAGGTGCAGCGCTTGTCGCAGGACGAGGGCGTCAATCTCGCGGGCATCAAACGCATCATCGAGCTGACCAATCAGGTCGAGGCGCTGCAGCATCGCGTCGACGAGATGAGCGCGGAGTTGGAGCGGTTGCGGGCGGGTTATCGACCCGATCTGTCGCCGCCCCAGCGCAGTACCGCGCTGGTGGTGTGGCAGCCGCGGCATCGCCGCTGACGTTCGGTCTCACCTCGGGCCTCCGGTTCGACATCCGCTTGTCGCGGGTGCGAATCGGGGGCCCGTCGCCGTCGGCGAGGCAATGCCGAGCGACCCGCTGGTGACTGTCCAGCAACTCACTTATTCCTGATCTCGCTGATCGGATACTGCGCTGCAGGGCGCTGAGGTGCGGATTTATCACCGCGGATGTCCAAAAGTTAGCTGGCTCGAAGCTGAATCGGGGTCGGTGCGAGGGTGATTCGGCGCTGTCGGGCAGCCACTCCGGTGCAGCCGCCCCGCGTGTCACGGCACGGCGCGTCGGAGCGTGGCGCAATCGCGCCGTAGCGGGGGAGTCGCTCTACCAGCGACGTTGGTGGTGAAATGCCTGGTATGTCAGGAACTTTGAGCGATCGTGAGGCCGTATTCACCCCCAGTTAACGGTCTGTAGGTATGTTTTAGGCGGACACAGATGAGCTGCACCTTGGTTTTCGAGAATTACACGCGTGATGTTTAAGAGTACGATTCCGAAGCTGGCAAACCTCGCCTAGACTTCTCGCATCGGCTGCTGACGAGTGTCCTCCCAGCCCGTCACTCGCCGGCGCGGCTAGCGTTCGATGGCGAAACGAGGTTGTGACACATATGGATTCGCGGACTGTCGCTTTGATCCGTACTACGTTCAAGGCGGTCGCTGCGGAAGACGGTGGACCGGAGAAGCTGTCGAGGTCGTTCTACTCGATCCTGTTCACGGACTACCCCGGTGTCCGTGACTACTTCCCGGCCGCCATGGATTCCCAGCGCGACCGCCTCGTCAAGGCGATCTCCTACACCCTCGAACGCCTCGAGGAGCCCGACCAGCTGCTGCCGTTCCTGGCTCAGCTCGGGCGCGACCATCGCAAGTACGGCGTGCAACCGGCTCACTATGTGGCCGTGGCCAACTCGTTGAAGTCGGCCATGCGACAGTTCGCGGGCACGGAGATGTGGACCGACGAGGTCGCCGCCGCCTGGGACGAGGGCCTGGCCACCATCAGCGGCGCGATGATCAGCGCCGCCGACAAGGAGACGACCCCGCCCGCCTGGAAGGGCACCGTGGTCGAACACCGCGAGGTGCTGCGCAACCTGACGGTCGTGCGGTTGCAGCTCGACGAACCGATGCAGTACGCCGCGGGCCAGTACCTCAGCGTGCAGATCCCGTCGCGCCCACGGATGTGGCGGTACCTGTCACCGGCGAACCCGTCGAACCCCAACGGCGAGATCGAGTTCCACATCCGCAGCGTGCTCGGCGGTTGGGTCAGCCCCGCGATGATCGCGCACACCGCGGTCGGTGACCAGTGGCTGCTCGGCTCCCCGCTGGGCGGTCTCGGCGTGCCCCGCAACACCAAACGCAAAATGCTGATGGTCGGCTGCGGCACCGGCATCGCCCCCCTGCGCGCCCAGATCATGGCCATGGCCCAACGCCGCGTGAACCCGAAGGTCCACCTGTTCGTCGGCGGCCACCACCCCTGCGACCTCTACGACCTGCAGGTCCTGAGCCAACTGGCCATCGCCAACAAATGGCTCACCATCACCCCCGTCACCGAAAGTGACGAAAACCCCTGGTGGTACTACGATTCCGGCGAACCCCACCCCGACCTACCCGGCCTGGAACCCCGCATGACCGGCCAAATCGGCAAGGTAGTAGCCAGCTACGGCCCCTGGTCCGACCGCGACGTCCAAATAGTCGGCTCCCCATCCATGGTCCAAACCACCAAGTTCCGCTTGATGGCAGCAGGCACGCAAGCCCAGTCAATCCGCCACGATCCGTTGTTCTGAGCGTTCATCGGGAGCCGGAACCCAAGCCCAATCAATCCGCCACGACCCGTTGTTCTGACTCGTCATTCCCGCGGGCACCAAGCCCAATCGACCCGACGCGACCTCTGGTTTCGAGAATCAGCCGACCACAAGGCGGTGGGCGTTGAACCTACTCAGAGAACGGTGAACACTCGTGTCGGAGCGGCGGCGATTCGAAGAGGTCCTGTCACCTGACGGATAGTCTGCGCTATCTCGGTGTCGGTGTCGGGTCACGCGGGTCCGGAGAGCAGAGCGTGAGGAATGTCTTTCCATTCAGCGCGGCAACCTCGGTGGGGTTCAGCCAGCCGACATCTTGGAACCAGTAGGTATCATTCGGGTGTGCGGTAGATTCCCGCACAACTGTCGGAATGTCAGTAGATTCTCCCATCAGAGTCAGTTCGTTCTGAGTTTTCCAGTCGAACCCTTGTGGGAGCGGCGTTATGATTCGCCAGCCCGGATTTGGCCCGAGGGTCAGATACTCGATGTCGGCTCCCTCTGGTCGTTCGGAGGCCAGCACCAAGTAGGTAGCGTTGTTTCGATCGAAGAGAAATGACAAGCGATCCTGCTCAGGACATTGCGGTCCTGTCCAGATATGCAATATTCCGTCCGTCATGCGCGCACCGAATGCTCTCGGCAATCCCGGACTCGTATCTTGATCCAAATCGGTGAGGAGTTGGCAGGAAGTCAGCATCGCTGTTGCGATCAAAGCTACAGCGGCGCGGCGGATCACTTGTATCCCCCGTCATTGCGCGGAGACGCGGGCCCCTCAGGCACCTTCGGAAACGATGTTGGCCGGGGGAGTGCCCGATTCGATCAGGCGGTCGACGGTGGTGCGAACCATCGCTGGCGAACCACACACCAGCACTTGATGTTTGGTGAACGGACCGTGCGCTGCGGCCACGTCAGCTAGCGTCCCGTGCAGCATTTCCTCGGGCCCGAAACCGATATCGGAGCGGGTCTGCTCATACCATTCATCGCGCACCGCAGGATCATCCGGACTCTCCACAACGGGAATCACCGAAAGCCAAGGCAATTCGCCCGCCAGCAGGAACAGCATGTCGTTGGCATAGAGGTCGCGCGGCGAGCGCCCACCGACGAACAGATACGTGCGCGGCGGCATATCGCGACGAGCCAGCTCCAGAATCTGCGCCCGCATCGGCGCCAACCCGGTCCCGCCCGCGATCATCACCAATTCGACAGCATCGGGTTCCACCGCGAAAACCCCATGGGGAGCGTTGATTCGCCACTGATCACCCGGTTTGGTGTCGGTGACGATCGAACTCGAACACCACCCGCCCGGCACCGTCCGCACATGGAATTCGAGCTTGCCGTCCAGCGAAGGCGGCAGCGCGGGGGAGAACCGTCGTCGCACGCCCGGATGCTGCGGCACCTCGATTTCCACCGAGCCTCCCGCTTCGAACGGCACGAAGTCGCCGATCAGCCGGATCACGGCGAGGTCGTGGCGCAATCGGTGGTGTCCGACCACGGTCGCCGTCCATGCGGGGTCGGGAAAAGCGTTGCTCATCAGCCTCTTTCGCGAAGTCTCAGACGGGGTCGGACGCGATGATCTCACTCGGGGTGCCTGCTCGCAGCAGCGCGTGCCGGGTCTCGGCGATCATCGACGGCGAACCGGCGATCTGGATCTGCCGGTCCGACCACGCACCGAAACTGGTCACCACCGCTCCCAGATTACCGACCAACCGGCGCGGCATTCCGGGCGGCGTGGCACCCGAATCTTGGGGATACCACCAGGGATTGGTGTTCTCGGCGCAGACCGGCACCACGGTCAACCACGGGTTGGACTGCGACAGCTGCCACATATTGCCCACGTCGTAGAGGTCGCCCGGATACCGTCCACCGATGAAGAAGTGCACGCGCGGGTTGATCCCCCGCTGACTCATCTCGATCAGCTGCGCCCGCAACGGCGCGATCCCGGTCCCCGACCCGATCATCAGCACATCGCGCTGCGATTCCCGATCCACGTGCAACCCACCCAGCGGCCCGGCGATCTTCCACCGATCCCCGACCTTGGTGTCGTTGACGATCGCCGGACTCACCCAGCCACCGCTGATCCGCCGCACATGGAATTCGATCTCGCCATACGGGTTGGCCGGAATAGCGGGGGAGAAGTAGCGCCACATGTTGGGCCGCTGCGGCACCGCGACCGGCACATACTGCCCGGCTTTGAACGGAATCGGCCCGTCGGCCTGCAGCCGCACGATCGCCAGATCATCGAGCACCCGCCGATGCCCGACCACGGTCGCGTCCCAGTACGGCTGCGAGGTGTCCTCGTTGGCCCCGATCGCCATCGACGCCGAGATCAGCAGCGTGATGTCACGCCACCCTTCGTCGAGTTCCCTGGTCCACCGGTTGCCGTGAAAAGTGCGCAGCGCGGCCAGCAGTGCCCGTCCGGCCAGGTCGTAATGGTCGGCTTCGACCCCGTATTTGCGATGGTCGCGGGCCAGTTGCTCGAGGAACCGTTGGGCCCGCTCGAAGTCCTCGAGATGGTCGAGCACGAACTGCACCGCGGTGGTGATCCGCTTGGCCTGCATGTCCATGGCAGGCGGAAACAGCTCACGCAACCGCGGGTCCTGTGCGAACAGGTGACCGTAGAACGCGCTGATCAGCCGCTCGGAACCACCGGGTGTCTCGGCCACCCCGCGGAAGTCGGCGCGGACCAGCGCAAGCGAACGCGCATCCACGTCGTCAAGCTCCGTTTCTATCGAATTTGCCGCAATGTGGCCCACCACACGGTGCAACCCACCCCAGTATCCCCCGAAACCAACATCCGGGTGCAGGGATGCTCATCACGCCGCCCCACCGCACGGATCGTCAACGCCACGCCTGCGTCCAGCGCGATCTCCGCCCTAACGATACGAGTCGGTGATCGCGAAGCCCGACGAAGCCCGACCCTCTATGCGATGAGTCCGAGGGTCTCTTCAGCGGTATCGGGATCCGCGCCGACACTGACCGAGAACCGGACACCGAGCGCGCGTCCGAGCCGATCCAGCACCGAGAGCGTCGGCACCCCACCTCCGCCGCCCTCCAAACGCGAGACCGCGGGCTGAGTCATCTGCGCACGCCGTGCCAGTTCCGTCTGCGACATACCCAAGGCAGTGCGTCGCGTGAAAACAGCCCGGCCGAGCGCGATTTCGACTCTGGCGATCTCTCTGGCTGCGCGGTACTCCTCGGTGTCTCGCTTCGCCGCTAAGACGGGATCAACGGCGACTCGATTGTGGCCCTTATTCATTCGACCTCCCTTGCTGTGTCGATCAAGGCGTCTACCTTGTCGATGTCGTGGTTGACCGAACACAGTTTCTGGGCTTCTTTTGCCCGCATCACTTGCAGTCGCTCGTTGTCACGAGTCTTGCGAAACGTCGTCAGTATGACTATTCGGTTGTTGGACGCAAACCAGTACGTCAACCGCATCTCGACCGGGTGCAGATGGATGCGCAGCTCCCACACCCGGTCTCCCAATGACCGGGATAATGGCATGCCGAGGCCGGTCCCTTCCTCGGCAAGCAAACCGACGACCTCGTCAACTCGGGCCAGCTGGGCTGGAGTCAGCGATCGCAACCACTCAACTACCTCCGGCTCGGCACGGATCTCGAACAAGGCCATGCATCTGATGGTATAGGTGGTGGGTTCGGCAGGCAATTGACCAACCGGACCCCGCCGGTCAGCCTGGGTGCCGCGGGTAGCCCCTACTCCCCGCCGAAGGCCGCCTTCATAACCAGGGACGTCCCGGCGAACAGCCTGGTGACCGGCCCCAAGGCCACAGTGCATCGCACCTCGTAGCGCGATGTTCGGATAATCGGCTTGTTCCGTTGCCAACGGAACAGCTCAATTCCCCGAACAGGTCAACCGGTCACCTTCTGCACCGCCGCCTCCCGAGCCCCCTCATCGACCTCCCCGATCTCGAACCCCCTGCTCGCGATGTGCTGGATCAGCGCGGGCTCCGGCGGCAGGCCGTACTTGCGCAGGTAGTAGGGGACCGCGCCTGGCCAGACGAACACACCGTCGGTGTGGAAGTTCAGCGGCACGTCGCGTTTGGCCGGGTCGAACTCGTCGGCGTCGAAGCTGCGGGCGCTCAAAACCACCGGGGCGTGCTCGAGGTAGGACAGCACCTGCTCCTGGATGTCGGAGTCCACCGCAGGCCGGTTCACCACCGGTTTGCCGTCGGGTTTGCGGCCGTCGAACGGCGCCGAAAGTCGAAGTTCGCTCATGATCGGACAACTTACGCGGTGCCGTTGACGTGCCTGAATCAGATGGCGAGGACGGTTTTTCCGCGTGCACTGCCCTGGCCGAGCACTGCGGGTGCAGCCTCCAACGGCACAGTCATTTGCACCGGAACAACCACATCTCCCGCGGCGACCCGCGAAAGCAACCGGCTCAATTCCGCAGAGCTGCCTTTGGATTGGAAGTTTCCGCCGGTGATGTCGCGTGATTTCAAGTCCTCTTCGTCAGCCGCCCAAGTAGTCGAGTAGGCGTGTCCGCCGCGTTTGACCAGCGTGGCGTGAGTGGCGAAATCCCCTGGCGCGCTGACCAAGTCGAAGAGAACATCGATCCCATCGGGGTGGGTGAAGCGAACGGCGTCGGTGACGCTGGTGTCCTTGTAGGTGGCGGGGTCCGGGTCGACGAAGTTGGGGTCGGCGGGGCGGATCTGGGTGTAGTCGACGGTTTCGGAGGCGCCGAGGCGGGCGACCTGGTCGGTGGCGTCGGCGCGGGCGGTGGCGATCACGTGCGCGCCTGCGATGTTGGCCAGTTGGACGAGGAAGGAACCCACGCCACCGGTCGCGCCGATGATCAGAACTGTTTGGTCGGGCTGGATTCCGGCCGCGTCCACCAGATCCTGGGCGGTCACACCGGCGATGGGCAGCGCCGCCGCGGCCACGGAGGTGACACCGTCGGGGATCGGGACCAGCGTCGCGTCCTCGGGGACGGTGGCGTACTGCGCCCAACTGCCGTGTCCCGCAGGCGCGGTCAGGAATTTGCCGACCACTTTGTCGCCGACCTTGAACTTGCTCACGCCCGACCCGATCGCGGACACGGTGCCCGCGCCGTCCACGCCCAGGATCATCGGGAAGTCGGTGGGCATCTTGCCCTCCAGTATTCCGTCGGCCATTTTCAGGTCGAACGGGTTGACCCCCGCCGCGTCCAGGGCCACCTGAACCTCACCCGCGCCCGGTTCGGGCACGGGCACATCGGCGAGCTCGGGTGTGGCGCCGAACTTCTGAACCACGATCGCGCGCATAGGGGGTGAACTCCTCGCATCGGGGGTGAGCCGGGCATCGCAATCCTAGGCGGATAGGCGTCCGACATGCGGTGATTGATCGTCTTCGGTGGTGTCGCGGCGTACCGTGAAACGCGGATCGCAAGTCTGCCGAAGAAAACTAGAGTTGAGCGGAACAGACTCAACTCTACCCGCGTTGAACAAGTCGATACCCGGCACACACAAGGAGATTCGTGGACTCGTTCAATCCCACCACCAAGACGCAGGCGGCGCTGACCGCTGCTCTGCAGGCCGCGTCCGCCGCAGGCAATCCGGAGATCCGTCCGGCGCACTTGCTGGTGGCGTTGCTCGATCAGACCGACGGCATCGCCGCGCCGTTGCTCAAAGCCATCGGTGTCGACCCCGCGACCGTGGAACGCGAGGCGGGCGACATCGCCGACAAACTGCCGCGCGCGACCGGCGCGACCACCACACCGCAGCTTGGCCGTGAAGCCTTGGCCGCGATCACCGCCGCGCAGCGCCTGGCCACCGAACTCGGCGACGAGTATGTCTCGACCGAGAACCTGCTGGTCGGGCTGTCCGAAGGCGATTCCGAGATCGCCAAACTGCTGCGCAAACACGGCGCGACCCCCGAGGCGTTGCGCGACGCGTTCGCCACGGTTCGCGGTAGCGCGCGCGTGACCAGCGCCGATCCCGAGGCCAGTTACCAGGCGCTCGAGAAGTACTCCACCGATCTCACCGATCTGGCCCGCGCGGGCAAACTCGACCCGGTGATCGGCCGCGATACCGAGATCCGCCGCGTGGTGCAGGTCCTGAGCCGTCGCACCAAGAACAACCCGGTGCTGATCGGCGAGCCCGGCGTGGGCAAGACCGCCATCGTGGAAGGCCTGGCGCGTCGCATCATCGAAGGTGACGTGCCGGAGTCGTTGCGCAACAAGAAGGTCGTGTCGCTGGACCTGGGCGCGATGGTGGCGGGCGCGAAGTATCGCGGTGAGTTCGAGGAGCGGCTCAAGGCCGTGCTCGACGACATCAAGAACAGCGCGGGCGAGATCATCACCTTCATCGACGAGCTGCACACCATCGTCGGCGCGGGCGGCAGCGGCGATTCCGCGATGGACGCGGGCAACATGATCAAACCGCTGCTCGCGCGTGGCGAGCTGCGGCTGGTCGGCGCGACCACGCTCGAGGAGTACCGCAAGTACATCGAGAAGGACGCGGCGCTGGAACGGCGTTTCCAGCAGGTGCTGGTCGGCGAGCCGTCGGTGGCCGACACCATCGGCATCCTGCGCGGGATCAAGGAGCGTTACGAGGTGCACCACGGCGTGCGCATCACCGACTCCGCGCTGGTAGCCGCGGCGACCCTGTCGGATCGCTACATCACCTCGCGATTCCTGCCCGACAAGGCGATCGACCTGATCGACGAGTCGGCCTCGCGGCTGCGCATGGAAATCGACTCGCGGCCGGTGGAAATCGACGAGGTGGAGCGGGCGGTGCGTCGCCTGGAGGTCGAAGAGGTCGCGCTGGAGAAGGAGACCGACGCCGCCTCGAAGCAGCGCCTCGAGAAACTGCGTCAAGAGCTCGCCGACGACCGCGAAAAACTGGGCCAGCTCACCACTCGCTGGCAGAACGAGAAGAACGCGATCGACTCGGTGCGCGGGGTGAAAGAGCAGCTGGAAACCTTGCGCGGGGAGTCCGAACGGGCCGAACGCGACGGCGATCTGGGCAAGGCCGCCGAACTGCGTTACGGCAAGATCCCCGCCTTGGAAAAGGAACTGGCCGCGGCCGAAAAGGCCAATGGCGCAGCGGCAACCGGCGACATGATGCTCAACGAGGAGGTCACTCCCGACGACATCGCCGACGTGGTCTCGGCCTGGACGGGTGTGCCGGTCGGGCGGATGTTGGAAGGCGAAACCGCCAAGCTGCTGCGGATGGAAACCGAGGTCGCGGGGCGCGTTGTCGGGCAGGAGGAAGCGGTGCAGGCGGTGTCGGACGCGGTGCGTCGGGCGCGTGCCGGAGTCGCGGACCCGAACCGGCCGACGGGGTCGTTCCTGTTCGTGGGCCCGACGGGCGTGGGTAAGACCGAGCTGGCGAAGTCCCTCGCCGACTTCCTGTTCGCCGACGAACGCGCCATGGTGCGCATCGACATGAGCGAGTACAGCGAGAAGCATTCGGTGGCTCGCCTGGTCGGCGCGCCGCCCGGATATGTCGGGTACGACCAGGGCGGTCAGCTCACCGAAGCGGTGCGCAGGCGGCCGTATTCGGTAGTGCTGTTCGACGAGATCGAGAAGGCACACCCGGACGTTTTCGACATCTTGTTGCAGGTTCTCGACGAGGGCAGGCTCACCGACAGTCAGGGTCGCACGGTCGATTTCCGCAACACCATCCTGATTCTCACCTCCAATCTCGGCGCCGGTGGCGATCGTGAACAGGTGATGGAGGCGGTGCGTCGGGCGTTCAAACCGGAGTTCATCAACCGGCTCGACGATGTGGTGATGTTCCATGCGCTGGACGCCAAGCAGTTGGAATCGATCGTCGACATCAACCTGCGTCAGCTGCAGAAACGGCTGTCGCAGCGTCGCCTGACCCTGGACGTCACCGAGGAGGCCAAGCAGTGGCTGGCCGTGCGCGGCTACGACCCGGCCTACGGCGCGCGGCCGCTACGCAGGCTGATCCAGCAGGCGATCGGGGACAGTCTGGCCAAGGAACTCCTCTCCGGTGCGGTCGCCGACGGTGACACGGTCAACGTCAGTGTGGACAACGCCACCGACAAACTCGTGGTCGAACGCGAAGTTATCCACAGCTAGGGAATTTATCCACAGGCCGGTGCGTAGGGGCCTGCCAAACGCACCGGCCTGTCCTACCCTGGAGCCCATGACGAACCCCAAGGATCCGTGGCAACGCCCGGACGACGCGCCGACCGAACGGCTGGGTTCGTCGGGCACCGAGTCGACCGCGCAGTACGGGGCCGGTTCGTTCGACGAGTGGGGTCAACCGTCGAATCCGACGCAGGCGCTGCCCCCGCACGACGCGCAGTGGGGTGGTTACGAAAGTGGTTATCCCGCAGCACAACCTCCACCGCAGCAGGCACCGCCGCCCGGCTATGACCAGGGTTACCAGGCCGCGCCGCCACCGCAGCCGCAGGACGGTAACCAGCAAGAACCGCCCAAGCGCCACACCGGTTTATGGATCGCGCTGGGTATTGGCATCTTGGCTCTGATCGCCGTCGGCGGCGTGCTGGCAGGGCTGGTACTGAGCGGAAACTCTTCCGAAGACAACACCGCCGCACCGCCGTCGACCAGCCAACTCCTCGTCCCACCGACGATGAAACCCACCACCCCCGGCACCTCGCCGAGCACCAGCGGGATACCCGGCTTGCCAGGACTTGGCGGCGGTGAGGATCTGGGCGCCACGATGGGCAGCATCACCGCCAACACCGGCACCGAGATCACCATGAGCACGCTGGGCGGGTCCGATGTTCGGGTGCTGATCGACGATGCGACGCAGGTGATCTCGTTGACCAGCACGAAGGCGAGCGAGCTACCGGTGGGCGACATGGTTATGGTGCAGGGCGACAAAAACCCAGACGGGTCGATCCACGCCAAGATCATCATCTCCACGGCGTTACCGGGCGGCCCCCGATGAGCGACCCGCGCGTCCAATCCCCGGTGCTACCGGGCAATCACGGCGACGGCTGGATAGGCTAGGCGACGATGACGGCTATGTGGTTCGGGTTAGCAGCGATCGCACTCGTGGGTGCGGTCGTCCTGTTGTATTTCGATCGGGTCCAGCGGCAGCGCACCGGACACGCCAGACAGGTGTGGGCGAAGTCCCAGGGTTACACCTACGTGTCGGTGGAGCCGGCGCTGGCGTCGACGTGGCGCCGTGGCGCGTTGGCCAAGCTCGGTTACCTCTCGGCGGTCGACGTGGTCTCCGGTATTCGCAAGGGCGAGAAATTCGTGCTCTTCGACCTGGAAGACGCCGCGACCCTGGTGGCCGTGCGCCGCCAGATCGGCTCCGAGATCGACGTGGACATGCGGCTGAAAACCGCCGCCCCGCCGAAGGACCACGATCTGGAACTGCTCGGCGCCATCGGCGACCGGGTGGTGTTCGCCACCGATCCCGAGATCGCGCGGCACGCGGTGGATCAGCGGATGGTCGGCTTCATCGAATCGCTGTCCGACACCGTGCAGATGCTGTGGAGCGAGGGCAACTGGACGCTGGGCATGTTGCCGGTGGGCAGTACGTCCAAGGACTGGGAGACCGCGATCGACGTGGTGCTGCGGCTGTCCGGGCTGCTGCACGTGTTGCCGCCGGTGGCCGAGCCCAACGAGTTCACGCGTCCGCGTTCCAGCGCCAACCTCGCGCCGGGCTTCCGTCCCGAGTACGACGAGGAAGACGACGACCGCGAATTCGCTTCGGGCCGTGAGGGATTCGCCGATGTCGAGGAACGTGGGCGTGCTCGCTTCCCCGGCCCCGACGAACTCGACGACGACCAGCCCTACGCCGGTGGCCTGTCCGGCGACGAGCAGTACGCCCCGTCGCGCGCGTCCGAAGACGACGAGCCTTACCCGTCCCGCTTCGCCGACGACGAGCCGTACGCGTCCCGCTTCGACAACTCCTCGGCCCCCGCCGCCCGCTTCGCTGACGACGACGAGCCCCGCACCCCCGCCCGCGACGATCGCGCCCCCCTCGGCCGAGCTCCCGCCTTACCCGCCGACTACGACCCCGACCTCGACGACCCGGAGTTCGAGGACCAACCAGCCCCCGGCCGCCGCCCCCTCGGAGAACCCCCGAAGCGCCCGTCGCTGGCAGTAGTCCCCGAACCCCGCGCACGCACCGAGGCCCCCCTCGACGACGCGGAACCCGGCCAACCGGGCGGCCCCTTCCACCCGGGTTTCCGCCCGTACCAGGGCCCAGTGCCGAAGTGATCCACCCGCCGCGACGGTAACCGTCGCGGCACAACCGGAATCGATCTCGCGATGACCGACAGTCCCTTGCGCCTGCCCGGCGTCCACCGCCCCGTCGCCATGATCACCGGACCGACGTCCGGCATCGGGCGCGGCTTCGCCCACCGTCTCGCGGCGCTGGGTTACGACCTGGTCCTGGTCGCCCGCGACGAAGCCCGCCTGCGTGAGCTGGCCGACGAACTGGCCCGCCGATTCGCCACATCGGCGCAGGTCCTGGTCGCCGATCTGGCCGACGACGACGACCGCGCACGCGTGGCCGAACGGGCCGCGCAGGGCATCGAATTCCTGGTCAACAACGCGGGTTTCGCGCATTCGGGCGAGTTCTGGACGCTCGAGCCCGCGCAACTGCAGGCCCAGCTCGACGTCAACGTCACCTCGGTGCTGCAGCTGACCAGAGCCGCGCTGCCGGCGATGGTCGCCGCGGGTGCCGGTTCGATCGTGAATGTGGCCAGTGTGGCCGGGCTGATTCCCGGACGGGGGTCGACCTACTCGGCCTCCAAGGCCTACGTCGTATCCTTCACGGAGGGTTTAGCGGGTGGATTAGTGGGCACCGGTGTTCGCGTCCAAGCGCTGTGCCCCGGATTCGTGCACACCGAGTTCCATGAGCGCGCCGGCATCGAGATGAGTTCGCTGCCCCAGCGCCTGTGGCTGGATGTCGATCAGGTGGTCGACGGGTGCCTGCGCGATCTGGACTCCGGTCGGGTGATCAGCGTGCCCGGCGTGCAGTACAAACTGCTCACCGCGGTCGCGGGGTTCGTCCCGCGGACCCTGGTGACCCGACTCAATCGCGGACTCTTCAACGCACGCGGAAGGACATGACTCAGATGATCGACCAGGCACGTGAGTCGCTCACGAAGGCCGATCGCGACCAGCTGGCGGCGCTGGTGCGCGAGCTCGCGGTCGTGCACGGCAAGGTGACGCTGTCGTCGGGCAAGGAAGCCGACTACTACGTCGACCTGCGCCGCGCGACCCTGCACCACCAGGCCGCCCCGCTGATCGGCACGTTGCTGCGCGAACTGGTCGGTGACTGGGACTTCGACGCCGTCGGTGGTCTGACCATGGGCGCGGATCCGGTCGCGATGGCTGTGATGCACGCGCCCGGTCGCCCGATCGACGCGTTCGTGGTCCGCAAGGCGGCCAAGGCGCACGGGATGCAGCGTCAGATCGAGGGCCCCAACATCGTGGGCAAGCGCGTGCTGGTCGTGGAGGACACCACCACCACCGGAAATTCGCCGCTGACCGCGGTGCGCGCGCTGCGTGACGCGGGCGCGATCGTGGTCGGTGTGGCCACCGTCGTCGACCGGGAAACCGGTGCTGACCAGGTGATCGCCGAAGAGGGGCTGGAATATCGATCCATCCTCGGTCTCGATGATCTCGCGCTGGGTTAGCCTGAACAACGCCGAACCCGGACGACGACGTGGTCTGTCCGGAATGTCTGAAGGACGTGTGAGTCACCTGTGGTGAGCATTGCAGTAAACAAAGGTCGCGACAATGTCGCGATGCTCGGGATCGGTGCCTACCGTCCGCAACGCATCGTCAGCAATGCCGAAGTGTGCGAGCAGCTGGACTCCACGCCGGATTGGATCTTCGATCGCACCGGCATCCACAACCGGCGCTGGATCAGCGGCGACGAGACGATCCAGTCGATCGCCACGGCCGCCGGCGAGCGCGCGCTGAACAACACCCCGATCGATCGCACCAAGATCGGCGCGGTCATCCTGTGCACTTCCAGCTGGCTCAAGCTCACCCCGCACGGCGCGCCCTCGGTGGCGTCGGACCTGGGGCTCAACGGTGTGGCCGCGTTCGACCTCACCTCCGGCTGCGGTGGCTTCTGCTACGGCCTGGGCGTTGCCGCCGATCTGATCCGCGCGGGTTCGTTCGACTATGTGCTGGTGATCGGCGCCGAGACGATGACCGTCGGCCTGGACAAGTCCGACCGCGGCACCGCGATGATCTTCGGTGACGGTGCGGGCGCTGTCGTCGTCGGCCCGGCCGAGGAGAACGGCATCTCGCCCACGGTGTGGGGCAGCGACGGCGAGAACGCCGAGGCCATCGCCCAGGACATCGATTTCCTGGCGTTCCAGCAGCGCGCGCAGCAGATGCAGGGCACCGATCCCGCCGTGGAGCCGGTCGGCCAGATGTCGCTGCGGATGGAGGGCCCGAAGGTCTTCCGCTGGGCCGCGGTCACTCTTCCGCGCGCCCTGTCGGCGGCGCTGGACAGCTCCGGCGTGGCCAAGGAGGACATCGAGGTGTTCATCCCGCACCAGGCCAACGCCCGGATCAACGAGTTGATGAAGAAGAACCTGGGCCTGGCCGACGAGGTCCCCATCGCCAACGACATCGAGAACACCGGCAACACCTCCGCCGCCTCGGTGCCACTGGCCATCGAGGAAATGTTGGTCACCGGCAAGGCCAAGGGCGGCCAGGTCGCGCTGCTGCTGGGCTTCGGCGCGGGTCTGAGCTACGCGGGCCAGGTCGTCACCCTTCCGCCCGCCCCGAAGGAACCGAGCTTCTGACATGCGAGGACTGCGCGCCGCTTATGTCACGGCGGCGGCAGTCACCGTGTTCGGTGCTGTCACCGGCCGCGACCGCCTGCAATGGGTCGCCAAGCCACTGCTGATGCCGCTGTTGGCCGCCGACTCGGTGGCCAACGGCGACCTCGTCCCGACCGAGCGCACGATCCTGCTCGGCTCGCTGGCCGCGGCCACCGTCGGCGACGTGCTGCTGCTCGACCCCGACGACGACCGCCGCCTCATCGCAGGCGCCTCGTCGTTCGCGGTCATGCAAACCGGCTACTCGATCCTGTGGTGGCAGCGCGGCGCCCGCCCACGCCCCGACATCGCCGTCCCCCGCGTAGTGGCCTGGCTGGGCGTGGCCGCGCTGCTCCGCGCCAAAGCCCCCAACCTCGCCCTCCCGCTCACCACCTACGGCGCGACCCTGGGCACCGCCGCAACCCTCGCCTCGGACCCAACCCTCGCACCCGACGCGAAAACCTTTGCGGGCGTGAACATTCCGAACGCAGACCCCCGCAGCCGCTACGGCGTCGGCGCCCTACTGTTCACGATCTCGGACGCCCTGATCGTCGCGCGCCGCCTCTTCGCCCGAACCGACCGCACCCGCCGCCTCACCGAAGGCACCATCCTGGCGACCTACGCGGCCGCTCAGTATCTGCTCACCGTCCCGCCCCGGAACACTTTCTGATACAGCGCGTCACATGGCGCTTACTTTGGTGTTGTCGCGATGAAATACCGCGCGCGCACGCTTCCTAGATGAGCGGGGAAACGCAGTTCATCGAGGTGCACGGGTATCGCCGGGCGTTCCGCATGGCAGGCACCGGCCCACCCCTGCTGCTGATCCACGGGATCACCGACAGCTCAGGAACCTGGGAACCCGTGTTCGACGCGCTAGCCGAGCACTACACCGTCATCGCCCCCGACCTCCTCGGCCACGGCGAATCCGCCAAGCCCCGCGCCGACTACGCGGTGGCCGCCTACGCCAACGGCATGCGTGACCTGCTCAGCGTCCTCGGCATCGACCGGATCACCGTGGTCGGCCATTCGCTGGGCGGCGGCGTCGCGATGCAGTTCGCCTACCAGTTCCCCGAGAAGGTCGAGCGAATAGCACTGGTGTGCCCGGCGGGAATGGGCGCGGGCGTGCACCCCGCGTTCCGCCTCGCCACCCTGGCAGGCGCGGGCCCGGCCCTGATGGCGATCACGAGCTGGCCGGTCCGCACCGCCGTCCGCGCGGCCGTCCCCGTGGTGACCGCAGCCGGTGGCCTGGGCCTGGGCCCCGACGCCGAATACGTCCTGCGCCTCTACGGCCACCTGGCCGACCCCGGCGCACGCAACGCCTTCCTCCGCACCATCCGCGCCGCCGCCGACCGCCGCGGCCAAACCATCACCATGCTCGACCGCGGCTACCTCGCCGCCCACCTGCCGACCCTGGTCATCGGCGGCACCCGCGACACCGTCATCCCGTCGGGGCACGCCGAACGCGCCCACCGCGCCTTCCCCGGCAGTCGCATCGAAATCTTCGCGGGCGCAGGCCATTTCCCGCATCATTTCGATCCCGACCGTTTCGTGAAGCTGATCCGCTCGTTCATCGAGGAAACCGACCCCGCCGTGTTCGATCCGCTGCGCTGGCAGCGCACCCTGCGTCGCGGCCGCCCGATCGTCGGCTTACCCACCCTCGAAGCGACCCCGGAGCCCACACCCCAGCAGGTCGCTGGATCGTCACCGGAGTCCACAGCCCCGCAGGTCGCTGGATCGTCACCCGCGTAAGCCTTCACAGCACCAGAATGATCCGATCCCGATCCTGCGGGTCGACGCGAATCGGAACAGTCTGTCCGACAACTATTCTCGCCTTGTCCACCGGCATCACATCCACCACGATCGTCCCGCTGTACGTGTCGGCCCCCGGCACCGTGAGCTCCACATCCAACTCGGTCATCTCACTGGCATGATCCGTGCGCCCCAACGGATGCACCCCTTCGATCCGCGCCCACCCCTCCAACCCGTGCCTGCGCAACCGCCGATCCGCCCGGGTCGGCATCGAAGCCCACGTCACCGCGCCCCCGCACGCCGTCCCGAACAGTCCCACCATGATCATCACCTGATAGGGCACTGTCCCCGGCGGCGCGTGCGGCGCCAGCCACCCCAACCACACCGCGAGCGCGATCAGATACCCCGCCACGACCCAGGCCAATGCCCGCATCACCCGCGCATGATCCATCCGGCTCACCACCCAGTTCCAGGGTAGCGCGGCGTCCGCCTAGCATTGTCGGGTGAATGAACCAGAGGTCGCGGGCCCGACCGAGTGGGGCGAGCATCCGCACGGCCTCGGTCCGTGGGCGCAGGAATACGACACCCCGGTGCCCACCGATGAACGCTACGACCCGGTCCTGCTGGCCGAGGGCGACCGCCGCAATGTCGTGGACGCCTACCGGTACTGGACCCGTGAGGCAATCGTCGCCGACATCGACTCCCGCCGCTTCCCGTTCCACGTGGCGATCGAGAACTTCGGCCACGACGCCAATATCGGCACCGTCGTGCGCACCGCCAATGCCTTCGCCGCCGCCGCGGTGCACATCATCGGCAAGCGACGCTGGAACCGCCGTGGCGCGATGGTCACCGACCGCTACCAGCACCTGATGCACCACGCCGACCTCGCCGAGTTGCGCGAGTTCGCCGCGCGCGAGGGGCTGACCGTGGTGGCCGTGGACAACGTGCCCGGCGCGGTCCCGTTGGAGACCGCGGACCTGCCGAAGAACTGCCTGCTGCTGTTCGGTCAGGAGGGCCCCGGCGTGAGCGACGACGCGAAAGACGCAGCGGCGCTGACGGTTTCGATCGCCCAGTTCGGCTCGACCCGCAGCATCAACGCGGGCGTGGCCGCGGGCATCGCCATGCACGCCTGGATTCGCCAACACGCCGACCTGTCGGTGGCCTGGTAACGGAACGAGCACGGAATGTCGGTGCCACCTGGCACCATGGGGTCATGACCTCGCGCAGCGGCCGGCGCCCCCAGCCCGCAGATCGTGCCGGATCGGTGCCCACTGCGGCGCTGTGGTCCGAGCGTGCCGATATGGCCGAGTCCGCGATCATCTCGCGGCATCTGCGGATGCTGTGGGGTTGTCCCGGAACGGAATTGGGTGTGGTGGGCTGGCCCGCGACCCGTCGCGAACGAGCCTTCGCCGGCTGGCACTACTGGTGGCAGGCGCACTTACTCGACGTCGCGGTGGACGCCGCCAACCGCGTGCCCACCCCGGCCCGCCGCAAACGCATCGGCGCGATCGCCCGTGCCATCCGGTTACGCAATATCACCGGCTGGACCAACCGCTACTACGACGACATGGCCTGGTTGGCCATCGCCCTGGAACGCGCCGAACGCACCCTGGATCTCACCGATGCTCGTCGCGGCCTGGTCGCCCTGGAACAGAAGCTCTACGGCGCCTGGGATCCCGAGGTCGGCGGCGGCATCCCGTGGCGGATGAAATCGGACTTCTTCAACGCCCCCGCCAACGGCCCCGCAGGCATCGCCCTGTTGCGTCTGGGCCACGTCGGACGCGCGCAACAGATGGCCGACTGGCTCGACGCCACCCTGCGCGACCCGGAATCCGGCCTGATCCTGGACGGCATCCACTTACCCTCGGGCGAGATCGAACGCCCCGTGTTCACCTACTGCCAGGGTGTAGTGCTCGGCCTGGAAGCCGAACTGGCCGTGCACACCGACGACGAACGCCACGTGCAGCGGGTCATCGCCCTGCTCGACGCCGTCGAAGAGCACATGACCACCCGCATGGTGATCTCCGGTGGCGGCGGCGGTGACGGCGGCCTGTTCAACGGCATCCTGGCCCGCTACCTCGCGGTCGTCGCGCTGATGCTGCCCGGCGAGGGCAAGGCCGAGGAAACCGCTCGACGCTGCTGCGCCGCGATCGTGAAAGCCTCCGCCACCGCGGCCTGGGCCAACCGCCTCGAGGTCGAAGGCGAGCCGCTGTTCGGCTACGACTGGAGCAAACCGGCACGCTTACCCGGCGGCACGTCCGGCGCGGGCAAGTTCACCGCGGGCGGCTCGGTGACCGCCTCGGCCGTGCCCGAACGCGACCTGTCGGTGCAATTATCGGGCTGGATGTTGATGGAAGCGGCCTACCAGGTCACCGCGGCCGGGCTGTGAATCAGCGCTCGGTATCGCCCGCGATGCTGGGCTCGAGGAATTCCTCTTCGGGCTTGGACATCTCCTGGCGGTAGTGCCGCAGCCCCAGCGCGGTGCCCACGATCAGGCCCACGATCAACGTGCAGATCACCGCGGGCATCAACCACGGCACCTGCTCGAGGAACTCGCCCGCGTAATACCCGATCAGCAGCAGCACCGGCGCCCAGATGATCGCGCCGATCGTGCTGGCCACGGTGTACTTGCGATGGTCCATCCCGGCCGCGCCCGCCACCATCGGGCACAGCGTGCGCACCCACGGAATCCACCGCGCGACCAGCACCGCGAAGAACCCGTGCCGTTGCAGCAGATCGGTGACCTTGGCCAAGTTCTTGGTGTTGATATATCGGCCGTTCTTGCGCGCGACCAGGCGATGCCCGGTACGCGCGCCGACCATATAGCCGACCTGATTGCCGATGATCGCGGACAGCATCGTGCCCACCGACAGCGCCCACACCTGCGCTTCGCCATTGGCGTGCGAGGCCAGCACGATGCCGGCGGTGATCAGCATCGAGTCACCGGGCAGGAACAGCCCGATGATGAACGCGCACTCGAGGAACACGAATACCAGCACCACCGCCCAGACCACAGCGGGGCCTGCTGAGATCAGCGGCTCGAAGCTGCCCATGGCGAGGAGGGTCGACGGTACTGCGGTCACAGCGATCAGTGCGTCTCGTTCGTCGAAGTCGCCAGCTCGCCGTTGGGCGCCGGGACCACCGGTGCCTTGCGGCGCTCGAGCACCTTCTTACCGACCGTGATGATCGCGGGCAGGATCGACACGAACACGATCAGCAGGAAGATCGCTTCCACGTGCTCGCGGATGAACGGCACATTGCCCAGGAAGTAGCCGATGACCGTCACGCCGCCGCCCCACAGCACCGCGCCGACGATGTCGAACGCCACGTACTTGCGGTAGCTCATCTGCGACACACCCGCCAGCACCGGCATGAACGTGCGCACGATCGGCACGAACCTGGCCAAGATGATGGTCTTGGGGCCGTGCTTCTCGAAGAACTCGTGCGTCTCGGTGACGTAATGCTTCTTGAAGAAGCGGCTGTCTTCCTTCTTGAAGATGGCCGGGCCGATCTTGCGGCCGATCCAATACGCGCACTGGTCGCCGAGGAACGCTGTGAGAATCACCAACGGCACCAGCCACCAGATCGACACGACCGGGTTCTCCTGCGCGGCGAGCATGCCGCCGGTGAACAGCAGCGAGTCACCCGGCAGCAACGGGAACAGCAGGCCGGTCTCGATGAAGACAATCGCCAGAATGGCAGGCAGAACGGCGTTCTTCAGCCAGGTCTCCTGCAATAGGTACATCGGGTCCAGCAACTGCGTCAGCGCAAGGTTGTTCGTTACCGCATCGGATACCGCCAGCAAAGTCACGGCCCCCACAGTACCGGTCCGATCTGTGACATGAGTGCCCCGCGGGTGAACCTCACGACCGGGTGATCTCGCACTCGTCTACTAAATTAGGGTGTGGCCTGACAGAATTGGTTTTTTGCTCCCCACAACACGGAGGTCACTGCTGTGCCTATCGCGACCCCGCAGGTCTACGCCGAGATGCTCGGCCGGGCCAAGGCGCACTCGTTCGCGTTCCCGGCGATCAACTGCACGTCGTCGGAGACGATCAACGCCGCCATCAAGGGCTTCGCCGACGCGGGCAGTGACGGCATCATCCAGTTCTCCACCGGCGGCGCCGAGTTCGCCTCGGGCCTTGGTGTGAAGGACATGGTCACCGGTGCGGTGGCGCTGGCGGAGTTCGCGCACGTCGTGGCCGCCAAGTACGACGTGACGATCGCGCTGCACACCGACCACTGCCCCAAGGACAAGCTGGACACCTACGTGCGTCCGCTGATCGCGATCTCGCAGGAGCGCGTGAACCTGGGCGGTCTGCCGCTGTTCCAGTCGCACATGTGGGACGGTTCGGCCATCCCGATCGACGAGAACCTCGAGATCGCCAAGGAACTGCTGAAGGCCTGCAAGTCGGCCAACATCATTCTCGAGGTCGAGATCGGTGTCGTGGGCGGCGAGGAAGACGGCGTCGAGGCCGAGATCGACGACAAGCTCTACACCACCCCCGAGGACTTCGCGAAGACCATCGAGGTGCTGGGTGCGGGCGAGAACGGCCAGTACCTGCTGGCCGCCACCTTCGGCAACGTGCACGGTGTGTACAAGCCGGGCAACGTCGTGCTCAAGCCCGAGGTGCTCGCCGAGGGCCAGCGCGTCGCGGCCGCCAAGCTGGGTCTGCCCGAGGGTTCGCAGCCGTTCGACTTCGTGTTCCACGGTGGTTCGGGCTCGCTGAAGTCCGAGATCGAGGACTCGCTGCGCTACGGCGTGGTGAAGATGAACGTCGACACCGACACCCAGTACGCCTTCACCCGCCCGGTCGCCGGCCACATGTTCACCAACTACGACGGTGTGCTGAAGGTCGACGGCGAGGTCGGCAACAAGAAGGTCTACGACCCGCGCAGCTACCTGAAGAAGGCCGAGATCTCCATGGCCGAGCGCGTGACCGAGGCCTGCAACGACCTCAAGTCGGCCGGTCGCTCGGTCAGCGGTTCCTGAATTCTCGTATCGAACAAACGGGGCCCGAGCTCATGAGTCTTGATGTCCGTGTGCTCGGGCCCGTTCGACTGCTCGTCGGCGGCGAGCCGGTAGCGGTCGGCGGGCCCAAGCCGCGCGCCCTCCTCGCCGCGCTCACCGTCAACCGACGGCGCGCGGTGTCTTCCGCTGTGCTGGCGGAGATGGTGTGGAACGAGGATCCGCCCGATTCCTACGCCGCGAGCCTGCAGGTGTTCGTGTCGAACATCCGCAAGGCCTTGCGCAACGCGGGGATCGATTCCGCGCTGGTGTTGCGGACCGAAGGCGCGGGGTACCGACTCGAAATCCCTGATACCGCTTGCGATCTCGGCCGTTTCGAGAGTGCGCGCGAAGCCGGTTCGCGGTGTCTCGATGTCGGCGACCATCCCGGCGCGGCCAATCTTTTCGGTGCGGCACTGCGGGAGTGGAGTGGACGGGCGCTGGCCGACCTGGCCGGGTTGCAGTTCGCCGACGGGTTCGCCACGGCGATGAACGAGGAACGGCTACTTGCCGCGTCCGCGCGGGTGGACGCTGAAATCGCTTGCGGGCGTGCGTCTTCGGTGATCGGCGAGTTGGTGTCGATGACCAACGAGCATCCGCTCCGTGAGCCGCTGTGGGGGCAGTTGATCACGGCGTTGTACCTGTCCGGGCGGCAAGCCGATGCGTTGGAAGCGTGTCGGCGGGTGCGTGGGGTGTTGGCCGAGGAGCTGGGTATCGATCCCGGTTCCGCGCTGATCGAGTTGGAGCAGCGGGTTCTGCGGCAGGAACCGTTGAATGTGTTGGCGTCCAGGCGATCCGACCAGGTCGCCGCGGCGATGACCGAGACTGTCACCGAGGTGCCGCAGTCGATCCGCAACGGGAATTTGCGGTTCGTCGACGGCCGCACGCTCCCGATTCCCCACGGCGGCATCAGGATCGGGCGGATGACCGATAATGAACTGGTTCTCGATGATCCGAAGGCCAGTCGCTATCACGCGCATATTATGCCCAGCCGGGCCGGACTGTTGATCAAGGATCTGCACTCGGCCAACGGGGTTTATGTGAACGAGGCGCCGATCGACAGCGGGGCTCTGCTGGCTGATGGGGATGTAATCCGTATCGGGGGAACGGTTTTGACCTTTATCGCGGTGAAGTAGGGGGCGGCGGTTCCCGGCGGTTTGGTGGGGCAAAGCCACGGGGGTTTAGGTGGTCCCGGGGGGTTTGAGGCTGTGTTTTTGGAGCGCTGGCGCGCTCGAGCGCGGCCCCTGTGGGGCCGCGAGTTAGCCACCGTTGCTTGAGGCTGCGC
>NZ_JBHXRG010000030.1:0-65032 GCF_042716995.1 Nocardia sp. NPDC058640
CCTCAAGCAACGGTGGCTAACTCGCGGCCCCTCAGGGGCCGCGCTCGAGCGCGCCAGCGCTCCAAAAACACAGCCCCAAACAATCTGGGACGACTCAAACCCCCGGGTACTCCATGTAGAACGGCTCCCACTGGTACCCATCCGGATCGACAAACGTCCGCCCGTGCATCCCCACCTGAGCCTCCTGCGCCTTCTTGTCGTCATTGACCTCCTCGATAGCCCCCGCAGCCACAGCAGCATCGGTGAGCACATCCACCTCCCCCGCACTCCCCAACGACAGCGCATACGCCGCCCCGATCGAACCCCGCGTATCCGCGATCGGCCGCTTGCTGAACGTGGTGAAGAAGTCCTTGGTCAGCAGCATCAAGCAGATGTTGTCGTCGACCACGATGCAGGCCGCATTCTGATCGGTGAAGTCGTCGTTCACCTTCCACCCCAGCGCCTCGTAGAACCCCTTGGACCGGTCGAGGTCGGCGACGGGCAGGTTGATGAAGATCATCTTGTTGCTCATGGGAATCAGCCTTTCGGGGCGTGGTGTGCGGTCTCGTTCATGTAGACGCGGCGGCCGATCCGGATTCATCGCACCCACGCAAACTTCGCGAAATCCCGATAGTCCGCACTGACCCCTGTCAGCTGTCGGACCCCTGTGGCATCGTGAAACTATGAGCGACGCCACAACCGCGACCACGGGCCCAGACCCCGCCGTACTCGCCGAATTCGAGACGCATCGGCGCGAGTTGTGCGCGTATGCCTACCGGATGCTCGGCTCCTCGTTCGAGGCCGAGGACGCGGTGCAGGAGACCTTCACCCGCGCCTGGCGCTCGTACGATTCCTTCGAGGGTCGCGCGAGTCTGCGGTCGTGGCTGTACAAGATCGCCACCAATATCTGTCTTGACATGCTCGACCGTCCACAGAGCCGCGCCAGACCGATGGATCTGAACGGTCCCGGCCGCCCGGATTCGCCGCTGCCGATGCCGCAGCCGGACTACGTGTGGATCGAACCGATCCCGAACGCGCTGGCCTTCGGCGCCGATCCGGCCGATCACGCGTCCACCAAAGACACTCTGCGCCTTGCCTTTGTCGCGGCTTGCCAGCATCTGCCCGCCACGCAGCGCGCGATCTTGATCATGCGCGAAGTGCTGCGTTTCTCCGCGGGTGAGACCGCCGAGGCGTTGATGATGTCGCCTGCGTCGGTGAACAGCGCGCTGCAGCGGGCCAGGGCCACCATGTCGAAGGTGCAGCCGACTGTCGCGGACAGTTTCGACTCCACCGATCCCGATCAGGTCAAGCTGGTCGATGATTTCGTGAAGGCGTTCGAGGCGTACGACATGGACGCGCTCACGACGTTGCTGAAAGCCGATGTGGCACTGTCGATGCCGCCGTTCGATCTGTGGATCTCCGGTCCGGAGAACGTGGCCGCGTTCATGCTCAGCACGGGCAGCGCCTGCCGCAACTCACGAATGGTGCCGGTGCAGGCCAACGGTTCGCCCGCCTTCGGGCATTACAAGCCCAGCGACGAACCCGGCGTGTGGGTGCCGTGGTCGATCACGGTGCTCGAGCTCGAGGGCGACACCATCGCCGGTCTGAACTTCTTCCTCGACACCCAGCGCCTGTTCCCGCTGTTCGGGCTCGAGCCGGAATGGCGCGAGCCCGTCTGACGGTTACAGCAGGCGGCGTTTGTACAGCTTGCCGTTGGGGTCGCGGGGCAGCTCCGCACGGTATTCCACCGTGCGGGGCAGCTTGTACTTCGCCAACTGCCCGGCGGCGAACTCGAGCAATTCGTCGGTGAACTCGTCGGCACCCTCGACCGGCTGCACGAACGCCTTCACCTGCTGACCCCAATCCGGGTCGGGCACACCGAGAACCGCCACGTCGGCGACCTTCGGATGACTCATCAGCACGCCCTCGATCTCGGCCGGATAGATGTTCACCCCACCGGACAGGATCAGGTCCGACCGCCGATCGCAGAGGAACAGGTAGCCGTCCTCGTCGAGGTAACCGATGTCGCCGACGGTGAACAGGTCACCGACGCGCGACTCCTCGGTCTTCTCCTTCGCATGGTGGTACTCGAAGCTGGAGGCCCCCATCCGCATGTAGACCAGACCTTCTTTGCCCGCGGGCAGTTCGGTCCCGTCGGCCTCGTCGAGCACCTTGATCACCGACCACGGCCACGCTTTACCCACCGAACCGGGCTTGTCCAGCCACTCGGTCCCGTTGATCACCGTGCCGCCACCTTCGGTGGCCGCGTAGTACTCGGTGACAACCGGACCCCACCATTCGAGCATCTGCCGTTTGGTCTGCGGCGGACACGGCGCGGCACCGTGCACCATGCTGCGCAACGACGACACGTCGTAGCGTGCACGCACCTCGGCAGGCAGCGCGAGCAGCCGATGGAACTGGGTCGGCACCATATGACTGTGCGTCACCCGATGCCGCTCGATCAGCGCCAACATGTCCTCGGCATCCCACCGATCCATCAGAACGAGCTTGTGCCCCAACTGAATCGAGATGGTCGAGAAGTTCAGCACGGCCGTGTGATAGAGCGGCGACCCGCAGATATGCACGTGATCGTCATAGGGCGCGAGCTCGAACAGGCTGAAGAACGCCTTGTTCGGCGCCGGAACAACGTCGGGATCCGCACCGGTGAGCGGACGACGAACTCCCTTGGGCCGCCCCGTAGTTCCCGAGGTGTACAGCATCGGCGCACCCACCGACCGCTCCGAAGGCCGACCGGTATCAGCGGCACCCAACCACGACACCGGCCGGAAGCCGGGCACCGCACCAACAGCGAACCGCGCGTCGGCAGGCAATCCGGCCAGGTCAGCGGCTTCGGCGGCGGTTGCGGCGAACCGCTCGCTGGCCAGGAACGCCGCAGCGTCACTGTCGCTGAGAATGTAGGCGATCTCCGGCGCGGTCAGATGCCAGTTCACCGCGACGATGTACAGCCCCGCCTGGTAGGCGGCGAAGTACGCGGCGATCGCCTCGACTCCGTTGTGCAGCATGCTGACAACGACATCGCCGGTCCGCAATCCGATGCCGCGTAGTCCGTTGGCGTAGCGGTTGGCCAGGGTCGCCAATTCGCGGTAGGTGATCTGTCTGCCGTCCGGGTCGATCACGGCGATCCGCTCGGGATCGGTCGCGGCGATATTCCAGAGTCCGAGGACTTCCGTTGTCTGCTGGCTCACCCCTCGAATTTAGAACGTGTTCTACGTGGCGACAAGGGGTTGGAGCCTACGCATTTGTTCGGCATCGGAGACCGAGATCAGCATCATCGTCACCCCCGCGTCCTCCCATTCCTTCAGCCGCGACCGCACGTGGGCTTCGTCGCCGAAGATCGCGGTGTCGGTGATGAGCTCGTCGGGCACCGCCGCGGCCGCCTCGGCCTTGCGCCCCGCCTGGAACAGCGCGCAGATCTGGTCGACCTCGCTGCCGTACCCCATCCGCCGGTACACCTGCGCGTGAAAGTTCAGCTCCGGCGCACCCATCCCGCCGATGTACAGCGCACTGATCCACCGCATCCGCTCGATCTCGGCCGCCGGATCGTCGGTGATCACCACCTGCGCGCTGGCCGCGATCTCGAAATCCGCGCGCGACCGACGAGCGCCCGGCCGCGCGAACCCCTCGTCGAGCCACTCGTTGTACATCCCCGCAAGCCGCGGCGCGTAGTAGATCGCCAGCCACCCGTCGGCGATCTCGGCGGTCTGCGCGATATTCTTCGGACCCTCCGCACCCAGCCAGATCGGCAGATCAGCACGCAGGGGATGCACGATCGGCTTGAGCGATTTCCCGAGCCCGGTAGCGCCGGGACCGTCGTACGGAAGCCCGTAATGCGCGCCGTCGGAGGTCACCGGAGCTTCCCGCGCGAGCACCTGACGCACGATGTCGACGTACTCCCGCGTGCGCTTGAGCGGCTGCGCGAACGGCTGCCCGTACCAGCCCTCGACCACTTGCGGACCCGAGACGCCGAGCCCCAGAATCGCGCGCCCGCCGCTGAGATGATCCAGCGTGAGCGCGTGCATCGCGGTGGCCGCGGGCGTGCGCGCCGACATCTGCGCCACCGAGGTGCCCAGCCGCACCCGCTGCGTCGACGACCCCCACCAGGCCAGCGGCGCGAACGCGTCGGACCCCCACGACTCGGCCGCGAACACCGCGTCGAAGCCCGATTCCTCCGCCGCGATCACCAGCTCGCCGACGCCGGCGGGGGGTTGCGCACCCCAGTATCCGAGTTGCAGTCCGAATTTCATGATCGGCGCCCTTTCGGCGAATCCTTGCGAGCAGAATAAGAACCTGTTCTACTCGATATCGTGATCCAGGGGAATACCGCAGTGGAAGTATTGAGTGCACCCCTGAGGGTGCGATTCGACTACACCAGGTCCGTCGGACCTATCATCGGCGCTTTTCTGACCGGATTGCGCGAACGCCGGATTTTCGGTGTGCGCGGCAGTGACGGTCGGGTGCTCGTGCCGCCACCCGAATACGATCCGCTGACCTGCGCGCCGCTGACCGACCTGGTCGAGGTCGCCGCGAGCGGGACCGTGCAGTCCTGGACGTGGGTGGCCGAACCGCTGCCCGGCCAGCCGTTCGACCGGCCGTTCGCGTGGGCGTTGATCCAGCTCGACGGCGCCGACACGACGCTGCTGCACGCCCTGGACGTCGACAGTCCCGACCGACTCAGCACCGGAATGCGCGTCAGCGCCCGCTGGGCCGACGAGCGCACCGGCCGCATCCAGGACATCGCCTGCTTCGAGCCCGGCGAAAGTACAAGCACCGCAGACTATTCCGAGCAGGCACCGGTCACCATGCTGACCACCCCGGTCGCCTTGGACTACAAGCACACCGCCTCCCCGCAGGAGAGCGTGTACCTGCGCGGCCTGGCCGAGGGCAAGCTCATCGGCGGCCGTTCCGAAGAGGGCGGGCGCGTGTATTTCCCGCCGCGCGGCGCCAACCCCACCAACGGCCTGCCCACCAACGACCTGGTCGAACTGCCCGACAAGGGCACGGTGACCACCTTCTGCATCGTCAATGTGCCGTTCCTCGGCCAGCGGATCAAGCCGCCGTATGTGGCCGCCTATGTGCTGCTCGACGGCGCCGATATCCCGTTCCTGCACCTGATTCTCGGCTGCGAGGCGAGCGAGGTGCGGATGGGAATGCGGGTCGAGGCGGTCTGGAAACCCCGCGAGGAATGGGGCCACACGCTGGCCAATATCGATCACTTCCGGCCCACCGGGGAGCCCGACGCTTCCTACGAGTCCTACCAGCACCACCTCTAGAGAGGCGACGTTGACCACATCAGCATCGGCAGCACCCCCCGTGCCCGAGATCGCGGTGGTGGGGTTCGCCCACGCACCGCATGTGCCCGAAACCCACGGCACCACCAACGGCGTCGAGATGCTCGTGCCGTGCTTCCAGCAGCTGTACGCCGACCTCGGCATCACCAAATCCGACATCGACTTCTGGTGCTCGGGTTCCTCGGATTACCTGGCGGGACGGGCATTTTCGTTCATCTCCGCGATCGACGCGATCGGCGCCGTCCCGCCGATCAACGAATCGCACGTGGAGATGGACGCGGCCTGGGCCCTGTACGAAGCGTGGGTGAAACTACGTTCCGGGCAGGCGCAGACCGCGCTCGTATACGGCTTCGGCAAGTCCTCGGCAGGCACTCTTCGCCAGGTCCTGACGCAGCAGCTCGACCCGTATCTGGTCGCGCCCCTGGGTGTCGATGCCGTCTCGCTCGCCGGACTACAAGCGCGGGCCGGACTGGACTCGGGCCGGTGGTCCGAACAGGACATGGCGGCTGTCGCAGGCGGTGACCTCCAATCCCCTTATGTCGCAGATCCTTTCCGCGCGCACGACATCGCGCCGATTACCGACGGCGCCGCCGCCATCGTCCTCGCCGTCGGCGACCGTGCCAGGGAACTGTGCGAGCGCCCGGCGTGGATCACCGGCATCGCGCACAACATCGACGCCCAGGCACTCGGCGGCCGCGACCTGACCCGCTCCCCCTCCACCACCGCGGCGGCGAAGGCGGCGACCGGCGGCAACACCGCTTTCGACATCGCCGAACTGCACGCACCGTTCAGCCACCAGCAGCTGATCCTGGCCGAGGCGATCGGTCTGTCGGCGAGCACCGTGGTGAATCCGTCCGGCGGCGCGTTGGCCGCCAACCCGATGTTCTCGGCGGGCCTGGAACGCATCGGCCACGCCGCCGCCGCGATCATGTCGGGTGCCGCGAACCGCACTCTCGCCCATGCGACCAGTGGCCCTGCGCTGCAACAGAATCTGGTCGCCGTTATGGAGGTCCAGTGAGCTTCCCCGCCGCCGTGCTCGGCACCGGCCAAACTCATCACGTGACAAAGCGGACCGACGTGTCCATGGCGGGCATGTGCCGCGAGGCGATCGATCGTGCGCTCGAAGATTCCGGGCTGACCATCGCCGATATCGACGCCGTGGTCGTGGGCAAGGCGCCCGACCTGTTCGAGGGCGTGATGATGCCCGAGCTGTACATGGCCGAGGCGTTGGGTGCGGCCGGGAAACCGCTGCTGCGCGTGCACACCGCCGGTTCGGTGGGCGGCTCGACCGGCATCGTCGCGGCCAACCTCGTGCAGGCGGGCGTGCACAAGCGCGTGCTGGCTATCGCGTGGGAGAAGCAGTCGGAGTCGAATGCCATGTGGGCGTTGTCGATTCCGGTGCCGTTCACCATGCCGGTCGGCGCGGGCGCGGGCGGCTACTTCGCGCCGCACGTGCGTTCCTACATTCGACGGTCGAACGCACCTATGCACATCGGTGCACAGGTGGCTGTGAAGGACCGGCGCAATGGTGCGAAGAACCCGCTCGCGCACCTGCATCAGCCCGACATCACCCTCGAATCGGTGCTCGCGTCCCAAATGCTGTGGGACCCCATTCGTTTCGATGAGACCTGCCCGTCCTCCGATGGCGCTTGCGCGTTGGTGATCGGCGATGCCGAGGCCGCCGCGGTGGTCGAGGCCGAGGGCAAGAAGGTCGCGTGGATCCACGGCACCGCCATGCGGACCGAGCCCACCACCTTCTCCGGGCGTGACCAGGTCAATCCGCAGGCAGGCCGTGACGCTGCCGCGGCCCTGTGGAAAACGGCCGGCATCACCGATCCGCTCGAGGAAATCGACGCCGCTGAGATCTACGTGCCGTTCTCCTGGTTCGAGCCGATGTGGCTGGAAAATCTCGGCTTCGCCGCCGAGGGCGACGGTTGGAAGCTCACCGACAAGGGCGAGACCGAGATCGGCGGCCGGATCCCGGTCAACCCGTCGGGTGGCGTGCTGTCGTCGAATCCGATCGGCGCTTCGGGGCTGATCCGGTTCGCCGAAGCGGCCAAGCAGGTGATGGGCCGGGCGGGTGCATACCAGGTTCCCGATGCGCGCAAGGCGCTGGGTCACGCGTATGGCGGTGGCTCCCAATACTTTTCGATGTGGGTTGTAGGAAGCGAGCGTCCGGCATGAAGTTCACTCTCGGGATCGCACTGAGTCCCTTGGAACAGCTCACCGAGCTGGCCCGCACGGCCGAGGAATGCGGGTTCACCTCGATCGGCCTGCCCGACTCGCTGTTCTACATGAAGTCGCAGGCCGCGGACTACCCGTACACCCCCGACGGCAGCCGCTTCTGGGGCCCGGAGACCCCGTGGGTGGATCCGCTGATCGCCGCCGCGACCATGGCCGCGGTGACCACGAAGCTGCGGTTCTACACCAATGTGCTCAAGCTCGGCTCGCGCAATCCGCTGCTGCTGGCCCGCCAGGTCGGCTCGATCGCGAACCTTTCGGGCAACCGCTTCGGCTTCGGCGTCGGAATCGGCTGGGCGCCGGAAGAATTCGAGTGGTGCGGGGTGCCGTACGCGCGGCGCGGCGCTCGGGTCGACGAGATGATCGAGATCATCAAGCTCGTTCTCGACGGCGGCATGGTCGAATTCCATGGCGAGTTCTTCAATTTCGACGAACTGCAGATCAGCCCGGCACCCAGCGAACGGGTTCCGTTCTACATCGGCGGCCACACCGCCCCCGCCCTGCGCCGCGCGGCCCGCATCGGCGACGGCTGGACCTCGGCGATGATGAAGTTCGAACAGCTCGAAACCACCATCGCCACCCTGCGCGACCTGCGCACCGAATACGGCCGCGCCACAGATCCTTTCGAGATCCAGGCCGTGTGCATCGACCGCTTCGGCCGCAGCGGCTACCAGGATCTCGCCGACGCGGGCGTCACCGACACCATCGTGGTGCCGTGGCTGTCCGACGGCATCGGCTTCGACGGCGAACTCGCCGCCAAACAGGACTCCCTGCGCCGCTTCGCCGACAAGTACATCGCCGACCCCATCATCGCGAAGGTAGAAGCATGACCGCCGTCGAAAAGACCGCGCGCGCTGCGGGTCTGGCCTCGCAAGCCGCCGTGCGGGCCAAGGACCGTGCCGCGTGGGTCGCGCTGTTCGCCGAGGACGGGATCGTCGAAGATCCGGTCGGCCCTTCGGGTTTCGATCCCGAGGGCGTCGGCCATCGCGGGCACGAGGCGATCGGCGCGTTCTGGGACAAGGCCATCGCGATGACCGACTCCATCGAATTCCGCTTCGAGGACTCGTTCGCCTGCGGTACCGAGATCGCGTTCACGGGGCTGATCCGCACCACCCTGGCCGGCTATATCGTCGACGCGGAAGGCGTGTTCACCTACAAGGTCGACGCGGACGGCAAGATCGCGGCCCTGCGCGCGTTCTGGGAGGTCGACCGCGCGGTCGCCACCACCCGCCCCGCATCCTGACGTAATACGACAACAGCCCGGCACCTTTCGGTTCCGGGCTGTTGTCGCGTGTGAATCAGTGGGCGACAGGGCAACCGGTCGGCTTGTAGTCCACGGGCAGTTCCTTGATCCCGTTGAGCCACCCCGAACGCAGACGCTTCGGATCACCGATCTGCGTGATGTCGGGCAGATGGTCAGCAATCGCGTTGAAGATCAGGTCGACCTCGAGCCGCGCGAGGTTCGCCCCGACGCAGAAGTGCGCGCCGGTGCCGCCGAAGGCCAGGTGCTGGTTGTCCTTGCGGAGGATGTCGAACTTCTCCGGCTCGTCGAACACCTCTTCATCGAAGTTCGCCGACCGGTACAGCATGACCAGGCGCTGCCCCTTCTTGATCTGCACGCCGCCCAGCTCGGTGTCCTCGAGCGCGGTGCGCTGGAACGAGGTGATCGGCGACGCCCAGCGGATGATCTCGTCCACCGCGGTGGCCGGGCGCTCCTTCTTGAACAGCTCCCACTGATCCGGGTTCTCCATGAACGCGATCATCCCGTGGCTGATGGCGTTGCGAGTGGTCTCGTTGCCCGCCACGGCCAGCAGGATGACGAAGAAGCCGAACTCCTCGGGCGTGAGCGCCTCACCGTCGACATCGGCCTCGATCAGCGTGGTCACCAGATCGTCAGCCGGACAAGCCTTTCGGGCTTCGGCCATCTGATACGAGTAACCCAGCAGCTCCATCGACGCGGCCACCGGATCGATGTCCACGTTCTCGGGATCGTCGTAGCCGGTCATGTTGTTGGACCACTCGAAGACCTTCATCCGGTCCTCCTGCGGCACGCCGATCAGCTCGGCGATCGCCTGCAGCGGCAGCTCACACGCCACCTGCGTGACGAAATCGCCGGTGTTGGACTCCGCGGCGCGGCGCACGATGTCCTGCGCGCGCGACGACAGCTCCGCGCGCAGACCGTTGACCGCGCGCGGGGTGAACCCCTTGGCGATGAGCTTGCGCAGCTTGGTGTGCTCCGGCGCGTCCTTGTTCAACAACACGAAGCGCTGCAATTCGATCTGCTCGCGGGTGATGTCGTCGTTGAAGCGCGGGATCGCGGTGTTCTCGAAGGTGGAGAACACATCGCTGCGGCGCGACACCTCCTTGACGTCGGCGTGCTTGCTCACCACCCAGAAGCCGTCGTCATGGAAGCCGCCGACCTCGGGCGGCTGCTCGTTCCACCAGATCGGGGCCGACCGCCGCAGTTCGGCGAACTCTTCCACCGGAACACGCTCGGCGTAGATGTCGGGGTCGGTAACGTCGAACCCCTGCGGGAGGTTCGGCCGTACATTGCTCGGATCTACCACCAGATGTCTCCTTCGACAAACTGAAACACGTTCTACAATCATTCAAGCACAGGGGTAGCCGCGACGGAAGAACCACGCGGTTTTACCCTGAGCCCAATATCAGAACCTGTTGCAGTTATGAGGGAGATTCAGATGGGCACACCCGTGATCGTCGAGGCCGTTCGGACACCGATCGGCAAACGTCGAGGACAGCTCGCCGGCCTGCACGCGGCCGAGCTGCTCGGCTTGGCGCAACGCGGACTGCTCGACCGAGCAGGACTCGACCCCGCCGAGGTCGAGCAGGTGATCGGCGGCTGCGTCACCCAGGCCGGCGAGCAGTCCAACAACATCACCCGCGTCGCGTGGCTGCACGCGGGCCTGCCCTGGCAGACCGGCGCGACCACCATCGACGCCCAGTGCGGTTCGGCGCAGCAGGCCAATCACCTGATCGCCGGATTGATCGCCACCGGGGCCATCGACGTCGGCATCGCCTGCGGCGTGGAGGCGATGAGCCGGGTGCCGCTGGGTGCCAATGTCGGCACCACCGCCGGCACGCGGCGGCCCGCGTCGTGGTCGATCGACCTGCCCGATCAGTTCGGCGCGGCCGAGCGGATCGCCCGCAGGCGCGGCATCACCCGGTCCGATATCGACGAATTCGGCCTTCGCTCACAGCAATTGGCCGCACAGGCGTGGGCCGAAGGTCGGTTCGACCGCGAGGTGCTGACGGTCTCGGCTCCGGTTCTCGACAGCGAGGGCGTGGCCACCGGCGAGAAGATCGAGGTCAGCCGCGACCAGGGCCTGCGCGCGACCACCATCGAGGGCCTGGCCGCCCTGAAGCCGGTCATGGCCGACGGCATCCACACCGCGGGCACCTCCTCGCAGATCTCCGACGGTGCCGCCGCGGTGCTGCTGATGGACGAAACTGTCGCGCGCCGAAAGGGTTTGCGCCCGCGCGCGCGGATCCGCACCCAGGTGCTCGTCGGCTCGGAGCCGGAGTTCCATCTGGACGGTCCGGTGCAGGCGTGCAGTCGTCTTCTCGAGCGCTCCGGAATGACGATCGGCGATATCGATGTATTCGAGATCAACGAAGCATTCGCCTCTGTCGCACTTTCGTGGGCATCTGTACATCACCCGGACATGCAACGGGTAAATGTCAATGGCGGTGCGATCGCAATCGGGCATCCCGTGGGATCGACCGGCTCCCGTTTGATCACAACCGCGTTACACGAGCTCGAACGCACTGGTCAGAGCACTGCGATGGTGCTGATGTGCGCCGGTGGAGCACTCGCGACGGGCACGATCATCGAACGCCTGTAGAGTGGGCTTCACCGAAACCGGGCGCCCAGGTTGAACATTCATCCCAGGGCGCCTGGAACGTGTCGTACGCCACAAAGTCACGGGGAGCAGGGGGATGATGAGATGTCAGCTATCTTTGAGCTACCATGCCTTCATGGCGGAAGAACCCCACGACGGGCACGAACCCGGACACGTCCACGCTCCACAAGAGCCGTTGGCGCGACCCGCAAACACGACCACCGCCGCCCCTGCACGCAGGTGAGCGTAGGAAATCGTCGAGAAATCCCGAATCAGGCGTAGGTTTTCAGTTACTGAGCCGCTAATATCAATGATACGTATCCGAGATAACGACTGTTAGTACAGTGAAGGGAATTGGGCGGCTCACAATGGCTGATTTCGCGGCGCGGCTGAACAAGCTGTTCGAAACCGTGCATCCCCCGGGGCGCAAGCCGCACACCAACGCAGAGGTTGCGGCTGCGCTAACTGCCTCCGGGCATCCGATCTCGAAGCCGTATCTCTCGCAGTTGCGGTCGGGACAACGAACAAATCCGTCCGATGAGACGGTGGCCGCCCTGGCGAAGTTCTTCAAGGTCAAGCCTGACTACTTCTTCAACGATATCTACGCGGCCAAGATCGATCACGACCTGGAACTGCTTGCGCAGCTGCAGGGTTACGGACTTCGTCGACTGTCGAGCAGGGCATTCGATCTGTCCGAAGAATCACAGAATCTGCTCACCTCCATGGCGGAGAAGCTGCGGGCCAGCGAAGGCTTGCCCGAAATTCCGCCGGACGGCACGGAATAGGGACCACGCGGTGGTCGGCCTGACGCACCTGATGGTGTCCTGGGTACGGCCGTAACAACGTCGGATACGCAGACAACGGGCCTGAGACGGTGGGAAACCACCAGCTCAGGCCCGTTTTCTGTGTCAGCGCGTTTTCTGTGTCAGCGCGGTGTTGCGGCGTTCTGGGGTGCCGCACCCTGAGCCGCGGCGACCTTCTCGTACTCACTGGCCAACGCCAGCACCCAACCGCGCGGGCTCACACCGGTCGGGGGCGCGATCCAGCGCGCGTCGACGAACAAGTCCCCCAACGGATTTCGCGCCCACTCCGCCACCACCGCGGCGCGCTGCGGCACCGAGTTCGGCGGTTCGCCCGCGGCCGGGATAACGATGCCGCTGCCCGACAGCAGGTACAGCGCGTCCATCACCTGCGCCATGTGATCGGAAGCCTTGAGCTGTGCCGAGGTGGCGTTCTGCTCGGGGGCGACCACCTCGGGGAACCGGCCGACCATGAGCTTGTGCAGCGGCTGGATCCGGCGCAGCAGCACCTTGGCCCGCCACCAGAGTTCGATCACGATCGACACCGCGCCCAGCGCGATCAGCAGCGCGGCGATCTCCCACGCCACCCAACCCCACAGCGGTTCGGTCGGCGGAGTCGGCGCCGCGCCCTGGAAGGCGCGACCGACATTGGCGACCGCGAGCACCGCGACCAGGGCGGTGCCGGTGATATAGATGGCGATGCCGCGGCCCAGGATCGTCCAGTCCAGGTTGCGCAGACCGGTGATCACGATGAACACCGCGCCCAGCGCGACCACGATCCAGCCGAAGGTGAACGACCAGGCCAGGGTGAGCGCGATCGACACCGCGCCGATGCCGTAGACGACCATCGCGACCTGGCGCAGATTACGCCGCGAGACCACCGGCCAGGCCGCGGAGGCGACCACCGAGGTGGCGGTGGTGAACAGTATCCAGGCGGAGATCACGATGCCGGTGGACAGCCACCCGCTGTGCACGCCGCCCTTCATCAGGTTGTCCACGGCCACGGCCATGTCCGGGATCGCGACGGTCACCGCGAGCGCCACGGCGGCGACCGCCACCACGATGGCCACGCGCGAGGTCGTGGCCGGCTTCACCAGCACGCGACCCACTCGGGCGCCCGCGGCGACCCAGACCAGCAGGGCTGTCAACCACAGTGTCATCCCAGGGCCTCATCGAATCGAAGGACCGAGACGCCTGCGCCTCGGTTGCTGAATACGCGCAGTCGGGTCATGAGCATGGCCGCGAAGGTCTCGGCCTCCCATTCGGCGAGGTCGTCGCCGCCGTCGTCGACGATCTGCGCGTGCGCGCGTTGGCTGAGCATGTAGGCGATCAGGTCGTCGCTGACCTCGAGGGTCGTCTCGACCGCGGGAGCGCCCTCGTGATCGAACACGATGTGGCCCAGTTCGTGAGCCAGGGTGTGATCGCGGCTGGGCAGGGCGTCGGCGAGCACGATGATGTCGCGTTCGGGATAGAACCGGCGCTGACCGCACACGCCGGGGCCCAGGTTCGCGCTGGTGATCTCGATTTCGCGTTGCCGCTCCAGCGAGATGGCCTGCACGACCTCGTCGAGGCTGGTGGCGTCGGAGTCCGCGGCCACCGCGCACACCGCGTCGACGGCGGCGGCCACGCGGCGATAGGACCGGGAGGTGGACTGGGTCTTGCTCTTACTCATCGAAGATCCCCTCACGACCTCGGGAAGAACTGCGCGCGTGCCGCGTTCACCCGTGCTTGGGCTGCGGCGGCACCTTGGAAACTCACTGCGCCCGAACCGGTTCCGGCCAGGGTCAGCGCGATCAGGCCGCCGATCACCGACAGGAGTTCGGGTTCGGGCAGACCGCTGTTGTCGCTGGTGGGTTTGAATTCGTGGTTCGGTTTGGCGGCCGGGGCCGGTGCTGCCGCTGCGGGGGGTGCGGCGGGTGCGGGTGCTTCTGCCGCAGGGGGTGCCGCCGCCGGAACCGGTGCTGCGACAGCGATATTCGGGACGCCGGGGATCGAGGGTGCGGCGGGGGCCGGGGGGATCGCGATCGACGGCAGGGCTGGTGCGGCGGGGGCCGAGGGGATGGGGATCAGGAGCAGAAGCAGGGGCGTGGCCGAACCTACTGCGGCTGAGCCGACGGCCGCGGAGCCTACTGCTGCTGAGCCTGCGCCTGCGGAGCCCACCGCTGCTGAGCCTGCGGCGGCGGAACCTACTGCGGCAGAACCTGTTCCGAGGACTGCGGAGCCTGCGCCGAGAGCAGCCGAGCCTGTGCCCGCTGCCGCAGAGCCGACTGCGGCCGAGCCGGTACCGAGGACTGCGGAGCCTGCGCCGAGAGCAGCCGAGCCCGTGCCCGCTGCGGCGGAACCTACGGCAGCCGAGCCCGTGCCCAGTACTGCGGCGGCTCCCGCTGAACCGGTGCCGAGCACGACGCCCAGGCCTGCGGAGCCGGTGCCCAGAGCCACGCCGAGGCCGGCCGAGCCGGTGCCGAGCAGTACTCCCAGGCCGGCCGAGCCGGTGCCGAGGACCACTCCCGCGGCTGCGGAGCCTGCGCCCGCCGCGGCGGAACCTGCGCCGGCGGAGCCGGAGAGCGGGCCCGCTACTTCCTTCTTGGGGATGTCAGCGGTGGACTGGCCGGGGATGGCGAGGGGGGTCCATTCGCCTTCGTCGGCGATGGGGGCTCCCTGCTCGGGGTCGGCCGGGTTCGGGGCGGCGGGGACAGCGCCCTGGCCATTACCCTGACCGGGCAGGGCGAGCTCACCAGGCAGCGGGGTGGGAGTGCTCTGCCCACCACCCGCGCCGCCGTTGTCCTGCCCACTGCTTCCGGTTCCCGGCGCCTGCGCTGCTGGTGTCGGCGGTTTTTCGGGGGCGGCCAACGCGACCGCGGGCCCTAATAGCGCACAACCGGCCAACACACTCGCAGCGGCAAATACGCGCAACATGCGACCAATGGCCATGCGCTAGATCATCCCCTTAGTTATTTCAGCGCAGAATTACCCCCGGTCGCGACACATTCCGGGATCGACGAACAGTAGCCCATAGTAAACCCAGTCCCCCAGCCCCGCAGAGTAGAGCTAGAGTCGTCCAGCCCCCTGGACGTGTGTGACTTGCCATAAGCGCTGGCCGGGGAGCGTTCCCCGGCCGCACATCGCGCCGTTGGCTATGCGCCGTAGACCGGCTCCGGCGCGACGCCGTTGGCGATCAATTCCTTGACCACCGGACCGAGCTCGGCCGGGTCCCAGCGAGCTCCGCGATCGACCGTAGCGCCATGCAGCCAGCCCTGCGCCAAGGCGACCTTTCCGCCTTCTACCTCGAACATCCGTCCCGTCACCCCGGCGGATTCGGCGCTACCGAGCCACACGACCAGCGGCGAGATGTTCTCCGGAGCCATCACGTCGAACCCCTCGTCGGGGGCGGCCATGGTGTCGGCGAACACGGTCTCGGTCATCCGCGTGCGGGCCGCGGGGGCGATGGCGTTCACGGTCACGCCGTATCTTGCGAATTCGGCGGAGGCGGTGAGTGTGAGTCCGGCGATGCCCGCCTTGGCCGCGCCGTAATTGCCCTGGCCGACGCTGCCCTGCAGGCCCGCACCGGAGCTGGTGTTGATCACGCGAGCGTCGACCGGTCGGCCCGCTTTCGACTCCGCGCGCCAGTATTCGGCGGCGTGACGCATGGTGGCGAAGTGGCCTTTGAGGTGCACGCGGATCACGGCGTCCCATTCGTCTTCGCCGAGGTTGACCAGCATGCGGTCGCGGACGAAGCCGGCGTTGTTGACCAGGACATCCAGGCCGCCGAAGGTGTCGATGGCCTGGTGGACGAGGCGGCGCGCGCCGTCCCAGTCGGCGACGTCGTCGTAGTTGGCGACGGCCTGGCCGCCGGCGGCGACGATCTCGTCGACGACCTGCTGGGCGGGGGTTTCGGTGGTCTGGGCACCGTCCAGGGCTGTGCCGATGTCGTTGACGACGACGTTGGCGCCTGCTGCGGCGAAGGCGAGGGCGTGGGCGCGGCCGATTCCGCGGCCTGCGCCGGTGACGATGACGGTGCGGTTCGCGCAGATGGCCGGGTCAGTCATGGATGGCTCCTGTGTTCATGGGTGCTGAGGGCTAGTTGTTCGTGTTCGCGGCGTCCAGGAAGGCGGGGCGTTCGCCGCCGCCGTGGACTACCAGGGCCGCGCCGCTGATGTGGGCGGCCAGGGGTGAGGCCAGGAAGAGGGCGGCGTTGCCTACGTCGGCGGGGGTGGCCAGGCGGCCGAGGGGGACGGTTTTCGCGACTGCGGCTACTCCGTCGGCGTCGCCGTAGTGGAGGTGGCTGAGTTCGGTTTCCACCGGGCCGACTACCACCGAGTTCAGGCGGACTTTCGGGGCCCACTCGACGGCCAGGGACGCGACCAGGTTGTCCAGGCCCGCTTTGGCCGCGCCGTAGGCGGCGGTGCCGGGTGAGGGGCGGTGGCCGCTGACACTGGTGATCATCGCGATCGAACCGCCGGTGTCCTGCTTCTGCATCAGGGCGTTGGCCTGTTGGGAAATCAACAGTGGCGCAAGCAGATTCAGTTCCACGATCTTGGCGTGGAACTTGGGGCTCGCGGCGTCGGCCATGGCGAAGGGGGCGCCGCCCGCGTTGTTCACTACGTGGTCGATGCGGCCGTGTCTCGCGATGATCTCGGCGAACATGCCTGCCACCGCGTCGACATCGCGCACATCGCAGGTGAGGTGTTCGGTGCTGTTGTCCCCCACCGTGATCGGTTCGTCGGCGGGTCTGCGCGCGCAGGTCAGTACGGTCGCGCCCGCGGCGAGGAAGGCGCGGCTGATTCCGGCGCCGACGCCGCGCACACCGCCTGTCACCAGAACGATCTGCTCGGAAAGGTCGATTTCTACAGCCACCGTGTTAACCTACCAAGCAATTGCTTGCTTTGTCTCGGGTTCGCCGGGGCGCGCACGATAGGAACCGCGATGGGGATAATCCGTCACACCGAAGCCGACGGGGTCGAGGTCGTCACTGTCGACTATCCGCCGGTCAACGCACTGCCTTCGGACGGCTGGTTCGCGCTGGCCGAGGCCGTCACCGCGGCGGGACGCGACCAGTCCACCCGCGTGGTGGTACTGCGCGCGGAGGGACGCGGCTTCAACGCCGGCGTCGACATCAAGGAAATGAACGCCGACGTCGGCCACACCGCGCTCATCCGCGCCAACCACGGCTGCTTCGCCGCCTTCGCCGCGGTGTACGACTGCGAGGTCCCGGTCGTCACCGCTGTGAACGGCTTCTGCCTCGGCGGCGGCATCGGCCTGGTCGGCAACTCCGATGTCATCGTCGCCTCCGACGACGCGACCTTCGGCCTGCCCGAGGTCGACCGTGGCGCACTGGGTGCCGCCACCCACCTGGCGCGGCTGGTCCCCCAGCACCTGATGCGGACCATGTTCTACACCGCGGGCAAGCTCACCGCCCAGCAGCTGCACCACTTCGGATCGGTGTACAAGGTGGTGCCGCGCGCCGAACTCGACGCCGCGGCAATGGAAGTCGCGAAGAACATCGCGGGCAAGGACGGTCGCGTGATCCGGGCCGCCAAGCGCGCCCTGAACGGGATCGACGTGCAGGACGTGCATCGCTCCTACCGCTACGAACAGGGCTTCACCATGGAGCTCAACCTCGCCGGTGTCGCCGACGAGATCAGGGCGCGCTTCGACGACGATCTCGCCGCGCAGAAGAAGGAGACCTGAAACATCATGCGCGACAAGACAATGGCACTGGACCAGGTGGTCGGCGAGCTGCGCAGCGGCATGACCATCGGCATCGGTGGCTGGGGTTCGCGGCGCAAGCCGATGGCGCTGGTGCGCGCGCTGCTGCGTTCCGACGTCACCGATCTGACCGTGGTCACCTACGGCGGGCCCGATCTGGGACTGCTGTGCTCGGCGGGCAAGGTGCGAAAGGCGTACTACGGCTTCGTTTCTCTGGATTCGGCACCGTTCTACGACCCGTGGTTCGCGAAGGCGCGCACGTCCGGCGAGATCACCGTGCGAGAGATGGACGAGGGGATGGTGAAGTGCGGGCTGCAGGCGGCCGCGGCACGACTGCCGTTCCTGCCGATCCGGGCCGGGCTCGGGTCGTCGGTGCTCGACTTCTGGGAGGGCGAGCTGAAGACCGTCACCTCGCCGTATCCGGCTGCTGACGGGCGGGTGGAGACCCTGGTCGCGATGCCCGCGCTGAACCTGGACGCGGCGTTCGTGCACCTGGATCTGGCCGATAAGCACGGCAACGCGGCCTACACGGGCGTGGATCCGTACTTCGACGACCTGTACTGCCTGGCCGCTGAGCGCAGGTATGTGTCGGTGGATCGTATCGTCGATACCGATGAACTGGTGAAAGCTGTTCCGCAGCAAGCGATCATCCTCAACAGGATGCTCGTGGACGGTGTCGTCGAAGCCCCCGGCGGTGCGCACTTCACGTTCTCGGGCAGCTACGGGCGCGACGAGAAATTCCAGAAGCACTACGTGGCGGCCGCCAAGACTCCCGAGTCGTGGGCCGAGTTCAAGGCTCGCTACCTCGACGTGTCCGAAGACGAATACCAGTCCGCCGTCGCTACTTTCGCGCAGGAGCAGAAGCTATGAACGCGGCATCGCAGAGCACTATCACTCGGGCCGAGGTCTGTGTCGTCGCGGCGGCGGAGATCTTCCGTGGGGCGGGCGAGATCATGGCCAGCCCGATGTCGACGATCACCACGATCGGCGCGCGACTGGCCCGGCTCACCTTCGAACCCGACCTGCTGCTGTCCGACGGTGAGGCACTGTTCTTCGCCGAGGTTCCGGCTATCGGCGCGAAAGCACCTGTGGAGGGCTGGATTCCGTTCTCGCGAGTGTTCGATGTCGTAGCTTCCGGCCGTCGCCATGTGGTGATGGGCGCGAATCAGATCGATCGGTACGGCAACCAGAACCTGTCGGCCTTCGGTCCGCTGCAGCAGCCTTCGCGGCAGATGTTCGGTGTGCGTGGCGCGCCGGGCAACACGATCAACCACGCGACCAGCTACTTCGTGCCCCGGCACAACAATCGGGTGTTCGTCGACAAGGTCGACATCATCTCCGGAATCGGTTACGACAGAATCGATCCCGACAACCCCGCGTACCGCTTCCACCACCTGCATCGCGTGGTCACCAACCTCGGGGTCTTCGACTTCAACGGGCCCGATCACACGCTGCGTGCGCTGTCGCTGCATCCAGGTGTGAGCCCCGGCGAGGTCGCCGAGAACACTTCCTTCGAGGTGGCCGAGCTCGGTGAAGCAGGCGAGACCCGGCTGCCTACCGAAAAAGAGCTGCGGATCATCCGAACTGTATTGGACCCCAAGTCATTCCGCGACAAGGAGGTCACAGCATGAGCCCCACCGCACGGCTGCGAACCCCCCTGACGGAACTCGTCGGCATCGAGCACCCCATCGTGCAGACGGGAATGGGCTGGGTTGCCGGCCCACGCCTGGTCGCCGCCACGGCGAACGCGGGCGGCCTGGGCATTCTGGCCTCGGCGACCATGACGTTCGTCGAGCTCGAGGCGGCCGTCGCCAAGACCAAGTCGCTCACCGACAAGCCTTTCGGCGTGAACATCCGCGCCGACGCCACCGACGCCACCGAGCGCATCGAGCTGCTCATCCGCGAAAACGTGCGGGTGGCGTCGTTCGCCTTGGCGCCGAAGAAGGAACTGATCGCCCGGCTCAAAGATGCTGGTGTCGTGGTCGTTCCGTCCATCGGTGCGGCCAAGCACGCGGTGAAGGTGGCGTCCTGGGGTGCCGACGCGGTGATCGTGCAGGGCGGCGAAGGCGGCGGCCACACCGGCCCGGTCGCCACCACCCTGCTGCTGCCGTCAGTCCTGGACGCGGTCGATATCCCCGTAATCGCGGCCGGCGGCTTCTTCGACGGACGTGGCCTGGCCGCCGCGCTGTCCTACGGTGCGGCCGGCGTCGCGATGGGCACCCGCTTCCTGCTGACCCAGGAAAGCACCGTTCCCGAGGCCGTGAAGCAGGAGTACCTCGCGCGCGGATTGGGCGACACCATCGTTTCGGTCAAGGTCGACGGCATGCCACACCGGATGCTGAACACCGAACTCGTCGACCGCCTGGAACATTCGGGCGGTTGGCGCGGTCTCTCAGCGGCAGTCGGCAATGCGGCCGAGTTCAAGTCCATGACCGGCATGAAATGGTCCACGCTCGTGCGCGACGGCCTGTCCATGCGCAAGACCAAGGACCTCACCTGGTCACAGGTCGTGATGGCAGCCAACTCGGCGATGCTCACCAAGGCAGGCCTCGTCGAGGGTCGCACCGACGCGGGCGTGCTGCCCGCAGGCCAGGTCACCGGCATCATCGACTCCCTGCCGACCGTCGGCGAGCTGATCGATCAGATCGTCACCGACGCGGTGGCCCGCATCGCCGCGGTGTCGGCGTTGACCAGCGAACCAGCCGTCGACCAGCACTGACGGGCACCTGCAACGATCCCGGGACCGCAAGCACCGGACCATGCAGTGCGCCCGCGAAGCGCATCGCCGGTCCGGTGCTTTCGGCGGTTTTCAGCGTGGAACTACCTCGACACGGTTGTCGTGGAATACAGCGCCACCACCGAAGTCCGAATCTCGTTCGGCGACAGTGGCGTTCACGGTCGCACCGCCGGTGAACTTCGCCCACCGGCCCTTGGTCGTGCCCGCGACGCCCGGCCGCACCCGATCCGAGACCTCGGCGACCGCCTCGAACGAGCCGCGATCGTTGGAGACGACTACCGCGGCACCGTCGGCGATACCGCGTGCGGCGGCATCGTCGGGGTGCAGGGTGATCGTGGATTCGCCCGCACGACGGCGCAATTCGGGGTTCGAGCCGAAGACGGTGTTCAGGAAGTAGTGCGAGGCGGCGGAGATCAGGACCAGTCCGTCGCCGGGATCTGCGGGGGGCGTGTAGTTCGGTAGCGGGTCATGGCCCGCCAGTTCTGCACTGGCGGAATAGAACTGGAGTTTCCCTGCCGGCACGGGACCCGCTTGGACCTTCAGGAAGCCGTCGGCGCGGAGTCGCTCGAGGTCGTGGCCTTTGAGTAGTTGCTTCGCCAGCTCTTCATCGGAGTCGTAAAGGGCGGGCTCGGTCAGGCCGAGGCGACGCGAGAGTCGACGGAAAGTCTCTGTGGTGGACAGGCATTCGCCGGGCGGCTCGACGGCCGGTTCGTTCCAGATCAGGTAGAGGTGGCCATAGCCCGCGATGACGTCGAGGTGCTCGGGCTGCATCGTGGCGGGCAAGACTATGTCGGCGTAGTCGACGGTGTCAGTACCGAAATGGTCCAGGACAACGGTGAACAGATCTTCGCGTGACAGACCCTCGATCACCCGACGCTGGTCGGGATTGGAGCCGACCGGGTTGGCCGCGATCACGAACAACGCCTTGACCGGCGGATCATCGGTTTCGAGCAGCGCTTCGCCGAGCCTGGTCATCGACAACGTCCGCACCGGGTGCGGCAGCAGATCATTGCGTTCCAGCGCGGCCTCATCGAGCCGGAAATGCCCACTCGTCGAATAGTGGAGTCCCCCACCGGGAATCGCCCAGTCGCCGGTGACGCCGGGCAGGCAGCCGAGCACCCGCAACGCCATCCCGCCGCCCGCATGGCGCTGCATTCCCTGCGACGCGCGAATCGCGGTGGGCCGGGTGCGAGCGATCCGCTCACCGAGCGACACGATCTGCTCCACCCGCAAGCCGGTGATCTCGGCAACGCGTTCAGGGGTGAATTCCTCGATCCTGTCCCGGAATTCGGGCCAACCCTCGGTGTGCTCGGCGATGAATTCCTTGTCCTCCGCACCCAGCGAAACCACCACGTGCAACAGCCCCAGAGCCAGCGCCGCATCGGTTCCCGGCAGCGGCGCGAGGTGTTCGTCGCAGCGCTCGGAAGTCTTGGTGCGGACGGGGTCGATGGAAACCAGGTACGCACCACTGTCCTGAATGAACTTCCACAGGTGGTGGCCCGAAGTCATCGGGTTGGTGCCCCACAGCAGGATCAGTTTCGACTTCGCGAAATCCTCGGGGTCCATCCCGCCGGGCGTGCCGAGCGTGTACCGCAACCCGGTACCGCCCGCGACCGAGCAGATGGTCGCCGCGTGATGCGAGGCGCCGAGCAGGTTGAACATCCGGCGACCCGGATACCCCTCCAGCCCTTGGATATACCCCAGACTGCCGGTCCCGTGGAACGGCCAGATCGCCTCACCGCCGAACTCGTCGACGATCCCGGTCACGCGGGTGGCGATCTCGTCGAGTGCTTCGTCCCAGCTGATCCGCTCGAACTGCCCCGACCCCTTCGGCCCGACCCGGCGCATCGGATACCACAGCCGGTCGGGCGCACCCACCTGTTCGAGGAAGCGGTTCACCTTCACGCACAGCGCACCACGCGTGACCGGGTGTTCCTTGTTCCCGCGCAGCCCCGTGGCGACGCCGTCCTCGACGGTCACCACCCACGAGCACGCGTCGGGACAGTCGAGCGGGCAAGCACCGAGCACCTTCACTCGACTCATCGTAGGCACCCGGTCCAGCGCACGCACCGGCATATTCACGCACTTCGGCTCGTCTCAGTCAGAATTCTGATCGAAACGGCGCGAAGTGCGTGATTACGCCGGTCACTTACGCGTCGAGGCGCTCGATGATCGTCACGTTCGCCGTCCCGCCACCCTCACAGATGGTGAGCAGCCCGTACCGGCCGTTCACCCGCTCGAGCTCGTGCAGCAGCGTCGCGAACAGCTTCGTGCCGGTCGCCCCCAGCGGGTGGCCCAGCGCGATCGCCCCACCGTTGACGTTCACCTTCGCCGGATCCGCGCCGATCTCCTTGATCCAGGCCAGAACCACCGGCGCGAAGGCCTCGTTGATCTCGATGACGTCGATATCGTCGATGGTCAGGCCCGTCTTCTCGAGCGCCCACTGGGTCGCCGGGATCGGGGCGCTGAGCATGAAGATCGGGTCGGCGCCGCGGGCACTGACGTGGTGTATCCGGGCGCGTGGCGTCAGGCCGTACTCCTGCACCGCCCATTCCGACGCGAGCAGCGTGGCACTGGCGCCATCGGAAATCTGGCTCGCGACCGCGGCGGTGAGCGGGCTGCCCTCGCTCAACGGCTGCAGCGTCGCCATCTTCTCGAGGCTGGTTTCGCGCGGCCCCTGGTCGACGAGGAAGTCACCCACCGGCACGATCTCCGCCTCGAAACGCCCCTCCGCGATGGCGGCACGGGCGCGTTCGTGGCTGCGCAGTGCCCACTGCTCCATGTCCAGCCGGGTGATGCCCCACTTCTCGGCGATCAGTTCCGCGCCGCGGAACTGCGAGACCTCGCCGGTGCCGTACCGCTGATCCCAGCCGGTCGCGCCCACGAACGGGGACTCGAAGCCGTACTCCTTGCCCGCGAGCATCGCCGCGGAGATCGGGATGGCGCTCATGTTCTGCACGCCCGCCGCCACGATCACCTCGGCGGTGCCGCTCATGATGGCCTGCGCGCCGAAATTCACCGCCTGCTGGCTGGAACCGCACTGACGGTCGACGGTGACGCCGGGGACCTCTTCGGGATATCCCGCGGTCAGCCACATGGTGCGGCCGATATTTCCGGCCTGCGGGCCGATGTTGTCGACACAACCGACGATCACATCGTCGACCACGGCCGGGTCGATGCCGGTTCGCTCGATCAGGCCGCGCAGGGCTGCGGCGCCGAGGTCGGCGGGGTGCACGCCGGCGAGGGCGCCGTTGCGCTTGCCGACCGCGGTACGGACCGCGTCGATGACGAAGACGTCGCGCATCGGGGTGTAGGGCATGGTGACTCCTAGTACGTGCTCATGGCTGAGACGAACTGCTCGCGGGCACGGTGAGTCCGTCGAGCACGATCGTGAGGTATTGCTGGGCAAGGTGTTTCACGGTGATCGAGCCACCGGGGGTGTACCAGCGCACCGCGACCCACACGGTGTCGCGCAGGAAACGGAACGCCAGGTCCACGTCGAGTTCGGGGCGGAAGCTGCCGTCGGCGACACCCGCGGTGAGTACCCGGTGCCACAGGTCGCGGAATTCGATGTTGAAGTCGCGGATGTAGGCGAAACGTTCTACGTCGCGCAGGGTTTTGGCTTCGGCCTGGTAGATCGCGACCGCCGCGTGGTGACGGTCGATCGCCTCGTAGGAGGCAATCACCAAGGCCTCCAAGGTGTCTCGCGAGCTCAGGCCCGCGGCTGCGATTTCGCGGTAGCGGCCGAACAGGTCGTCGAGGAAGCCGCGCAGGATCTCGTCGACCATCGATTCCTTGGAGTCGAAGTGGTGGTAGAGGCTGCCCGAGAGGATGCCCGCCGAGTCGGCGATATCGCGCACCGTGGTGGCGCGCAGGCCGCGTTCGGCGAACAGGTCGGCGGCGAGGTCGAGCAGTTCGGCGCGGCGGGTGCGTTTCACGGTGTCGGGTGCGGTCACGACTGCCATCGTACAACCAAGCACTTGCTTGGTAGCGGTGTGGCGGTCATGCGCGCTGACTGCTCACCGAGACCACCTCGCCGGTCAGATACGACGTGTAGTCGCTGGCCAGCATAGCGATGGTCGCCGCCACCTCCCACGGTTCCGCGGCGCGACCGAAAGCCTCACGCTCGCTGAGGTTGTCGAGTAGTTCGGCCGAGGTCACCTTGTCGAGGAAAGGATGCCGGGCGATGCTCGGCGCGACGGCATTGATCCGCACGCCGAATTCGGCGGCTTCGACCGCGCTGCACCTGGTCAGCGCCATGACGCCGGCCTTCGCGGCGGCGTAGTGGGCTTGGCCGTGCTGGGCGCGCCAGCCCAGCACCGAGGCGTTGTTGACGATCACGCCGCCGTGGCCCGCGGCGCGGAAGTAGGCCAGGGCCGCGCGGGTGCATCGGAAGGTGCCGGTGAGCGTGATGTCGAGGACCTGGTCCCACTGCTCGTCGGTCATGTCGACGACGGGGGTTTCGCCGCCCAGGCCCGCGTTGTTGACCATGATGTCGATGCGGCCCAGTACAGCGGCGGCATCGGTGAGCAGCTGGTTGACCTGCGCGGTATCGCGAACATCGCAGACCACGGCACCGACCGAGCGCTCCGGGAATTCCTTCGCGAGCATTTCGGCGGTGGCGGTCAATCTTCTTTCGTGCCAATCGGATACGACGACATCGGCACCCTCTTCGAGGAGCCTGCGCGCGGTGGCCGAGCCGATACCGGTGCCCGCCGCGGCGGTGACCACGGCCTTCCGACCCGCGAGCAGACCGTGCCCGGGGATCGGGGACGGTGCGGTCGACAGCGACGTCGGCGCACCCGAATAGGTCTCCCGGTCGAAACTCTGGTCACTCACGGGCGGGCCTCTCGCGGCAGACCGAGCACCCGTTCGGCAATGATGTTGCGCTGCACTTCGTTCGAACCTCCATAGATCGTGTCGGCGCGGCTGAACAGGTACAGCCGCTGCCAGGCGGTCATGTCGTCGGGACCCAGGATCAGCCCGGTGGCGCCCTGGACGGCCATCGCGAGTTCGCCGAGATCGCGATGCCAGTTGGCCCACAACAACTTCGACACCGACGCGCCGCCCACGTCGCCTTCGCTCATGGTGCGCAGGGCGTGCGCGCGCAGGACTTTGAGGCCGACCCACGCGCGGTCGAGGCGGTGCGCGATGAGCGGGTCGTCGGCGGCGCCGGTGCGGCGGGCCAAGGCTTCGACGTCGGAGAGTTCGCGGGCGAAGCGGATCTGTTGGCCGAGGGTGGAGATGCCGCGCTCGAAGGTCAAGGTGCCCATGGCGATTCGCCAGCCGTCGCCGGGTTCGCCCACAACCAAGTCGGCGTCGGTGACGGCGTTGCCGAAGAAGACCTCGTTGAATTCGGAAGTGCCCGTGAGCTGTTCGATCGGACGCACTTCGATGCCCGGTTGGTTCATCGGGACCAGCAGGTAGGACAGGCCGTGGTGGCGGGTCGAGCCGCGTTCGGTGCGGGCGATCACGAAGCACCAGTCGGCGACGTGGGCCAGCGACGTCCAGATCTTCTGGCCGTTGATCACCCACTTGTCGCCGTCCAGGCGGGCGGTGGTGCTGACCGCGGCGAGGTCGGAGCCCGCGCCGGGTTCGGAATAGCCCTGGCACCACAGCTCGTCGACCGAGCGGACGCCGGGCAGGAAGCGTTGCTTCTGCTCCTCGGTGCCGAAGGCGAGCAGGGTGGGGCCGAGCAGCTCCTCGCCCACGTGCGAGACCCGTGCGGGAGCATCGGCCCTGGCGTATTCCTCGTGGAAGATCACCTGCTGGCGCACGCTGGCGCCGCGGCCGCCGTGTTCGACCGGCCAACCGAGGCAGGTCCAGCCCGCCTTCGCCAGGTGTCGGTCCCACGCGAGACGTTCGTCGAAGAATTCATGTTCGCGGCCGGGTCCGCCGGTTCCGCGCAGGTCAGCGAACTCGCCCGCGAGATTTTCGGCGAGCCATTCGCGGATTTCCGCGCAAAAGGCAGCGTCGGAGGACGCGGTATCGGAATCTGAGGTCTGGATCACACCCACGCCGATAGGATAACCTACCAAGCACTTGCTTTGTTAGCTGCTTCGTCAAGAACAGCGACCGCTCAACGGTGAGGACCCCGTGACACCCCCTCAGACCACCCCGCAGGCGCTGCGGCACATCGCCGCCACGCATCCGCACTCCCCCGCCCTGATCGACGGCGCGACCCGCCTGACCTGGGCGGAACTGCTCGAAGAAGTTCGAACCACCGCCCGTGCCCTGATCGCACGCGGCATCTCCCCCGGCGATCGGGTGGCGATGTGGGCGCCGAATACGCACCACTGGGTGATCGCCGCGCTGGCCGCGCATTCGGTGGGGGCGGCGCTGGTTCCGCTGAATACCCGGTATGTGGTGGCGGAGGCCGTCGATGTGTTGAGTCGGGTGGGTGCGAAGGCGGTGTTCGTGGCCGGGCCGTTTCTCGGGCGGGATCGGGCGGCGGAACTGCTGGCCGAGGGGCTCGGGATCGGGACGGTCGTGGTGATTCCTGTCGAAGGTGATGCGCAGACCTCAGCAGACGCAGCCACGGTGACGTGGGCCGAGCTGGCCCGGTACGCGGCGAGCGTGACCGCCGAAGAAGGCGAACTGCGGGCCGCGCAGGTTTCCCCCGACGACATCTCCGACATCATGTTCACCTCCGGCACCACCGGGCGCAGCAAGGGCACGCTCGTCGCGCACCGGCAGGCACTGAACGTGGTGCGCGGCTGGGTCGACTGCTCCACCCTGCGGGCCGACGACCGCTACCTGGTGATCCCTCCGTTCTTCCACAACTTCGGTTATAAGGCCGGGATCCTCGCGTGCCTGGTCACCGGCGCCACGATCGTCCCGCAGGCCACCTTCGACGTGCCCGCCGCGCTGGCCCTGATCGAGTCCGAGCAGATCACCGTGCTCACCGGTCCGCCCACGATCTACCAGACCATCCTGGCCCACCCCCGGCGCGCCGACCGCGACCTGACCTCCCTGCGGGTGGCGGTGACCGGCGCGGCGACCGTGCCGGTGGTGCTGATCGAGCGGATGCGCGACGAACTCGCCTTCGAAGTGGTCATTACCGCCTACGGCCTGTCCGAATCGGCGGGCTTCGGCACCATGTGCCTGCCCTCCGATGACGCGAAAACCATCGCCACCACCTGCGGCGGACCGATCGCCGGGTTCGAACTGCGCCTGTCCGACGCCGGCGAAGTCCTGCTGCGCGGGCCGAACGTGATGTTGGGCTACCTCGACGATCCCGACGCCACCGCCGAGGCCATCGACGTCGACGGCTGGCTACACACCGGCGACATCGGGGTCCTCGACGACCGCGGCTACCTTCGCATCACCGACCGGCTCAAGGACATGTACATCACCGGCGGGTTCAACGTGTATCCCGCGGAGATCGAACAGACCCTCGCCAGGCTCGACGGTGTCGCCGAGTCGGCGGTGATCGGCGTGCCCGACGAGCGGATGGGCGAAGTCGGCAAGGCCTTCATCGTCCGCGAGCCCGACGCGTCACTGACCGTGGACGCGGTAATCAGTTATGCCACCGCCCAATTGGCGAATTTCAAAGTGCCCAGGCTTGTCGAATTCCGCGACCAGCTGCCCTACAGCGCCGCGGGCAAAGTGCTCAAGCGTGAGCTACGTGAGGAGAAGTCGTGAGTTCTACCGAGACCGAGGTCGTCACCTATGAGGTGCGCGGGACGGTTGCCGTGGTCACCATGAATCGGCCCGAGTTCCGCAACGCGCAGAACTCGCAGATGACCTATGCGCTCGACGCCGCCTTCGTCCGCGCGGTGGAGGACCCGGCGGTCAAGGTAATTGTGTTGGCGGGCAACGGGAAACACTTCAGCGCGGGCCACGACATCGGCACGCCGGGTCGCGACCACGACGTGCACTACGAGAACAAGGCCGCGCTGTGGTGGGACCATATCGACCGTCCCGGTGGCGATCAGCGGTTCGCGCGCGAGTCCGAGGTGTATCTCGGAATGTGCAGGCGCTGGCGGGAAATCCCGAAGCCGGTGGTCGCGATGGTGCAGGGTGCGTGCATCGCGGGCGGGCTGATGCTGGCGTGGGTGTGCGATCTGATCGTCTGCTCCGATGACGCGTTCTTCTCCGATCCTGTTGTACGGATGGGTATTCCGGGCGTGGAGTACTTCGCGCATCCGTGGGTGATGGGTCCGCGTGCGGCCAAGGAGTTCCTGTTCACCGGGGACCGGTTCGGGGCGGCGCAGGCCAAGGAGTGGGGCATGGTCAACCGGGTCGTGCCGCGCGACGAGCTCGAGTCCGAAGTGATGGCGCTGGCCGAAAAGATCTCTACCATGCCGCAATTCGGGTTGGCGCTGACCAAGAAGGCCGTCAACCAGGCCGAAGATCTGATGGGTATGCGGTCCGGGATGGACTCGGTTTTCGGGCTGCACCATTTCGCACACGCGCACAATGCCGAGGTCGGGGCCGATTCGCTGGGCGGGATGAATGCCCGCTCGATGAAGGCTGCCGCTCCTGAACAGAACGGGACGAAGTAAGTGGATCTCGATATCGACCCGGCTGCCCTGCAGTTCCAACTGGAGGTGCGCGAGTTCCTCGCCGCCAATGTCCCTGCCGAACCGTTGCCCTCTATGGACACCGCGGAAGGCTTTGCCGCACACCGTGAATGGGAGGCGAAGCTGGCCGACGCGCGGTTGTCGGCGGTGTCGTGGCCGCGCGAGTTCGGCGGGCGCGACGCGTCGATCCTGGAATGGGTGCTGTTCGAGCAGGAGTACTACGCCGCGGGCGCGCCGGGGCGGGTCGCGCAGAACGGAATCTTCCTGCTGGCGCCGACGTTGTTCGAGCACGGCACGCCCGAACAGTTGGCGCGGATCCTGCCTCGCATGGCACGCGGGGACGACATCTGGGCGCAGGCCTGGTCCGAGCCCGAGTCCGGCAGCGACCTCGCGAGCTTGCGATCGACCGCGCGACGCACCGAAGGTGGGTGGCTGCTCAACGGGCAGAAGACCTGGAGTTCCCGTGCGTCCTATGCGGATTGGGCGTTCGGCCTGTTCCGCAGCGACCCGGAAGCACAACGTCATCACGGGCTGACCTATGTGATGTTCCCGCTCACCGCGGAAGGTGTGAGCGTGCGGCCGATCCCGCAGCTCGACGGCGAACCCGGCTTCGCGGAGATCTTCCTCGACGACGTGTTCGTGCCCGACTGCGACGTGATCGGCGCGGTCAACGATGGTTGGCGGGTCGCGATGGCCACCTCGAGCAACGAACGCGGCCTGTCCCTGCGCAGCCCCGGCCGTTTCAGCGCCACCGCCCAGAAGTTGATCGACCTGTGGACCGAGACCACCGACCCCAGTGACACCGCTGCACGAAACTCAGTGGTGGACAGCTGGATCGGCGCCGAGGCCTACCGCCTGCACACCTTCGGCACCGTCACCCGCCTCCAGGACGGCGGCCAACTCGGCGCGGAATCCTCGATCACCAAGGTCTTCTGGTCCGACCTCGACATCGCGATGCACGAGACGGCACTCGACCTGCTCGGCACCGAATACCGCAGCGCCTGGACCGACGGCTACCTGTTCTCCCTAGCGGGCCCGATCTACGCGGGCACCAACGAGATTCAGCGCAACATCATCGCCGAACGCATCCTTGGCCTGCCCCGCGAGAGCAAGCGATGAACGCGCACTTCATGGTCCAGCTCGAAGTGCGGACCGTGCAAGTCATACAACAGCGGTCCGCGGTCGCCACGACAACGGTTCCCGCGGTCGAGCCGCACTGTCGCGTTCTCGACGCGGACGTCGTCGGCCGCCCTCCCATCGACCGGCCCTTCGGCCCAGCCACTAATCGGCGTGCCATCGCCCTACCCGGCGACGCTCCGGGGCCTGTACACGCGCTCAGCAATCACTCGGGCCGAGTCGCCCTTCCGATCACAGGAGGTCTGCGATGAGATTCGCCCTCAGTACCGAACAGCTCGACTTCGCCGCCGAGCTGCGCAAGATCCTCGACGCCGGTCAGGTGCCTGCCGCGGCGCGCGCCTGGGCCGAGGGTGATCCCGCCAAGGGGCAGGCGCTGCTGCGACAGGTCGCCGACATGGGCGTGTTCGGCTTGATCGTCGACGAGAGGTACGACGGTGCGGATGCGACCACCGTGGACCTCGTCGTCGCGTTGATCGAACTCGGGCGCGGCGCAGTGCCGGGTCCGGTGATCGAGTCGGCTGCGGTGATTCCCGCACTACTGCAACGACTTCCCTCTTCCGACGCAGCCCAGCGATGGCTTCCGGCAATCGCCAGCGGTGAAGCCCTCGGCACCATCACCTTCGACACGCACCGCGGCATCGCTCTCGACGCCGACATCGCCACGCCGGTGCTCGTCGCCGATGTCGGCCGATTGGCAAACGGCGGTGCAGCGACCGGACTGGTCAGCTCTATCGACCCCGCTCGCAGGCTGTTTCGCCTCACAGCCGACGAGTTGGTCGCCGATGGGCCCGAGGTCGAGGCCGCCATCGATTACGCCTTCGATACAGGCGTACTAGCCTGCGCCGCAAAGCTTCTCGGTGCCGGCCGCTCGATTCTCGAACAGACCACCACCTATGCCAAGCAGCGCAAGCAATTCGGACGCGCCATCGGTGAATTCCAAGCCGTCAAACAGCAGCTCGCCGACGTGCGAATCGCCCTGGACCTGGCCGAACCACTGCTGTACCGCGCGGCCCTCACCCTGGACTCCGCCGACCGGTCCCGCGACGTCTCAGCGGCACTGGTGGCATGCGGCGACGCAGCCCACCGCGCCGCCCGCGCCGGCCTGCAGGTGCACGGCGCCATCGGCTACACCGCCGAATTCGACCTGTCACTGTGGCTGACCAGGGTCGCGGCCCTGCGCACCGCCTGGGGCACGGCCGACTTCCACCGCGGCCGGATCGCGACAGCGCTTCGCGAGCACGCCCCTGCCAACGCAGCTCACCAACGCCCCGCGTAACCGCACCACTGCGTCCAACAAGGAAACCCATGTCATCGAATGAACTGCTCGAATTCCGGACTTCTGTGCGGGCCCTGTTGGACAAGCACGCCACCTCGGCGGCGCTGCGGTCGGCGATGGACACCGAGCTCGGGTACGACCCGAAGTTGTGGCGGATGCTGTGCGAACAGGTCGGGGTCGCCGCACTCGCCATTCCGGAGCAGTGGGGTGGTGCGGGAGCTGGGTTGGTCGAATCCCTTTTGGTGGTAGGCGAATTGGGCCGTGTGGTGGCGAGCGTGCCGATGCTCGGGTCGGCCGTGCTCGGGGTGCAGGCGGTGCTGTTGTCGGGTGACGAGCAGGCGTACGCGCGCCTGCTGCCGGACCTCGCGGACGGCTCGCGGACCGCGGCGCTGTGCTGGGCCGATGCCAACGGATGGGACACGCCCGGCGTCACGGCCACGAACGAAACTCTCACCGGGACCGCGCATTACGTGCTCCACGGCGCGCAAGCCGACCTGCTCCTGATCCTGACCGACGACGGCCTCTTCGAAACCACGCCGACCTCCCCCGGCGTCACCATCACCCCAACCCCCTCCCTCGACCCCACCCGCCAACTCGCCACCATCAACTTCACCAACACCCCCGCCACCCGAATCGGCCCCGCACACGCACAGCCGAACGGCGCAGGCGACCTCACCGCCACCGGCAACCACACAACTGCAGAAACCAGCGACCTCGCAAACGCGCAGACCACCGACAACCTCGCAAACGCGCAGTCCACCGGCGCCTCACACTCCACCGCAGCCAACAACCCAGCCACCCTCCGCCAGCGATTGCGCGAAATCGCTTGGGCCGCACTCGCCGCCGAACAAGTGGGCGCAGCCCGACACTGCCTCGAGATGACCGTCGAATACACCGCCTCCCGCGTCCAATTCGGCCGCCCCATCGGCAGCTTCCAAGCACTCAAACACCGCATGGCCGACATGTACGTACTGGTCGAGTCCGCGGAATCAGCGGCACTGGCCGCAGCCCAAGCCGTCGCCGAGAACAGCCCGTCCGCCGCGGAGGACGTGTGGGTCGCCCGCACCCATTGCACCGAGGCGTTCTCCCAGGTCGCCGCCGAAACCATCCAACTGCACGGCGGCATCGCCATCACCTGGGAGCACGACGCCCACCTGTACTTCAAACGCGCCCACGCCACCGCCGAACTCTTCGGAACGCCCCGCCGCCCAGCCACCGTCGCCTAGCCCCCTAGGGCGCAGGCTGTCACTCCGCCGCCGACCGGTCCACGTCTAGGTCGAACCCGGCGTAATCGACCACTTCGTCGAGTTTCAGTCCGAATTTCGTCTGAAAGCGGCCGAAGTGGTCGATTACGCCGGGTCGTTCGGATGTCGAAGTCGCAGACGTCGCCCCGGAGTAGCGTCGAAACCATGACCGACGACCGACGCGGGCGCGTCAAGGTGGAAACCGGGCAGAAGCGGGTGCGGGCCTACCTGCGCGGGAGGCTGGTGGCCGACACGGTGCGCCCCCTGCTCGTCTGGGAAGTCCCCTACTACCCCACCTACTACGTGCCGCTCACCGACGTGCACGCCGACCTGGACCCGAACGGAATCACCGAGCACTCCCCCAGCCGCGGCGACGCGACCGGCTACGACGTCGCGGTAGACGGTCTACGCGTGGAAGGTGCGGCGCTGCGCTACCTCGACTCACCACTGTCAGAACTGAAAGATGCTGTGCGACTGGATATCGCCGCGTTCGATTGGTTCGAAGAAGACGAACAGATCTTCGTCCACCCCCGCGACCCGTACTCGCGTGTGGACATCCTCGGCAGCTCCCGGCATGTGCGGGTGGAGATCGACGGCGTCACCGTCGCGGACTCACACTCGCCGCGCATCCTGTTCGAAACCGGTTTGCCCGCAAGGTATTACCTGCCGCTCACCGATGTACGCATGGACCTGCTGACCCCGTCGGACACGCACACCAGCTGCCCGTACAAGGGCACCGCCGACTACTGGAACGTCCAGGTCGGCGACACCGAGCACCCCGACGTCGTGTGGATCTATCGCACGCCGCTGCCGGAAAGTCAGAAGGTCGCGGGCCTGGCGTGCTTCTACAACGAGAAGGTCGACATCTACCTCGACGGGGTGCTGCAGGATCGCCCGCACACGCCGTTCGGCTGATTATCGACCACCGTCTTCGATGTCGAGCAGACCTTCGTCGACCGCCCACTTGATCGACTTCTCCAGTGACGGACAGGATTCCGGACGGCCGGGCCGCGCGCCGTGCTCGGTCAGCTGTGCGAAAACGGGGCAGTGCGCGTCGGGCCGTTCGGTCCACTGCACCGAGGTCTGGTGCGCGCTGGCCTTGCGCACCAGCACCTGCGCCGAGCACGCCTGACACCGCAGCGGCGTCAAACCCGCGTCGAGGTAATGCTGTTTGTCGACCACCGTCTGCGCCCGCACCGCCGCCTGTCGCACGGGTTGGTCCGCGAAATCAGGCGCCTTGGCCCAGGCCGGAGCGAGCCGCGACGGATCGCCGGACCTTTGCGGCTCGCTCGACCTCGGGCTCATCTCACACGCCCGCTTCTTCGGCTTCGGCCTTGCGACGCAGGTTCTCCGCCACCTCGGCCTCCCACGCCTGATTGGCCTTGGTCGTATCGACCTCGAATTCGAAGCGCTGGGTCATCTTCTCGGTGACGTCGGCGACGTCGACGTAGAACTGCTCGTACCAGCGTCGCAGCTGGTAGACCGGGCCGTCCTCCTCGCACAGCAGCGGGTTCTCGACCTTGGACTTGTGCTTCCAGATCTCCACGTCCTGCAGGAAACCGTCGCCGAAGAACTTGGCCATGGTCTGCGCCAGCTTCTGCGCGGCCTCGTCGGGCAGGCCCTTGGGCTTCTCGACGGACAGGCCCCACTGCAGCACGAACGAATCCTGGCTGACCGGGTAGTGGCAGTTGATCAGCTGGACCTTGATCTCGTACCCGCTGTAGATGTTGACCAGCGGGTTGATCATGTACGACGGCCCGAAGTACGACGCCTCGGATTTCAGCAGCGTCTCACCGCCGTGCTTGGCCGCCATGCCGATGTCGGGCCTCCCCTTGGTCTCCAGGAACTGGGTCGCCACATGGCCTTCGAAGACGTTCTTGAAGTACGTCGGGAAGGCGTAGTGGATGTAGAAGAAGTGCGCCATGTCCACGACGTTGTCGATGATCTCGCGGCAGTTGGCGCCCTCGATCTTCAACGAATCCCACGTCCAGTCGGTCCAACCGCTGTCATGGGTTTCGCTGGGGTTGCCGTGTTCGTCGGTGTACGGGCCCTCGATATGCGGGATCGTCACCTCGTCGGGGGGCTGGTTGCCCTCGTGGTCGTGCCAGATGAACAGCTGACCATTGCGTTCCAGCGTGGTCCATTTCCTGGTGCGGGCCAGCGGCGGAACACGGCGCGCGTACGGAATCGCGGTGCACTTACCGCTCGCGCCCCAGCGCCAATCATGGAACGGGCAGGCGATGTCGTCGCCCTTCACCGTGCCCATGCTCAGGTCGCCGCCCATGTGCCTGCAGTAGGCGTCGAGCACGCGGATCTCGTCGGTGGTGTCGGTCCACACCACGAGCTTGGTCCCGAAGATCTCGATCGCGTGCGGCTTCCCGTCGCGGAAGGTCGACGCCAGACCGACACAGTGCCAGCCCCGCGCGAACCGCGTCGGCGGTGCGCCGACATCGAGTTCCCTCACCTTGCCTGCCATATCGAACCCTCCTCGTTCACTAGAACACGTTACAAAACGGAGCCGCTTCACGCTAGTTATCCAGCGAAGTTCTCCATTGACCCCTGTTATATCCGAGGTAGGCCGATCTTCTCGACAGAAACGAGAACCTGTTCTAATCTCAGAGGCGAATAGAACCGGTTGTCGATCCGACAAGGCAGGAGCGGGCTCCCACATGACGCAAGAAGTAATCGAACGGGTCGAGGCACTGCTGCCGACCCTGCGTGAACGCGCGCAGGAGGCCGAAGACCTGCGCCGCATCCCCGACGAGACCATGAAAGCGCTGCAAGACACCGGATTCTTCCGGCTGCTGCAGCCCAAGCAGTGGGGCGGGCACGCGGCCGACCCGGTGATCTTCTACGACACCGTGCGCAAGATCGCCAGCGCCTGCGGGTCCACCGGTTGGGTGGCCGGCATCATCGGCGTGCACAACTGGCACCTGGCGCTGTTCGACCAGCAGGCTCAGGAAGACGTGTGGGGCTCCGACACCGATGTGCGCATCTCGTCGTCGTACGCGCCCATGGGTGCGGGTCAGGCGGTCGAGGGCGGCTACATCGTGCGCGGATCTTGGGCCTGGTCCTCGGGTTCGGATCACGCCACCTGGGCTGTTCTGGGCGGTCCGGTGATCAAGAACGGGAAGCCGGTCGACTTCGGCAGCTTCCTGATTCCGCGTTCGGACTACCGCGTCGACGACGTGTGGAACGTGGTCGGGCTGCGCGGCACCGGGTCCAATACCGTTGTGGTGGAAGACGTTTTCGTGCCCGCACATCGTTTCTTGAGCTTCCGCGCGATGAGCGAGGGGCGTTCGCCCGGCCTGGCCCAGAATCCTGACACTGTGTACAAGATGCCCTGGGGGACAATCCATCCCACCACCATCTCGGCACCGATCGTCGGAATGGGCTACGGCGCTTACGAAGCGCATGTCGAGCATCAGGGCAAGCGGGTTCGCGCGGCTTACGCGGGCGAGAACGCCAAGGACGATCCGTTCGCGAAAGTGCGTGTGGCGGAGGCATCTTCGGATATCGATGCGGCGTGGCGTCAGCTGTCGGGCAATGTGGCCGACGAGTACGCGCTGCTGCTCGCGGGCGAGGAAGTGCCGTTCGACCTGCGGGTTCGCGCCCGTCGCGATCAGGTGCGGGCGACCGGACGGGTGATCGCTTCGATCGACAAGCTCTTCGAGTCCTCCGGCGCGACCGCGCTTGCCAATGGCACTCCGTTGCAGCGTTTTTGGCGTGACGCGCACGCCGGGCGAGTGCACGCGGCCAACGATCCCGAGCGCGCCTACGTCATGTACGGCACGCACGAGTTCGGGCTGCCCGTCACCGACGCCATGGTGTAGCCGATGAACCTCACTCCATGCTCGGCGCAGGTGGTGCAGCCGATGACCGCTGAACGCTTCGCTCAGGTCACCGCAGAAGGGCGCAGCCGATGACCGCGACCGCTGAACTCACGTACGAATCGACGTCACGCTTCGCGCAGGTGACTCCCGATCTGAAGCTGCACTATCACGAAGCGGGCGTCGGCAGCGGCCCCACGATCGTGCTGCTGCACGGCGGCGGGCCCGGCGCGTCGGCGTGGTCGAACTTCGCCCGCAATATCCCGGTGCTGGCGCAACATTTCCACGTGATCGCGCCCGACCAGCCCGGATATGGCAAGTCCGACAAGCCGATTGATCACCCGCAGTACTTCGTGCACAGCTCCAACGCCCTGCTCGCACTGCTGGACCACCTCGACATCACCGACCGCGTGCACCTGCTGGGCAACTCGCTCGGCGGCGGCGCGTCGGTGCGCTTCGCGCTCGACAACCCCACGCGCGCAGGCAAACTCGTGCTGATGGGTCCGGGCGGGCTGAGCACCAACCTGTTCGCGCCCGACCCGACCGAGGGCGTGCGACTGCTGTCGCGCTTCACCTACGAACCCACCAGGGACAACCTGGAGAAGTTCCTGCGGATCATGGTGTTCGACCAGTCGCTGGTCACCGACGAGCTGATCGACGAGCGGTTCGCGCTGGCCAACACCCCCGAGTCGCTGGCCGCGATGAAGGCGATGGGCAAGTCCTTCGCCGGCGCGGATTTCGAGAAGGGCATGCTCTGGCGTGACGCGTACAAGCTGCGTCAACCGGTGCTGCTGATCTGGGGTCGCGAAGATCGGGTGAACCCACTCGACGGTGCGCTCGTGGCTACCAAGGTGATCCCACGCGTCCAGCTGCACGTGTTCGGCGGCTGCGGACACTGGGCTCAGCTGGAGAAGTTCGACGAATTCAACCGTCTCACAGTCGATTTCCTCGGGGAGAAGTGATGAGCATTCGTGCCCTGGGCTACATGCGCATCGAGGCCACCGACATGGCGGCCTGGCGCGAGTACGGCCTCAAGGTGCTGGGCATGATGGAGGGCACCGGGCTCGATCCCGACGCGCTCTACCTGCGCATGGACGATTTCGCCGCGCGCCTGGTGATCGTGCCCGGCCAGCAGGACCGCCTACTGGTCTCGGGCTGGGAAGTCACCGACGCCCGCGGCCTGCAGCAGCTGCGCGAGACCTTGGCCAAGGCCGGGGTCGCCTTCACCGAAGGCACCAAAGATGAGCTCGGCGAGCGCCGCGTCGAAGGCATGATCCGGTTCCAGGACCCGTCCGGGAACACTCTCGAGGCGTTCTACGGCGCGCAGTATCTGGGCCGCCGTTTCGTGAGCCCCTACGGCCACAAGTTCGTGACCGCCGAGCAGGGCCTTGGCCACGTGGTGCTGACCTGCACCGACGATGCCGCGGCCCAGGCGTTCTACCAGGACGTCCTCGGCTTCCGACTGCGCGACTCCATGCGGCTACCCCCGCAGATGGTCGGCCGCCCGGCCGACGGCGACCCCGCCTGGCTGCGGTTCTACGGCTGCAACCCGCGCCACCACGCGCTGGCGTTCCTGCCGCTGCCCAACCCGACCGGCATCGTGCACCTCATGGTCGAAGTGGAGAACTCCGACGACGTCGGCCTGTGCCTGGACCGCGCCAACCGCAAGAAGGTGAAGATGTCGGCCACGCTCGGCCGGCACATCAACGACAAGATGCTGTCGTTCTACATGAAGACTCCCGGCGGCTTCGACATCGAATTCGGTTGCGAGGGTTTGGAAGTCGACGACCACGACTGGATCGCCCGCGAATCGACCGCGGTCAGCCTGTGGGGTCACGACTTCACCGTCGGATTTCGGCAGCAATAGCAATGGCGGCGAGGGATATGACAATCGACGGCAGACAATTTCGCACGGTACTCGGGCAGTTCTGCACGGGCATCACCGTGATCACCGCGCTGGACCCCGACGGTGAGCCCATCGGCTTCGCCTGCCAATCCTTCGCCGCCCTCTCGCTCGATCCGCCGTTGGTGCTGTTCTGCCCCACCAAAGGCTCACGCTCCTGGGCGGCAATCGAGGCCGCGGGCAAGTTCTGCGTCAACGTCCTGTCCGAAGAACAACAACCGGTCTGCGCCCGCTTCGGCTCCCGCGAACCCGACAAGTTCGCCGGAGTCGCTTGGCACACATCGGAATTGGGCGTCCCGGTACTGGCCAACTCCCTGGCCACCATCGAATGCACAGTCGACTCGGTAGTAGACGGCGGCGACCACCACATCGTCATCGGCCGCGTCCAAGCCCTCTCCGAATCCGACCCCACCGCAGGCCGCCCCCTCCTGTTCTACCGAGGCCAATACACAGGCATAGAACCAGACAAAACCACCCCCGCCCCCTGGCGAGCCGACCTGGACCACTTCCTCACCACCACCAGCCTCGACACCTGGTTGTGAGCCCCCGAGCCTGATCAAGATCACCACGCTGTGGTGGCGGGGAGCTCTCGACCGATGCCGCCACCACAGCGTGGTGATCAGGTGTTCAACAGGACGCCCCTGGCGGCCAGGGCGTGGTGGACTCGGTCAAGGAGGATGTGGGGGCGGCGGTAGAGGAGGTTCGCGCCTACTCGGATGATCTGCCAGCCGTAGTCGGCCAGGATTGCCGAGCGGTCGATGTCTTTCGTGCGTTGGGTGGGATCGGTCCAATGCTGGGCGCCGTCGTATTCGATGCCGACGCGCCATTCCGGCCAGCCCATGTCCAGGCGGGCGAAGAACCCGCCGTCACTGTGTCGAACCACGATCTGAGTGGTCGGCGCGGGCAAGCCGCTTCGGACGATCAGCAGTCTGGTCAATGATTCCGGCGGTGACTCCGCGCCCGTGTCGACCAACGGCATGACCTGGCGGACCTGTGCGCAACCGCGTTCACCGGGGTGCTCGGCCGCGAAGCCGAGAACATCCCGTGGCGTGAGCCCCGTTGTCCGACACAACGCGTCGAGCGCCGGCACCGCGCGTTGCAAGGGTAGGTGTCGGGCCAGATCGAAGGCTGTCCGCTTCGGGGTAGTCACCGGGAAGTCTTCGACGAAGCACTGTTCATGCTCGGCAATTCGCGCCTGCCGACAGCTGATCCAGTCCGGCGGCCGACGGTAGGTCGGCACCGCGATCTCGGCGGGCAGCTCGTCATCGATCCACTTGCTCCCCAACATCGCGGCAGCAGAAAGCCCGACAAGCACACCTGACCCTTTGGTCCAATGCACCGCGGCCATGGCTCGCCCCACCGCGTCGAGCCGAACCCCCCGCGCGACATAAACATCGTGCGCGACCCGCTCGAAGTCGTGCCGCAATTGCCACCGCGTCACCACCCCCGCCCCCACCGCCCACGACCCGACAAACGCCCCGTCATATACCCCCATACCCAGCCATAATGCCCCTCCCCACCGACAACAACCCCCCGCCCCCCGCTGGTCAATTGATCACCACGCCGTGGTGGCGGGAGGCTCTCGACCGATGCCGCCACCACAGCGTGGTGAACAGCGGTCCAGTTAGTGGGTGGGGCGCCAGGGGATTCGGCCGGCGCCGTCGCCGGTGGGGGTTCTGTGTTCGGACCAGTCCCAGAGGGGTTGGAGGGATTCGGCTAGGAGGGTGCCTTCGGTGGTTAGTTCGTAGGCGCCGCGGGGGGCGTTTTTGTGGATCAGGGCGGCGGATTGGAGTTGTTGGAGGCGGTCGGAGAGCATGCTCGATGAGCAGTTGCCCATGCGGCGGCGCAGGTCTAGGAAGCCGAGGGGGCCGGGTTCTAGTTCCCAGATCACGCGCAGCATCCAGCGTTGGCCGAGTAGGTCTATCGCGGCCAGGATTTTCGGGGAGGGCTCGTCGCCGGTTGCGCTTCTCATTCAGAAGCACGATAGTTGCTTCTGAATCAGAAGCATTGTGGGTGCTCGGGAGGAGATCGACGGTGGAATCGGTGGCGCGGCAGGATCGGCGAATTGTGCTGGTGACGGGGGCTTCCCGGGGGATCGGGGCGGAGGTTGCGGCGCAGTTCGGGGACGCGGGGGCGCATGTTGTCGTGAACTATCGGGAGAAGCACAAGCGGGCCCAGGATGTGGCCGACGGGATTGTGGCGGCGGGTGGGAGCGCGTCGGTGTTGGGTGCCGACGTGTCGGATCCCGAGGCCGTCGAGTCGATGGTCGAGGCGATCGGGCGACTGGATGTGTTGGTGCTCAATGCTTCTGGTGGACTCGAGCGGGACGCGGATGCGGGATACGCGCTGCGGCTCAATCGCGATGCGCAGGTGAATCTGGCGACGTCGATGCTGCCGCTCATGCCGGTAGGCGGGCGGATCGTGTTCGTCACCAGCCATCAGGCGCACTTCTTCCGCGACAAGGGTGACGTGCCGCAGGGTTATGCGCCGATCGCGGCGAGTAAGCGCGCGGGCGAGGACGCACTGCGGGAGTTGGCGCCCGAATTCCATGCGCGCGGTGTCGGTTTCACGGTGGTGTCGGGGGACATGATCGACGGCACGATCATCGTCCGCCTGCTCGAACGGCGTGACCCGAGCAGTGTCGAGTCACGCCGTGAAGCCGGTCCGTTGCCCACCGTGGAGGAGTTCGCGCGCGTGATCGTACGGGCGGCAACGGTGGACGCGGCCCCCGGACAGACGTTCTATGTCGGTGGCGACGACTATCTCGCGGTGACCGACGCTTCGCGTTGAAGTTCCAAAGCGATGTCGATGAGTTGGTCTTCCTGGCCGCCGACGAGTTTGCGTTGGCCTGCTCGGACCAGCATTTCCGCTGCTGAGACGCCGTAACGTTCGGCTTGGCGTTCGGCGTGCTTGAGGAAGCTGGAGTACACGCCCGCGTAGCCCATCATCAGGGATTGGCGGTCGAGCAGGCATTCCTGGGGCATGGCCGGGCGGACCACGTCTTCGGCGGCGTCGGCGATGGCGAAGAAGTCGACGCCGGTTTTGATGCCGAGTTTGTCGGAGACCCCGACGAAGGCTTCGACGGGGGTGTTGCCCGCACCCGCACCGAAACGGCGTGTGCTGCCATCGATTTGGGTGGCGCCTGCTCGGACCGCGTAGACGGAGTTGGCGACGGCCAGGCCCAGGTTCTCGTGGCCGTGGAAACCCACCTGGGCGTCGGAGCCGAGTTCGGCTACCACCGCGGCGACGCGGTCGGAAACCTGTTCCAGGACAAGGGCTCCGGCGGAGTCCACGATGTAGACGCACTGGCAGCCCGCGTCCGCCATGATGCGCGCCTGCTTGGCGAGGAATTCCGGCTGCTGAGTGTGCGACATCATCAGGAAGCCAACGGTTTCCAGGCCGAGATCGCGGGCGTAGCCGAAGTGCTGGATGGAGACGTCGGCTTCGGTGCAGTGGGTGGCGATGCGGCAGATGGCGGCGCCGTTGTCCTGGGAGATCTTGATGTCTTCTTTGACACCGACGCCGGGGAGCATGAGGAACGCGATCTTGGCATTGCGCGCGGTCTCGGCCGCGATCGTGATCAGTTCCTGCTCAGGTGTTTTCGAGAACCCGTAGTTGAACGAGGAACCGCCGAGGCCGTCGCCGTGGGTGACTTCGATGACCGGCACGCCCGCGCCGTCGAGGGCGGCGACGATGTCGCGGACTTCGGTGGTGGTGAACTGGTGGCGTTTGTGGTGGGAGCCGTCACGCAGCGAGGTGTCGGTGATCCGGATGTCGAGTTCTGTTGAATAGACCATGATTTCACAAGCTCCTTTACACCCGGGCCGAGAGGATCTGACCGGCGATGACTTCGCCGACCTTGGTCGCGGCGGCGGTCATGATGTCGAGGTTGCCCGCGTACGGGGGCAGGAAATCGCCCGCACCTTCGACCTCGACGAACACCGACACCTTCGCCATGCCGCCGGAAACCACTGAGGGCGGGTCGAATTGGGGTTCGTTGAGCAGTCGGTAACCGGGCACGTACTGCTGGATGTCGGCGACCATCTGGTGGATGGAGGCGGTGATCGCGTCGTGGTCGGCGTCTTCGGGAATAGCGCAGAAGATGGTGTCGCGCATGATCATCGGCGGTTCCGCGGGGTTCAAGATGATGATCGCCTTGCCGCGCTGCGCACCGCCGATGGTTTCCACGCCGCGGCTGGTGGTCTTGGTGAACTCGTCGATATTCGCGCGGGTGCCCGGCCCTGCCGAGACCGAAGACACCGACGCGACGATCTCGGCATACGCGACCGGCACGACGCGGGAGACCGCGGCCACGATCGGGATCGTGGCCTGTCCGCCGCAGGTGATCATGTTGACGTTCGGTGCGTCCAGCAGCGAGGCCAGGTTCACCGGCGGCACGACCGCAGGACCGACCGCCGCGGGCGTGAGATCCACTGCGCGGATACCGAGTTCGGCATAACGCGGTGCGGAGGCGCGGTGCACGTAGGCCGAGGTGGCCTCGAACACCATGTCCGGCTTCACATCCTGCGACAGCAGCCAGTCCACACCCTCGGCGGAGGTTTCCAACCCGAGCCCGCGCGCCCGCTTCAACCCCTCGCTGTCGGGGTCGATGCCGATCATCCAGCGCGGCTCGATCGACTCCGACCGCATCAGTTTGTACAGCAGGTCGGTACTGATATTGCCGGATCCGACGATCGCGGCGGTGACGTTCCCGTTGGACACGGTTGGCCTCCTAGGGGCGGCCGGCGTTGGCCGGCGAGAGGAACGGATCGGGTGAAAGAAGCACGGAGCCAACCGAATCGCGGTCCACGTCCGTGCGCGGTGGGCTAGGCGAAGTCGAGGCGGACGGAACCGAGTCCGGTGAACTCGGCGAGGAAGGCGTCACCCGGTCGGGCGTCGATGGCGCGAGTGCAGGAGCCGGGCAACACGATGTCACCGGCTTTGAGCCGCACGCCGAAACCGGCGACTTTGCGGGCGAGCCAGGCGACCGCGATCAACGGGTCACCGAGCACCGCGTCGCTGCGGCCTTCGGCGACGACTTCACCGTTGCGGGTGAGCACGGCGTCGATGGCGGTGATGTCGATGTCGCCCGGGGCAATCCGCTGCTTACCGAGCACCCAACCGGCCGAGGACGCGTTGTCGGAGATGGTGTCGGCCAGGCCGATCTTCCAGTCGGTGATGCGCGAGTCGATGAGCTCGATCGCGGGCGCGTAGGCGACCGTCGCGGCGAGAACATCGGCCTCGGTGCAGTCTTCGCCCGGCAGGTCCTCGCCGAGCACGAACCCGACCTCGACCTCCACGCGGGGCAGCAGGAAGCGCGAGGTGTCGACGGGGATGTCCTCGAAAACCTCCATGTCGGCGAGCAGATGACCGTAGTCGGGCTCGTCGACGCCCATCATCTGCTGCATGGCCAGCGACGACAGCCCCACCTTGTGCCCGACGACCTTCGCGCCGGACCGTAGTCGGCGCTGGATGTTGAGCAGCTGGATCTCGTAGGCATCGACCACGTCGATCCCCGGATACCGCTCGACCAGCGGGCCGACGGCCACACGGTCGGTTTCGGCGCGAGCCAGTTCATCGGCGAGCTCGGAACGCAGCGCGTCGGACAGCACGCGGACCTCCTAGGGAAATATCTGCCGATCTGCGTCGGCTGGACATCAAAACTGTAACGGGTTGCCGACACGAATATCAGCCCTTCGTCCAGACAACATAGCGCAAAACGGCGCACTTTCTGTAACGTGTTCTACATGAGTGATCGGGAATATGATGTCGTGGTCGTCGGCAGCGGCGCGGCGGGAATGACCGCCGCCCTCGCCGCGGCCCACAAGGGGCTGAGCGTGGTGGTGCTGGAGAAGGCCGCGCACTACGGCGGGTCGACGGCGCGTTCGGGCGGCGGCGTCTGGATTCCGGGCAACAAGGCGCTGCGGGCGTCGGGCCGTCCCGACGACCGCGAGGACGCGCGCACCTACCTGCACAGCATCATCGGCGACGTGGTGCCCGCCGAGAAGATCGACACCTACCTCGATCGCGGCGCCGAGGCATTCGACTTCGTCCTCGATCACAGCCCGCTCGAAATGAACTGGGTGCCAGGCTATTCCGACTACTATCCCGAAGCGCCGGGCGGTCGCGGCACCGGAAGGTCCTGCGAACCAAAGCCTTTCAACGCGAAAGTGCTCGGCGCGGAACTGGTGAACCTCGAACCGCCCTATGCGAAGGCGCCGCTCAATGTGGTGGTGACGCAGGCAGACTTCGTGCGGCTCAACCTGATTCGTCGTCATCCCAAGGGAATGATGCGAGCACTGCGAGTCGGCGCGCGCACCTACTGGGCCAAGGCCACCGGCAAGCACCTGCTCGGCATGGGTCAGGCCATCATCGCCGCGATGCGCAAGGGGCTGCTCGACGCGGGCGTGCCGGTGCTGCTCAACACCGCGCTCACCGACCTGGTGGTCACCGACGGGCGAGTCACCGGAGTCGAGGCGATCAGCGACGGCAAGCCGGTGACTTTCGCCGCGCGCTACGGAGTTGTATTGGGTAGCGGCGGTTTTGAACACAACGCCGATATGCGCGCCAAGTACCAGCGTCAGCCGATCGGCACGGAATGGACCACCGGCGCGGCGGCCAACACCGGTGACGGCATCACCGCGGGCATGGCAGCGGGTGCGACGGTCGGGTTCATGGAGGACGCCTGGTGGGGTCCGACGATTTTCAAGGGCGGCAAGCCGTGGTTCGCGCTGGCCGAGCGCAACCTGCCCGGCACCATCATGGTCAACGACCGGGGCGAGCGGTTCGGCAACGAGTCCGCACCCTACGTCGAGGCGGTGCACACGATGTACGGCGGCGAATACGGTCAGGGCGCGGGCCCCGGCGAGAACATCCCCGCCTGGCTGGTGTTCGACCAGCGCTACCGCAACCGCTACATCTTCGCGGGTCTGCAACCGGGACAACGCTTTCCGTCGCGCTGGCTGGAGAACGACTACATCGTCAAGGCCGACACCATCGAGGAGTTGGCCAACCGCATCGGCGTCCCCGCGGAGAACCTGACCACCACGGTCGAGCGTTTCAACGGCTTCGCCGCCACCGGCAAGGACGAGGACTTCGGCCGCGGCAACAGCCACTACGACCGCTACTACGGAGACCCCACCGTCAAGCCGAACCCGTGCCTGGCCGAACTGCAGCAGGGCCCGTTCTACGCGGCGAAAATGGTGCCCGGCGACCTCGGCACCAAGGGCGGCCTGGTCACCGACACCGCCGCACGCGTTCTCCGCGAAGACAATTCGATCATCGAAGGCCTGTACGCCGCAGGCAACACCAGCTCACCGGTAATGGGCCACACCTACGCAGGCCCCGGCGCCACCATCGGCCCCGCGATCACCTTCGCCTACTTGGCTGTTCTGGACATCGCGACAAAGAAGTCAGCGCAGGCGAGTGCGTGAGAATCGCCGCCACCCACCTTGCGGTGCCCGACATCGCGACAAAGAAGTTGGGGGGCGTGTGACCATCACCGTCGCCCACCTCGCGGTGCCGGACATCGAGAAGTCGCCGGAGGCGAGCACGTGAGCATCAGCCCGACCGTCACCCTCACCTATCTCGCGGTTCTCGACGTCACCACAGACGCGAGCGCCCCACTTCCGGCTCCGCCTCAGACGCGGCGCCCATCCGCACAGGAGTCGATCCATGCCCATTGATCCACAGGTCGCGCTCGGCGCCGAACTTCCCGGCCGCGAATTCAGTTGGACGCCGTCCGACGTGCAGCTCTACCACCTCGGGCTCGGCGCCGGAGCCGCGTCCACCGACCCCGGTGAGCTGCGGTATCTCCACGACCGCACCCCCCAGGTCCTGCCGACTTTCGCCACGGTCGCCCCGACCCTCGGCGAAACCGAGGCCCCCAAGGTCAGCTTCCCCGGCATCGATATCGACCTGGCGAACGTGGTGCACGGCCATCAGGAAGTAATCGTCCACAAGCCGATCCCCGCCAGCGGCAAAGCATCCAGCACCGGCCGGATCACCGAACTCTGGGACAAGGGCTCGGCGGCGGTCATCGTCCAGGAGCTCACGGTCGTCGGTTCCGACGGCGAGCCGCTGTGGACGGCGCGCTCGTCGATCTTCGCGCGCGGTGAGGGCGGTTTCGGCGGCGAGCGCGGCCCCAGCACCAAAACGCAACTCCCCGACCGCGCACCCGACGCCGAGCTCATCACCCCCACCCTGCCCCAACAAGCCCTGCTGTACCGCCTGTGCGGCGACCGCAACCCCCTACACTCCGACCCCGAATTCGCCAAGGCCGCAGGCTTTCCCGCCCCGATCCTGCACGGCCTGTGCACCTACGGAATCGTCGCCAAAGCCCTGACCGACGCATTACTCGCCGGCGACACCACCCGCGTCGCCGGGTTCCGCGCCAAGTTCGCCGGCGTCCTGTACCCCGGCGAAACCCTGCGCACCAAGGTGTGGCGCGAGGGCAACGACCTCATCGCGACCGTCACCGTGGTCGAACGCGACCACGCCCCCGTCCTCACCGACGTCACGCTACGCATCGCCTGATCTGGACCATTGATCACCACGCTGTGGTGCGAGCATCGGCCGAGTGGCCTCCGCAACCACAGCGTGGTGATCACATGTCCAGCTGGGTGGCCCCTAGTCGGCGGGGATTTGTTCGATGGTGGGGCCCTTGGTGGAGAGGCCGCTGACCAGGAGGGCGTAGATGGCGACTATGAGGATGGGGGCGGCTAGGGGGGCCCAGATGAGTTCTATGGGGACCAGGGCGGCGGTGGCGGCGGCGATGGTGAACAGGACTGCGCCGCCTACTGAGGGGATGGTGGTGGGGACTACGCCTTCGGGGGCGTGCAGGACGGCGGCGTTGAGGAGGTAGGTGGTTGCTACCAGACCTGTTGCGGCTGCGGCTATTACGCCTACGTCGGACAGGGCCAGGGCGGCGATGGTGGCCAGGACCGCGGCTACCGAGGCGGGGCGCCACCACCAGCTGGCGATGACGAAAGCCAGTGCTGCCAGGCCTGCGATCGGGTTGATCAGGGCTACGGCGGCTACCAGGAGCAGGCCCGCGAGTAGGGCCAGGAATCTTGTCATCGGCGGACCCGTACTGCTCGGCGGTGTTCGGGGAGCAGGCGCATGGCCTGGTCGAGGCGGGTGCCTTCGGGCCAGGCGATGATGTCGACGCCGACGGTGCCCATGTCGCGGTACATCGAGGCGCGTTCCAGTTGCCACATCTTGGCCATGGTCGGGTCCAGGCCCTCTTCGAAGGGGGTGCCGCGCAGGACGTCGACCGCGACGACCACGTGGCCGCGTTTGCGCAGGTCGATCAGGGAAAGCGCGAACTGGGTGTCTAGCAGGGTGGAGAAGGCGACCACGATCGCGCCGATGGGGACGGCGGCGTGGGGGGCCAGGGTGCCGGTGGTTTCGACGTGTTCGTCGCCTACGCCCAGGACCGTGTCGACGATGCGGTAGAACTGGCGGCGGCCGATGTCGGGGCGTAGCCAGCGGGGGGATTCGCCGAGGCAGACCACCGCGGTGCGGTCGCCGGATTGCAGGGTGGACTGGACCACCTGGGCGGCGCCGCGCACCGACAGTTCCAACGAGGCGCTGGCGGGGCCGGGCGCCTGCAGGGAGGTGTCGACCATGACGACCACGTCGGCGGATCGGTTGGTGAACCGTTGGGTGACGTAGAGCCTGCCGCGGCGGGCGCTGACCGGCCAGTTCACAGTGCGCAGTTGGTCGCCGGGGGCGTAGGCGCGGATGTCGGCGTATTCGACGCCGGGGCCGTGTCGGCGGGTGAGGTGGGTGCCGATGCGGTCGGGAAGTTCGGTGCGCGGCAAGCGCATTCGTTGCGGGTCGGCGATGGGGTACACGTAGAGCTTGGCCGCGGGGAGTTCCGCGGTGGCGACCGCGAGACCCGCGGGGCTGAGCGCGGAGACCTTGACCTGCACCGGATAACGTCCCCAGCGGGTGGCCGACAGGCTGAGCTCCATGCCCGCGGGCGCGCCGCCGGAATCGTGGGCTTCGTCGACCGCGAGTTCCAGGCCGTCCATCGGCACGGCCGTCATGCGCAGCAGGGCGTGGCCGCTTTCGACGAAAGCCGCTGCGTTGCAACTGATCTGCTCGTTCTCGAAACAGCGCACGGTGCCGCTGCCGTCGACCTGGATTCGGGTCGGGGCCTGCTGCCACGGCGCGGTGGCGAGCACGCCGAGCATGGGGGCGGCGAACACCACCAGCTGCCACTGCCCCAACAGCACCGCGACGACCAGGGCCGTCGCGGCGCAACCGGCCAGGATGAACACCAGCGGGGCGGGTCGCCACCGCAGGTCTACCTCGACCGTTCTCGATTCGTCCCGATGTTTCATGTGCTCGTGGCGCGAGGTACCGGTAGCCGGCGCAGCAGTTCGGTGATGACGTCCTCACCGCGGATGCGGCGCACCCACATCTCGGGACGCAACGTGATGCGGTGCGCCATCGCCGCTACCGCAAGGGCTTTCACGTCTTCGGGGATCACGTAGTCGCGGCCCAGCAGCAGTGCCCTGGCCCGTGACATCTGGACCAGGTCGAGTTCGGCACGCGGGCTGGCGCCGACCTCTACCTGCGGGTGGCTGCGGGTGGCCGAGGCCAGCGCGACGACGTAGCTGACCACGTCGGGGTGCACGGTCACGAATTCGACCGACTGCCGCATTTCCATCAAGCCCTGCGCGTCGACCACCTGGCCGACTTGCGGTGCGGTGGAACCACGTTCGAGCCTGCGCCGGATCATCTGCGTCTCGTCGGCCTCGGACAGGTAGCCCAGACGCAGCTGGATGGCGAAGCGGTCGAGTTGGGCCTCGGGCAGCGGGTAGGTGCCCTCGTACTCGATCGGGTTGTCGGTGGCCAAAACCACGAAAGGCTGTGGGAGCAGGAAGGTTTCGCCGTCGATGCTCACCTGGCCCTCGGCCATCGCCTCGAGCAGGGCCGCCTGGGTCTTGGGTGGCGTGCGGTTGATCTCGTCGGCCAGCAGCACGTTGGTGAACACGGGGCCGCGGCGGAAGTTGAAACGGCCCGACGCCATGTCGTAGATCGTGGAACCGAGCAGGTCGGCGGGCAACAGGTCGGGCGTGAACTGCACGCGGGTGAAATCGAGTCCGAGCGCGGCCGCGAAAGACCTTGCTATCAGTGTCTTTCCGAGGCCCGGCAGGTCCTCGATGAGTACGTGTCCTCCAGCCAGCACAGCGATCATGATGAGTTGCATCTCATCTCGCTTGCCGACCACGACTCGGCCCAGCTCACGCAGGACGGCGTCGGAGCGCTGGACGGTCACGTTCAACGGCATGGTCATCGGTGGCCTCTAACCCCTCACATCGTCTGCAAACGGCGCAGGATCTCGTCCAGCGCCTCTCTACCCGGTGCGCGACCGGTTTGATCGCGCAGTGCGGAGTTCGCGGGGTCGACCCAACGCCACAGTTCGGGACCGAACTGCAGCTGACCGGCTACCTCGGTAGCCCGCCGATTCTTGGAAACCCGTAAGCCAGTGGACAATTCGAACTCCTTGGCCAACAGGGGCCGCAGGTGTCGGTCCCAGTCGGCGCGGGTGCCGTCGGCGCGCGCGGTGAGCATCTCAGCACGCGCGTGCCAGCGACCCAGCATCTCCGCCGGTCCGTTGTCGATGTATTCGGTGAGCGGTTCCTCGCGGATCACGCGGTGGCGCAGCGACCAGACCAGCATCGCCAGCGCCACGGCCACCGGTAAGGCGACGGCCAGCAGTACCGAGTCGCGGTCCAGGCGCACCAGCGCCACCTCGATCACGGCGACCGCGAGCACGGCCGTGACAATCACTGAAGTCCTGCTCATGCCGTCACCAGCCTGCGCTGCAGATCCGTGAGCACGATGCGCAGCAGTTGCTCCGCGCGCATGCGCTGCCATTCCAGCATCGAGTGCGGGCTGAACCGCGCCTCCTCGAACAACGCGACCAGCTCACGAGCCGAAGCATCATGCAGCACACCGCTTTCGAACGCGCGCGCCAGCACTTCCATCGGGGTGTCCGAGGCCAGCGGGCGGGCGACGCGGTCGCTGGACAGGCCGCGTTCCATGGCCACATAGCAGGCGATGATGGCGGTGCGCGGGTCCTGACCGGGGGCGCTCATCGCGGCCAGGCCCATTTCGGCGGCGCGCGTGAGGGTGTCCACGTGATCAGCGGTCGGTGCGTCTTCGACCGGTGCGGCGGCGGTCGGTGCGCGACGTGCGGCCACCGCGACCACGACCAGGCCGACCAGGGCGACCGCGATCAGCGCGATGGCCAGCACGGCCGCGATCAGCAGGGCGGTGCCCGCGAGTTCGGTGGGGCCGGTGGTGGGGTCGGGTGCGGGGCCGACCGGGGTGGGGACCGGGTCGGAGCCCTCGGTCACGGTCTCGACGGCGGTGCGCTGCGAACGGGCGCCGGGCAGCAGGAACAGGGCGGTGACGCCGCCCGCGAAGATCAGCGCGACCGACGCGACCGCGATCGGCACCAGGATGGCCAGCCTGCGCCATTGGATGCGCGGCAGGGATTCGCGTTCGGCTTCGGGCATGGCCAGCGGGAGACGGTGTTGGCTGGCGATCACGCCCGCGACCAGGATGACGATCGACACCAGCAGCAACACCGGCATCACGGCGACCAGCAGCGGAGACGGGACGCCGGTCGAAGACGGGTCGGCGCCGGGAAGTGTGCCCTGCAACGCGATCGTCGCGCCCACGACCAGTGCGATCACGACCATCGCCCGCGTTATGGGCTGATTCACCCCGATCACAGCTGTACCACCAAACCCCAGAGACTGCACCAAACAGCCACATAGTTACATGCCGGGCAGTCCGCTCGTAAGGAAATCGATACTTTTGGAATCCCTCACTATCGATTGTCCCCCTGGGAGCAAGGGCTTGTTACGCAGGGCGAACAGTCGCCGCGCCGGTTAATGGCAACTCACCGAGGCGGCTGGCGGTGCGTGCGAGGTCGGGAATCGCCGGGACGCCCGCGGTCAGTTCCGGTGCGGGTTCTGGGGCGTAGATGGTGAGTGCGAGGTCGGCGTCGTAGAGGACGTCGATGAGGTTCACCAGGCGCATGGACCAGTCGGGTGGGACTTCGCGCAGCGGGGGGACGTTGCGCAGGGTCCAGTGGTGGTAGCGCTGGGTGAGGTGGAGGTAGTCGGCGGCGCTGGTGGCGACGGCGCAGAGGTGGTGGAAGTCGACGGTGATCGTCGGGCCGGCGGTGTGGGCGCGGATGGTTCTGCCGTTGCCCAGGTCGACGGGGTCTGCTTTTGCGGGGTGATCTGCGGTGGTGAGCACGTAACGGCCCGCCAGAAAGCCGGTGTCGCGGACGGGGGTGCGCGTGCGGTAGTCCACCGGGCCATCCAGGGTGACGACTTCGAGGTTCGCCAGGATCTGGGCGATGGTCGGCAGGAAGTGATCGTGGAACAGCGGGTTGGGCAGCAGGTCCTGCGGGCGGTAGTTCGAGGTGACCACCAGCGTGCGGCGGCCGGCGAAGAAGGTGTCGAGCAGGCGGGCGATGAGCATGGCGTCGCCGATATCGGTGACGTGGAACTCGTCGAAACAGACCAGCTCGGCGTCACCGAGCAGATCGTCGATGGCACGTTCGATGGAGCCGAGAGTGTGGGTTGCCGTGTGCAGGGCCGCGAAGAAGGAGTGAAAGTGGAAGCGGCGCTTACGTTTTGTCGCGGCGTCGGCGAAGAACCGATCCATCACCATGGTCTTGCCCCGACCCGGCCTCCCGTGCAGGTAGATGCCGGATCGCCGCGTGCGGGAGTGGCCGATGCGTGTCGCCCACCCGCGACGATGCCCGTGCTCGAACAGCTGCGCGAGGGCGTTCGCGGCCGCTGTTTGCGCGGTGTCGAACACGACGACGTCGGGTCTCATCCGAACCTCCTAGACCCCTGACAGCTTTGCCGACGCACCCGCCCCGAGCCCAGACCCGCACGCGTGCAACGCATCACACGTCTATCACTGCTGCCAGCCGAATTCGCTGTAGGGCCGAGGTGAGTCCAGGGCCGCGATGCCGAGAGCCGAGTACTCGATCAGCTCGTCCGGCAGCCTCGACAGCGGAAACCATTGCAGCTCATAGCATTTATCCGGCTCACAGTTGATCGGTTCGCCGGTCCATCGGTCGGCACGGAAGAACAGGCCGAGCCGGGCGTCATGGTGAGGGGCTGTGACGTGTGCGACGTGGATCAGGCGTAGGGCTGTGGGGGTGATGTCGATGCCGACTTCTTCGGCGGCTTCTCGGGCGGCTGCGGCTGTCGCGGACTCGCCGATCTCCAGTTTTCCCGAGGGGAGGTGCCAGTGGTTGTCGAACTCGTCGGTGCTGCGGCGCAGGCTCAGGAGGATGGTGTTGTCGCGCAGCAGGAGGAGGTGGACGTCGACGGGGTGGTGTGGGGGCACTGGTCGAGGGTACGAGGGCGCCGGATCCGTGGGGGATCCGGCGCCGGGGGGTTAGAGGGAGCGGCGGAAGGGGCCGGTTACTTCGTAGGTGATGCCGCCGGTGTCGGTGTTGGTGGGGCCGGTTTGGGAGGAGAAGTACATGCGGGTGCCGGTGGGGTTGAAGGCGACGCCTGCCAGTTCCGAGTCGTCTTGGCCTACCACCTTGACGAAGGGGGCGACCACGTCGTCGGGGGTGATCACGCAGATCTCCATGTCGCCACCGTCCTCGGCGACGAACAGGTCACCCACGTGCGGGTCGCCGGTGATGTTGTCCACGCCGGTGAGGGGTGCGTTGCCCGCGGTGTCGTTGTCGTAGACGGTGGCGAGCTGGTTGGTCGCGGCGTTGTAGGCCCAGACCTTGTCGTCGCCCTTGGTGGTGAAGTAGCAGATGTTGTTGCGGTAGTAGGCGCCTTCGCCACCGTTGAACAGGTACATGTTCTTGACCTGTTTGCGGCAGTCCTTGCCCTTGGGCTTCACCGCGGCCCAGGTCAGCTCGGTGGTCAGCACCTCGAGCTTGCCCGCGGACAGGTTGCCCCAGGTGGTGGGGGTGTAGCGGTAGAAGCCGCCGTCCGACTCGTCCTCGGTGAGGTAGACGACCTTGCGGTCGGGGTCGAACGCGGCCGCTTCGTGGTTGAACACGCCCATCGCCTCGTGGCTCACCGCGGGCTTCACGCCCCACGGGTCGGTCTCCCAGCACAGGCCCTTCGGGTGCTCTTCACACGAGATCCAGGTGTTCCACGGCGAGGCGCCGCCCGCGCAGTTGTCGGTGGTGCCCGACAGGATCGGGTACGCGCCGGTGACGTTGCCCGCGCCGTCGAACTTGAGCGCGCTCACCCCGCCCGCGCCCTTGCCCAGTTCCGCGTTGGACACGTAGATCCAGCCGGCGCCGTCGGCGAAGCAGGCGCCACCGTCGGGCGCGCCGTGCCACACGTGCTTGGTCCCGGCGACCACCTGGGCCGACCGCGCGACGATCCGGCTGGTGAAGCCCTTCGGCAGCATCAGTCCGTTGGCGTCGGCCGCCTGCAGGGGTCCGTACGGGCTGGGCCCGGCCTGCGCCGGGTAGGCCAGCGCTTCGCGTCCGAGCGTGAAGGTCAGCGCCACCGAACCGGCACCGACCACAGCCGCCTTCATGAATCCTCTTCGCTGCACAGCGTTTTCCTTCCCTCGACCCGCCTGTCATCGACAGGCAGTTCGACGGAGGCTAGGGGCCGCGGGGAACCATGCGATGACGGGCAGGCAGCCGTGCGTAGAACACGGACTACGCGGTGAGGACCAAACCCGATGTGGGAACGCCGGTTCCGGCGGTGACGAGGATGCGTTCCAGTTCGTCGACCTGGTTGACCGAGGTGCCGCGGATCTGGCGGACGGCTTCGGCGATGCCGTTCATGCCGTGGATGTAGGCCTCACCCAGTTGACCGCCGTGGGTGTTCAGCGGGAGGCGGCCGCCCAGTTCGATCGCGCCGTCGGCGATGAAGTTCTTGGCTTCGCCGCGGGGGCAGAAGCCCAGTTCCTCGAGCTGCATGAGGACGAAGGGGGTGAAGTGGTCGTACAGGATGGCGGCTTGCATGTCGGCGGCGGTGAGGCCGCTGTGGGACCAGAGTTGGTTGCCTACCAGGCCCATTTCGGGCAGGCCGGTCATGGCGTCGCGGTAGTAGCTGGTCATCACGTATTGGTCGGTGGCGCTGCCCTGGGCGGCGGCGGCGATGATCGCGGGGCGTTGCGGGAGGTCGCGGGCGCGTTCGGCGCTGGTGACGACGATAGCTACGCCGCCGTCGGATTCTTGGCAGCAGTCCAGCAGGTGCAGTGGTTCGGCGATCCAGCGTGAATCCTGGTGCTGCTCAAGGGTTATCGGCTTGTTGTAGAAGAAGGCGTTGGGGTTGACGGCGGCGTGTTTGCGGTCGGCTACTGCCACCGCGCCGAAATCCTTGCTGGTGGCGCCGGTGACGTGCATGTAGCGGCGGGCGACCATGGCTACCTGGGCGGCGGGGGTGCCCAGACCCTGGGGGTAGGCCCAGCCTGCGTCGATGCCGGACGAGGTGGGGGCGGCGGCCAGGGCCGGGGAGAATTGGCCGAAGCGGGCGCCGGAGCGTTCGTTGAAGGCGCGGTAGGCGACTACTACGTCGGCTACGCCGGTCGCTACTGCCATGGCGGCTTGTTGAACGGTTGCGCAGGCTGCGCCGCCGCCATATCCGATGTGGCTGAAGAACTTCAGGCTCGGGATGCCTACTGCTCTGGCGACCGCGGCCTGGGTGTTGGTGTCCATGGTGAAGGTGGTGAGGCCGTCGACATCGTCGGGCGTGAGGCCCGCATCTGCGAGGGCGGCGGTGACTGCTTCTGCGGCCAAACGCAATTCGCTGCGGCCGGAGTCCTTGGAGAAGTCGGTGGCGCCGATGCCGACGATGGCGGCGCGGCCGGAAAGGCCGGTGGGGGTGCTCATTTCGGCTCCGAATCAGGGATCTCGATGATCGCGGTGGCGGTGATGTGTTCGCCGAGGCTGTCTTTGCCGTGTATGTCGATGGTGATCTGAGTGCCCTCGATCTCGGTGACCGCGCCGTTCAGGGTCAGGGTGTCGCCTGCGTACAGGGGGACACCCAGGCGCAGGGCGATGCGCTTGATCAGGGCGCGGGGGCCTGCCCAGTCGGTGACGTAGCGCTGGACCAGGCCGGTGTCGGTGAGGATGTTGACGAAGATGTCGGTCGAGCCGCGTTCGATGGCTTTGTCGCGGTCGTGGTGGACGTCTTGGAAGTCCCTGGTGGCTATAGCCGTACTGATCACGAAGGTGGGGTCGGCGTGAATTGCCAACTCCGGCAGGGTGGTTCCCACCGTGAGGGTGGTGAGTTCGACGGTGGGGGTCACAGTGGCGTCCTTTCCGGACGAGCAGGGCTGGTCGACGATGCGGTGCTGCCGCGCGGTACGCAGCGATCGGCGGTCACGACACGGCCTGCCAATACGGCAATACTGTTCCGTCGGCGAGTTTTTCGAAGGCGACACGGACCGGCTGGTCGATGGCGACGGCGGCGGGGTCGAGGCCGCGTAGTTCGCCGAGCATTCGGACGCCTTCGTCCAGTTCGACGAGGGCGACTACGAAGGGGAGGGCGCGGCCGGGGACCTTGGGGGCGTGGTGCACGACGAAGCTGAAGACGGTGCCGGTGCCTGCTGCCACGAGGTAGTCGGTGGTTTCGGCTTTGTCCTGCCACAGGGCGGGGATCGGCGGGTGGCGTAGCGATCCGTCGGGGAGACGTTGGATGCGTAGTTCACCGATTGCTGTTCCAGCCCAGAAGAATTCGGTATCGCGTGAGATCACCGGGCCGACTCGATCGGCTGCCGCGACCTCAGGGACGAACGAAGCGGACGAACTACGCTCAGGCGTTGCGGCCGTGCCAGGCGCGAACTTCAGGATGCGGAACAGCATTTCGGTGACGACCTCGTCGCCGACCGACCAGGTGGTGACGAAAGTCAGGAACCACCCGTCGCCGAGACCAGTTCGCTTGGGGCCCTTGAACTCCGAGAGGTAACTGGTAACTGTCACCTCCTCCCCCGGCACGAGGTACCGGTGGTAAGTCTGTTCACAGTTCGTACCGACGACAGACGTGTATCCGGCCGCATCGAGCAGTTCGGTGGCCTGACCGAGTGGGTCGTCAGCCGCCCGAACCCCGTTGAGCCCCAACATCGTCCACACCTGCGCCATAGCAGGCGGGGCAACAATGCCGGGATGACCGGCAGCCCGCGCCGCCTCGGCATCGACATAGATCGGGTTGGTGTCACCCAACGCCTCGACCCAGTTGTTGATCATCGGCTGGTTCACCGGGTCGCGACCGGCTCGCGGTGCGGACTCCCCCGCCGCCGACAACTTCGTCAACAACGTTGGAATGTCCTCGGGCGTAATGGTTTCCGGCACGCGCCGCTCCTTGTTCATCGGGGGACGCGCGGCAGATCCAGGCCCGCGGTGGCGACCAGTTCGCGCATGATCTCGTTGACGCCACCACCGAAGGTGACGACCAGGTTCTGTTTGGTGCGGCGGTCCAGCCAGCCGAGCAGGTCGGCGGTGCCGGGGTCGGCGGGGTCGCCGTAGCGGCCGATGATCTCCTCGACGATACGTCCCGCTTCCTGCAGGGATTCGGTGGAGAAGATCTTGGTGGCCGAGGCGTCGGCGATCACCGCGTTCTGGCCTGCCGTGGTGTCGGCGGCGGCGACCTGCCAGTTGAGCAACTCGTTGAGCCGCACCATGGTTCGCACGCGACCCAGTGCGCGACGCACCTCGGGCTCGCCGAGCAGTCCGTGCAAGGCGGACCAGTCGCGCAGGCGGTCGTAGAGCTGTTCGATCTTGCCCGACGGGCCCAGGCTCACGCGTTCGTGGTTGAGCTGGGTGGTGATCAGGCGCCAGCCGCGGTTCTCCTCGCCGACCAGCATTTCCGCGGGCACACGGACGTCGTCGAAGTAGGTGGCGTTGGTGTGGTGGGCGCCGTCGCAGGTGATGATCGGCGTCCAGGAGTAGCCGGGGTCCTTGGTGTCCACGATCAGGATGGTGATGCCACGGTGGCGGGATTCGACCGAGCCGGTACGGCAGGCCGTCCACACGTAGTCGGCCTCGTGGGCGCCGGTGGTGAAGATCTTCTGGCCGTTGACAATCCAGTCGCCGCTGTCGTCGCGCACCGCGCTGGTGCGCAGCGCGGCGAGGTCGGTGCCCGCCGAAGGCTCGGAGTAGCCGATAGCGAAATGGATGTCGCCGGAAAGGATTCCGGGGAGGAACTTCTTCTTCTGTTCGTCGGTGCCGTACTTCTGCAGTGTCGGGCCGACGGTGAGCAACGTGACCAGCGGCAGCGGAATGTCCGCTCGCACAGCCTCGTTGAAGAAGATCTGCTGTTCCATCGGGCCGAAACCTTGACCGCCGAACTCCTTGGGCCAGCCCACGCCGAGCCAGCCGTCGCGGCCCATCCGGCGCACCACCTCGCGGTAGGTGTCACCGTGCCGGTCCACGGCCATGTCCACGGCTTCGGCAGGGGTGATGAGATCGGCGAAATAGGAACGCAATTCCTCGCGCAACCGCCGCTGTTCGGCGGTCAGATCGATGAACATCTTGCTCCCAGAAGGTCGAGCCGCAGCCCCGCGCCGCCCAGCAGCCGGGCGAGGTCTTTGGCCTGTGAGTAGTAGCGGTGCATCGGGTGGGTGATGTCCACGCCGAGGCCACCGTGCAGGTGGTGGCATTTCTGCATGGCGCGCGGAACCTCCGCGGCGGCCCAGTAGGCGAGCACGTCGAGGTCCTCGTCGATGCGGTCCTGGTGTTCGGGCGACGAATCCGCTTGCGCCAGCGCCCAACACGCCGATTCCGCGGCCACGTGCAGGGTGCGCGAGACCACATACAGGTCGGCGATCTGCTGGGCCACGGCTTGGAATTCCGCCAGCGGCCTGCCGAACTGTTCCCTGGTGCGCACGTGCTCGGCGGTGAGCGTGATCGCGCCCTTGAGCAGGCCGTCGGCGACCGCGCCGATGCAGGCCAACGCGTGGCGGTGCAGGGCGGGTAACGCGTCGGGCAGCAGTTGGTCGGCGGGGATCTCGACGTCGTCGAGGATCAGCGTGGCCTCCGGAATGCCCGCCGAACCCGTGACCGGCAGGATCTCGAGTCCGGGCGCGACCGAATCGACCAGTGCCACACCGGCATCGGTGGGCACCAGAATCCAGCGTGATTCCGACGCGTAGAGCACGCCGGGCTTGCGGCCGGTGATCCGCACCGTGTCGCCGTCACGTACCGCTTTGGTCGTAGGCGCGGTGGTGAACGGGGCACCCGGTTCGTTGAGCGCGGCGGTGAGCACGATGCCCTTGCCGACCTCGGCCAGCACGCGTTCGGCCAGTTCGTCCGACAGCACCCCCAGCAGGGGCAGCACGCCGAACCCGAAGGTCGGCAGGGCCGGGACCGCGGCGGCATCGGTGGCCAGCTCCATGAGCAGCGCCGACACCTCGAGCAGTCCCATGCCGTCGCCGCCGAACCGCTCGGGCACCGGCACCGCCAACAACCCGGAGTCGATCAAACTCGGCCACAGGGCCATATCTCGGGCCGACTCACGTTCGAGCAGGCTCACCACTACCTCGGCTACGGCGTCGGCACTTTCGTCGCGGGTGAAATCCACGGCGTCCTCCCTCATCGAGCTAACTGTCCGCATCGCGCGGCAGGCCGAGAATCCGTTCGGCGGCCACGGTCAACAGAATCTGCTCGGTACCGCCCGCGATCGAGAGACACCGTGTGAGCAGGAATTCTTTCAGAGCATCGCTGTCCAGGGCACCTTCTTCGCCCGTGAGCTCCAACGCGTACTCCGCCAGGTCCTGCCGATGCCGGACGCCGACCAGTTTTCGCACGCCGGCTTGGGCACCCGCGTCGGTTCCGGCCATTGTCGCCACCGCGATCCGCTGTTCCAGCAATGATCCAGCAATCGATGACGTGATCAGTGCGCCGAAACGGTCCTCACGCAGTTCTGTTCCCCATCCGCCGACCGGGAAACGGTCCAGCAGCGCTTCGAGCGCGCCGCCGATCCCGCCGCCGCCCATGGCGACCCGTTCGGCCGACAGGGTGGTCCGCGCGATCTTCCAGCCGTTGTTCAACGCGCCGACCAGGCAGTCGTCGGGCACGAACACGTCGTCGAGGAAGACCTCGCTGAACCGGTCCTCGCCGGTGATCTGGATCAGCGGCCGCACCTGCACACCGGCGGCGCGCATGTCGACCAGGAAGTAGCTGATGCCGCGATGCTTGGCCGCGGACGGATCGGTGCGGGCCAGGCAGATGCCCCAGTTCGCGGTCGATCCCAGGGAGGTCCAGACCTTCTGGCCGCGCAATACCCAGCCGCCATCGACTCTGTCGGCAGTGGTGCGCAGCGCGGCCAGGTCGGAGCCCGCGCCGGGTTCGCTGAACAGCTGGCACCAGATGACGTCGCCGTGCAGGGTCGGGCGGACGAAGCGGTCGATCTGTTCCTCGGTACCGAAGCGCAGCAGGGTCGGCACCGCCCAGCCCGCGACGGCGAGGTCGGGGACGGTCAGGTCGGCGCGGCGCAGCTGTTCGGCGATCTGCAGGCAGGTCATCGGGTCGGCGGCGCGGCCGTAGGGCTGCGGCCAGTGCGGCATCACCAGGCCCGCCTCGACCAACGCGCGCGGCTGGTCGGCGGGGTCTAGGGCTGCGATCGCGGCGATTTCGGCGGCGAGCGCGGTGTCTACCGCGGCATCGCCGAGGACCCGTTCGGCACCGGTGGTGCGGCGCTGACCGGCCCTGGTGAGCTCGGCGACGCGGGCCCGCCAGCGGGCGGAGCCGCCGAGGAGTTGGCGCAGCGAGCTGGCTCGGCGCAGGTAGAAGTGCGCGTCGTGTTCCCACGTGAAGCCGATGCCGCCCAGTACCTGGATGGCGTCTTTGGCGTTGTCGACCGCGGCGTCGAGGGCGACCGAGGCTGCTACCGCGGCGGCGATGGGGAGTTCGGAACCGCCCTCGTCGACGGCTGCGGCGGCGTCGGCGGCGACCGCGCGGATCAACTCGGCGCGGCACAGCATCCAGGCGCACAGGTGCTTGATGGCTTGGAAACTGCCGATGGGCTTGCCGAATTGCTCACGGACGCGGGCATATTCGACGGCGGTGCGCAATGACCAGGCAGCCACGCCCGCTAGTTCGGCTACTGCGAGCGTCACGAAAAGGTCGGCGATATCGGCCGTTGGCGCGAAGCCGTGGGCTGCCGGAACCGCTACGTCGGTGGCGGTGACTCGGGCCAGCGGCACGGTGTGGTCGCCATGCTGCAGCGGTGTAATTGCCACTGCGGCAGGCGAAATCAACAGCCAGCGAACGCCGTCGATGGTGTTCGCGGGTACCAGCACCTGCGTCTGATCGTCGGCGCCGTACACGAAATCCCAAGTGCCGGTGACACTCCAGCCATCGTCGGTGGCCACCGCTTTCGCGGCTCGTTCGTCACCGGGCACGGCGACCGCACACGGTGTTCCGTCGACGACACCCTCGGTGATCAGCCCGGCCAGGGCCGTGGCCAGCACGGGCCCGCCGACCAGATCGTCGCCGGTCTGCTCGAGCATCACCGCCAGATCGGCGACGGTGCCGCCGAGCCCGCCATTGTCCTCCGGCACGGCGACGCCGAACAGTCCGAACTCGCCCAGCGCGGGCCAGTACTCACGCCAAGCGTGCGTACCGACCGCTCGCATTGTTTCAATCGGCGCGACCGAACTCGCCCAGCCCCGCAGCGACGCCGCGGCGGCTTTATGCTCGTCAGTGGTGGCGATGGTCACAAGAAGATCCGCCCTTCCGGCGTGGTTCCCACTCCTAGAACATGTTCTAATATCTGTGCCGGGTATAAGTCAAGAGACCTACACTCGCTGCACCGCTGCACCGCCGAAATTCCACAGACGCGAAAGGGTTTCCACGATGGACAGTCCCGCACCAACGCCCACCGTGACCACGCTGTCGGAGGAGGAGCTCAGTTCCAACGCGCAGCGCGACCGGCGCAAGCGCATCCTCGACGCGACCCTCGCGCTGGCCTCCAAGGGCGGCTACGACGCCGTGCAGATGCGGGCGGTCGCCGAGCGCGCCGATGTCGCCGTCGGCACCCTCTACCGGTACTTCCCGTCGAAGGTGCACCTGCTGGTTTCGGCGCTGGCCAGGGAATTCGAGATGTTCGAGGGCAAGCGCAAGCCGCTGCCCGGCGACGGCCCGTCGCAGCGGATGCACGGCCTGCTCACCCAGATCACCCGGATGATGCAGCGCGACCCGCTGCTCACCGAGGCCATGACGCGCGCGTTCATGTTCGCCGACGCGTCGGCCGCGGCGGAGGTGGATCGGGTCGGCAAGGTGATGGACCGGGTATTCGCGCGGGCCATGAGCGACGGCGAACCCGACGAACGTCAGCTGGCGATCGCGCGCGTGATCTCCGATGTGTGGCTGTCGAATCTGGTCGCGTGGCTGACTCGACGGGCCTCTGCGACCGATGTCACGGAACGACTCGAGCTCACCGTGGACCTGTTGCTGGGCGATCGCGGATAGCTGCGCAACCCGGCATTTCCGCTCGCTCGAACATCACAAATCGCCCATAGCTGTTGACACGCGTCGGCTGTGCGCCTTCCAGTAGGAAGATGCATAGCCGACGTCGCATATGCGAAACAGTGCATCTACCAGCCGCGCGGGCCTCACCTTGCCCGGCGGCCCCGACGCGAACGGCGCGTGGTGGCCGACCACGGCCGCGAGATTTGCCGTAAGGTCGCGAGCAAACGGCTCGGCGACGCACGCACAACCCGCCGCGCCGCTCGCGCGACAAAATTGACGCAGTATTGTTTTTCGCGCCCCCTGATCAACTCCTCCCATCACTAGGTTGGATGCGTGAGCGCACAGGAACTGCCCTTGGATGTCCGCCGTGCACTGGCGTCGGTGGCACGCGTGCCCCGGCTGCTGGTTGCCTCGGACTACGACGGGACGATCGCCCCGATCGTGTCCGACCCGGCCAAAGCCTTCCCCCAGCGGGAATCGGTGAGCGCACTACGCGCGCTGGCGGGGTTGGCCAACACCACCGCGGCGGTGATTTCCGGTCGGGCACTACGTGATCTGGCCGCGCTGTCGCGTCTGCCGGTCGAGGTGCAGCTGATCGGCAGTCACGGTTCGGAATTCGACGTGGGCTTCGTGCACGCGATCGACAACGACGCCAAACAGCTTCTCACCGAGATCAATTCGGCCTTCTCGACGATCGCCGCCGAGAACCCCGGCGTGACCGTGGAGATGAAGCCGGCCAGCGCCGCGTTGCATGTGCGCAACGCCAGCCCCGAGATCGGCAGGCGCGCACTGACTTCGGTGCGGCAGGGTCCGGCTCGTTGGGTCGGCGTGCAGGTGACCGAGGGCAAGGCGGTGATCGAACTGGCGGTGATCCCCACCGACAAGGGCACCGCGCTGGACACCATCCGTCATCAGGACAGTGCTTCCGCCGCAGTGTTTTTCGGCGACGACGTCACCGACGAGAAGGCGTTCCGGGTGCTGTCGGGCCCCGATGTCGGCATCAAGGTCGGCGAGGGCGACAGCATCGCCAAGCTGCACGTGGACTCCACCGAGGACGTCGCGCGGGCGCTGGCGTTCCTGGTCGAGGAGCGGCGCACGTGGCTGGCCGGGGCGAGCGCGCCGCGGATCGAACGGCTGAGCATGTTGGCAAGTCCCCGCTCGGTCGCGCTGCTGACCCCCGATGCCACGGTGACTTGGTTCTGCCATCCCGAACCCGATTCCGCGGCGGTGTTCGCGCATCTGCTCGGTGGTGCGGCGGCCGGGCACTTCACCGTGGCGCCGGAGCGGGCGAGTCTGCCGCTGTCGCAGCGGTATGTGGACGGCACGATGACTGTCGAAACACGATGGGCCAGTTTGCAAGTGGCGGACTATCTGCCGCACGACGTAGCTCCCGACCGCACCGATCTGACGCGCGTGATCACCGGTACCGCGAAGGCGGTTGTCACGTTCGCGCCGCAGCCGGAATTCGGGCAGGTGCCGGTGCGGATGGAAGCTGTGCGCAACGGTCTGATCGTCAGCGGCACCAATGATCCGATGGTGCTGCGTTCTCCCGGGGTGGAGTGGGAGATTCTGTCCGACGGGACCAATGAGCAGGCGCGCGCGGTGGTCGATCCGTCTGTCGCGCCGGTTGTGCTCGAATTGCGTTGCGGTACGGCTGATCTCGCACCGTCGATGACGCCGGAACCGCAGCGTCGTCAGCTCGCTGAGCAGTACTGGTCACAGTGGGCGGCCGGGTTGCAACTGCCGCCGCTCAAGCCCGATCTGATGAAGCGGTCGGCGCTGACCCTGCGTGGGCTGGTGCATCGCCCGTCGGGGTCGATCCTGGCCGCGGCGACCACCTCGCTGCCCGAGGACATCGGAGGCGTGCGCAACTGGGACTACCGCTACTGCTGGCTGCGCGACGCGTCGCTGACCGCGCAGGCGCTGGTGACACTGGGCTCGCTGACCGAGGCCGAGGAATTCCTCGACTGGGTGCACAAGGTCCTGGACACGCTGCCCGGACCCGAGCGTCTGCACCCGCTGTACACGATCTACGGCGAGACCCTGCCGCCCGAAGCGGTCATCGACGCGCTGCCCGGTTACGCCGGATCGCGGCCGGTGCGTGTGGGCAACGCGGCCAATATGCAGGTGCAGCTCGACGTGTTCGGGCCGATCGTGGACCTGATCACCTCGATGGCGCACGAGCGCGAACGTCAGGGCATCACCTCCCCCGCCAAGGCACTGCCCGACGCCGACTGGGAACTGGTGCACGCCATGGTGTCGGCGGTGCAGCGCCGCTGGACCGAACCCGACCACGGCATCTGGGAGATCCGCGGCAACCCCCGCCACCACGTGTACTCGAAGGTGATGGGCTGGCTCACCATCGACCGCGCCCTGACGCTGGCCGAACGCTTCGACCGACCCGCCGACCCCGACTGGGTGACCCTGCGCGAAACCATCGCCGACGAGGTGAAGGCGAAAGGCTGGAACGACGAGGTCCAGTCCTACACCGCCGCCTACGACGGCACCGACCTCGACGCCGCCACCCTGCACATCGGCTTGAGCGGCCTGATCGACCCCGCCGACCCGCGTTTCGCCGCGACAGTAGTGGCGACGGAAGCCGAATTGCGCAGCGGCGCAACGGTCTACCGCTACCACCACGACGACGGCCTCCCCGGCGGCGAAGGAGGCTTCCACCTCTGCGCAGCCTGGCTGGTCGAGGCCTACCTCCTGATCGGCCGCCGCTCCGACGCCGAAGCCCTGTTCGCCCAGTTGGTAGCAGCGGCCGGCCCCACCGGCCTCCTGAGCGAGGAATACGACCCCGTCGCGGAACGTTCCCTCGGCAACCACCCCCAGGCCTACAGCCACCTCGGCCTACTCCGCTGCGCCCAACTCCTGAGCCAGCCGGTCAACGCCCTGGTCTGATCACCCCAGAAGCCGGGCCCACCCCAGGGCCCGGCTTCCACATGCCCGCACCCCAAATCCGCCACCTACCGCACTCCCCAGCCCCCACCTGCGACCCATAGGGAGCAGCGGCCACGCAGTGGCCGTAGC
>NZ_JBHXRG010000031.1:0-62858 GCF_042716995.1 Nocardia sp. NPDC058640
GATGTGTATAAGAGACAGGTGTGGGGGACTTGCGCAGCGACCCTGACGGGACTCGAACCCGCGACCTCCGCCGTGACAGGGCGGCGCGCTAACCAACTGCGCTACAGGGCCATGATTGCTTTCAGTACCGAGACTGTACATGGCACCTCGAGCGCCCGTCACGCCGGGTCTTCCCGACGGCGTGATTGACATTACGCCCCCTGTCACCCAAGCTGAGCAGACTTGAAGTTGACGTCAACTTCTGACAATCGCACCCTCGCGGATCGAAGGAATCACAGAGTGAATGTCGCTGGGAAGGTAGCCATCGTGACCGGTGGCGGCGCTGGAATCGGGGCCGCGTTGGCTACCGCCCTGGTCGCCGCCGGTGCGCGGGTGGTGGTGGCCGATATCGACGGCGCGGGCGCGCTGGGCGTGGCCGCGCGGATCAATGCGCAGCATCCCGACAGCGCGGTCGGAGTCGGCGCCGACGTCGCCGGGACCGCCGCGATCGAGGGTCTGATCGCCACGGCCGAGCAACACTTCGGACCGGTCGATCTGTACTTCGCCAACGCGGGCATCGTCGGCGCCCCCGGCCTCGACGTCAGCGACAGCGACTGGGACCAGGCCCTGGATGTGAACCTGCGTGCGCATATCCGCGCGGCGCAGCTGCTGGTGCCGCAGTGGGTCCAGCGCGGCGAGGGCTACTTCGTGAGCACCGCGTCAGCCGCTGGCCTGCTCACCCAAATCGGTTCCGCCACTTACTCGGTGAGCAAGCACGCCGCCGTCGGCTTCGCGGAATGGCTCAATGTCACCTACGGCGATCAGGGCGTGCGCGTGAGCTGCCTGTGCCCGATGGGTGTGAACACGAAATTGCTCTACGCCGGGCAGGAGTCCGGCGAAGCGCTGGGCGCCGCCGCCACCCGCGCGGTCACCTCCGCGGGCACTGTCCTGGAACCCGCCGAGGTCGCCGAGATCGTCCTGACAGCCGTCGAGCACGAGCAGTTCCTGATCCTGCCGCACCCGCAGGTGCTGGACATGTACCGCCACAAGGGCTCCGACTACGACCGCTGGCTCAAAGGCATGCGGCGCTACCAAGCCGCCCTGCTGGCCGACAACCACTGACAACACAGGAGTACACCGTGTTCGAAATGACCGACCGCGCGAAGAAATACCGCGAGGACCTGCTCGACTTCATGGACGAACACGTCTATCCGGCCGAGGCCGTCTACGAAGAGCAGATGCGGGAATCGGGCGACCCGCACTTCCAGCCGCCGATCATCGAAGACCTCAAAGCCGAAGCCAAGCGCCGCGGCCTGTGGAACCTTTTCCACCCGCACCCCGGCCGCGGACCCGGCCTGACCAACCTCGAGTACGCGCCGCTGGCCGAGATCATGGGCCGCAGCCACCTGGCCGCCGAAGCCTGCAACTGCAACGCCCCCGACACCGGCAACATGGAAGTGCTGGAACTGTTCGGCACCGACGAGCACAAAGAGAAGTACCTGAAGCCGCTGCTGGACGGCACCATGGCCTCGGCGTTCGCGATGACCGAACCGCGCGTGGCCAGCTCCGACGCCACCAATATCGAACTGTCGATGGTGCGCGACGGCGACGACTACATTCTCAACGGCCGAAAGTGGTTCGCCACCAACGCTTTGCACAAGAACTGTCGCGTGATGATCGTGATGGGCAAGACCGATCCCACCGCCGCGACGCACCGTCAGCAGTCGATGATGGTGGTCCCGATCGACGCGCCCGGCGTCACCATCCTGCGCGGGCTGCCGGTGTTCGGCTACCAGGAACGCGAAGGGCACGCCGAAATCGACTTCGCCGATGTGCGGGTGCCCGCCAAGGACGTGCTGTCGGGTGAGGGTGAGGGGTTCGCGATCAGTCAGGCGCGCCTCGGGCCCGGCCGGATCCACCACTGCATGCGCAGCATCGGGATGGCCGAGCGCGCACTGGAATTGATGTGCAAGCGCGCGCAGTCGCGGGTCACGTTCGGTAAGCCCGTGTCGGAGAACGCCAACATCCAGGACTGGATCGCGGAGTCGCGCATCGACATCGAAATGGTCCGGCTGCTCACCCTCAAGGCCGCGTACCTGATGGACACCGTGGGCAACAAGGCCGCGCGCACCGAGATCGCCGCGATCAAGGTGGCCGCGCCCAATATCGCGTTGAAGATCATCGACCGGGCCATCCAGGTGCACGGCGCGGGCGGCGTGACCGGTGATTTCCCGCTGGCCGAAGCCTGGGCCAAGCTGCGCACACTGCGCCTGGCCGACGGCCCCGACGAGGTGCACAAGCGCGCCATCGCCCGCCAGGAACTGAACAAGTACCGCATCAAGGAGAGCAACTGACATGACCGGACTGGATCTGACCGGCCGCACCGCCATCGTCACCGGCGCCTCGCGCGGGATCGGCCTCGCCGTCGCGCAGGCCATCGCGGCCGCGGGTGGCAACGTCGTCTTGACCTCGCGCACACAGGAATCCGCTGACGCCGCCGCCGCGCTGGTGGGTGGTACCGCCATCGGCGTCGCCGCGCACGCGGTGGACGAGGAAGCCGCACAGCGCTGCGTGGACCTGACTCTCGAGCGCTTCGGCAGCATCGACATCCTGGTCAACAACGCCGGCACCAACCCCGCCTTCGGGCCCGTGATCGACCAGGATCACGGCCGCTTCGCCAAGATCTTCGACGTGAACGTGTGGGCGCCGGTGCTGTGGACCTCGCTGGTGCACCGGGCGTGGATGGGCGAGCACGGCGGCTCGGTGGTCAACACCGCGTCGATCGGCGGACTCGGACACGAGGCCAATATCGGGCTGTACAACGCGTCCAAGGCGGCCATCATCCACCTCACCAAGCAGATGGCACTGGAGCTCTCGCCGAAGGTGCGCGTGAACGCGGTCGCGCCCGGTGTCGTGCGCACCAAACTGGCCGAGGCACTGTGGAAGAACCATGAGGCCGCCGTGGCCGGGGCCAACGCGCTGGGCCGGATCGGCGAACCCGACGACATCGCCGCCGCCGTAGCGTTTCTGGTGTCCGACGCGGCCAGCTGGGTCACGGGTGAAGTCATGGTGATCGACGGCGGGCAGCGACTGGGCTACGCGCCGATGTTCCAGCGGGGAGCAGCACTCGGTGTCTGACACGCTCGCCATCGACCCGACCGCGGTGACCGACTGGTTCGGCACCCTCGGCATCGAACACACCACGCCGCTGCGCTTCGACCGCATCGGCCTCGGTCAATCCAATCTTACGTACCTCGTGCGCGATGCCGACGACCGGCGCTGGGTGTTGCGCCGACCGCCGCTGGGCCACCTGTTGGCCTCGGCGCACGACGTGGTGCGCGAGGCCAGGATCATGGCCGCGTTGGCCGACACCGACGTGCCCGCGCCGGGCATCCTCGGGGTCAGCCACGAGCCGCCGATGGTGCTCATGGAGTTCATCGACGGGCAGGTGCTGGACACCATGCCGATCGCGGAATCGCTGACCCCGCAACGTCGTACGGCCATCGGCGAATCGTTGATCAGCACGTTGGCGAAGATTCACGCCGTGGATCTGGACGCGGTGGGCCTGACCGATCTGGCCAGTCACAAGCCGTATGCGCAACGTCAGCTCAAGCGCTGGGGCGGACAGTGGGAACTGTCCAAGACCCGCGAACTGCCGGCGCTGGACGACCTCACCCGCAGGCTCGTCGCGGCCATGCCGGAACAGCGCGAGCTGACCCTGGTGCACGGCGACTTCCACCTGCGCAACGTCATCACCTCGCACGACACCGGCGAAGTTGTCGGCGCGCTGGACTGGGAGCTGTCCACCCTGGGCGACCCGCTGGCCGATATGGGCAGCATGCTCGCCTACTGGGTCGAACCCGGCGAGGACATCGGCGGCGACTTCCCCGCCTCGGCACTGGACGGTTTCCCGCGTCGCGCGGAACTGGCGAAGCTGTATCTCGAGCAGACCGGACGTGACGCGCAGGCGCTGCGGTACTGGCATGTGCTGGGGCTGTGGAAGGTCGCGATCATCGCCGAGGGCGTGCTGCGCCGGGCCATGGACACCCCGGAGAACAAGGCCGCGGCGGGCACTCCGACCGTCGAGCGGATCGACTCCGTCGTGGCGCTTGCGGTGCGTATCGCCGACGACGCGGGTATCTGAGGCCGGTATATAACTACAGCTATGGAACGACACGCGGAAAACGACGGCGAGGGCGCGCCGCCTTCGATGGCGCGCACCTCGTTGCTGCGTGAACTGCCCGCCACCCAGCGCGGCCTGCGGACGCGGGCCGCGCTGATCGCGGCCGGGCGCACCGTGTTCGAACGGATGGGGTACCTCGACACCCGGCTGATCGACATCACCCAGGAAGCCAACTGCTCGTCGGGCACGTTCTACACGTACTTCGCGGGCAAGGAAGAGATCTTCGCGGCGATCCTCGAGCACGCCCAGGAAGACATGATGCACCCCGGGATGCCGCATGTGACCGGCGACGACGACCCCGCGGCGATCATCGAAGCGGCCAATCTCGCCTACTTCCAGGCGTACGCGCGCAACGCGAAACTGATGGCCTTGCTCGAGCAGGTGTCCCACATCGATCCCGAGTTCGGGAAGCTGCGGCAGAAGCGCGCCGACGCGTTCATCGGCCGCAACGCGCGCGGCATCGCGGACCTGCAGCGGCGTGGGCTGGCCGATGCCGATCTGGACCCGTTGCTGACCTCGCGGGCGCTGTCGGGGATGGTCAGCCGGATGGCGTTCAACTACTTCGTCGCCGATGACGGCCGGGTGGACGGCAAGGAATTGCCGATGGAAGAAGTTGTCCGCACCGTGTCACGCCTGTGGGCGAACGCGCTGCGCATGCCCTGAAACCGGATGCCGTGAAACACAAGAAACCCCTACACCAGAATCTGGTGCAGGGGTTGACGTGTGGCCAGAGCCGGGATCGAACCGGCGACCTACCGCTTTTCAGGCGGTCGCTCGTACCAACTGAGCTACCTGGCCGGGAAGTACCGGATTGCTCTGGTACCACTTGCGACCCTGACGGGACTCGAACCCGCGACCTCCGCCGTGACAGGGCGGCGCGCTAACCAACTGCGCTACAGGGCCATGCTTTTGTACCTCTGTACAGTCCGAAGACTGTACCCCCTACGGGATTCGAACCCGCGCTACCGCCTTGAAAGGGCGGCGTCCTAGGCCGCTAGACGAAGGGGGCTCGTTCCGAATTTCTTCGGGGCGGCTTCAACGTTTCCGTTGGGAGCTCGCATAGCTTATGACAGGTCCACACAGAGTTCCAAATCGGCTGGTCAAGCGCTCAAACCGAGGTCTTCCAGGCGTGCTTGTTCGCGCCAGCCCTCGGTCCGGAAGTTCTGGATCCACACCGGGGTGGCCATGGCCTCCACGATAACCTCCAGCACCTCGGCGAACCGGGCACGCAGATCGGCGGCGGAACCGTTGGCGATCGGGTCGACCAGGTAGCGCTGCCCCGCCAACGCCGCGGACAGCGTGCGGGTGAAGCGGTCGGGGTCGGCGTCGGGGCGCAGCTGGCCGTCGGTGATGGCCCGCACCGCGAGCACCCGGGTGGCCCGGCCGACGATGCGACCGCCGCCGTTGCCGGTGTCGCGATGGAAGTCGGGCTCGATCACCAGGCGGTACTCGGCCTGCACGATGGTGTCGTGCTCGAGGCGCAGCGCGATCTCGTCGACCATGCCGTGCAGCACGTCCAACGGGCCCAGGTCAGCGCGTGCGAGCCAGCGCTCGGCACAGACCCGGTAGCGGTCGACGGCGGTCTCCAACACCGCGCGCGCCAGATCTTCCTTCGAGTCGAAGTGGAAGTACATCGCCCCCTTGGTGGCCCGTGAACCCTCCAGAATGCGGTTCAGCGAGGCCGCGGCGTAGCCGCTCTTGCCGAACTCGACGGCCGCGGATTTGATGATCGCCGCGCGCGTGCGGCGCGCCCGCTCTTGCTGACGTGCCATGCTCGAAACGCCTCCGAACCTTCTCGTCGCCGACGATCAATACCGACCGTCGGCGCGAATTGTGGTTTCTACCCCTTTGCCGAGAGTTCGCGCACCCATCGCGAACAACCCGGCACTGCGTACCTTCGGTGAATTCTCTCCACGCCTGCACCGACACCGGGACCACGGAAAACGCAGCACCGGTGATTGTTTCGATATTCACCAGGCAATCACCGTACCCGCATTCACTGGGCGACATGCGGCGAATGGAGCACCTATCCGAACATCCGGTCCGGTTATCCGGATCGGCAAATGCGGTGCAACCGGAATGCTTGCGTTCGCTACGAATTCCACACGCGCGCAGCACGGTTGACCGTCGCGCACCGTGGACGGAGTCCGCCCGCCGGCCACCCGCTTCGGACCGCTGCACCGGTGTCGCACCCCCACTGTTCGAAAGATGTTGCGATACAACAGTATTCGACTGCGATCCGCAAGCTCGACCGCGAACGACGCTGAGCACCAGGCGTTTACCGTCGCATCGTCGCGGCCGCACGCCCCGTTACCGACCACCACCAGCGGCGATCGGCCGCCGCCACCCGGGGAGGGGGCCGCTATTGGGTGTCGGGGCACAGTGTCCGCTAGACTCCGCTGCGCGCCCCTTTAGCTCAGTTGGTAGAGCTGGTGACTTTTAATCACTAGGTCGTAGGTTCGAGTCCTACAGGGGGCACCACAAGCTCGACCGTGACCACCGTCACGACAGCGACATCCACGCGGCGCGGCAGGCCCCGGCGACACCGCCGCGGGCGGCGCGTACAGCGGCAACGACCCCTCCGAGCAGCCGCTACGAACTGTTCATCTACCAGCAGCTAACGCCGACAGCCCCACGGCGATACTCCCTATGTTGCGAGCGAAACGCCTAGACTCGTCAGCACAACCATCGGTCCTACTGATCAGTAGTGACGTAGCTCAACATCGATGGAAAATCGCTCTGTTGCGTTTCGCATCACACCTACGGTGCCGTAAGGTATGGCCGCATCGCGACGTTCGACCGCAAGCACGACAGCGAAGGGTTTTTACATGGCAAGGGATCTGACTCAACTCGAACTGCTCACGGAGTTGGAATCGGTTGCCGAAGAAAACGTCAACCGGCACATGTCGCTGGCCAAAGAGTGGCATCCGCACGACTACGTCCCGTGGGACGAGGGCCGCAACTTCGCCGCCATGGGCGGCATCGACTGGGATCCTGAGCAGTCCAAGCTCAGCGAGGTCGCCAAGGCGGCCATGATCACCAACCTGCTCACCGAGGACAACCTCCCGTCCTACCACCGTGAGATCGCCGAGAACTTCTCGCAGGACGGCGCCTGGGGCACCTGGGTCGGTCGCTGGACCGCCGAGGAGAACCGCCACGGCATCGTGATGCGCGACTACCTCGTGGTCACCCGCGGCGTGGACCCGGTCGCCCTCGAAGAGGCGCGCATGATCCACATGACCAACGGCTTCGCCTCCCCCGCCGAGGTCGACGCCGGGTTCCTGCACTCGGTCGCCTACGTGACCTTCCAGGAACTGGCCACTCGCGTGAGCCACCGCAACACCGGCAAGGTGTGCGACGACCCGATCGCGGACCGCATGCTGCAGCGCGTGGCCGCCGACGAGAACCTGCACATGATCTTCTACCGCAACCTCTGTGGCGCGGCGCTGGATCTGTCGCCCGACCAGGCGATCGAAGCGATCTCGTTGATCGTGGAGAACTTCCAGATGCCCGGCGCGGGCATGCCGAACTTCCGTCGCAACGGCGTGTTGATGGCCAAGCACGGCATCTACGACCTGCGTCAGCACCTGGAAGAGGTCGTGCAGCCGGTGCTGAAGAAGTGGAACATCTTCGAGCGCACCGACTTCACCGCCCGCGGCGAGGCCACTCGTGAGCGGCTGGCCGGCTTCCTGGAGAAGCTGGGCGAGGACGTGCTCAAGTTCGAGGAGCAGCGCGACAAGATGCTGGCCCGCGAAGCCAAGCGTCGCGAAATGGCAAGCGTCTAAAGGTCTTTCCACGAAAAAGCCGCCCACCGTTCGCAGGTGGGCGGCTTTTTCGTTGGTTACTACTTGAGCGGGAGGGTGCCGTCGGCGCTGCCCACGTCGGCGATCTGCCAGTTCTTGCCGCTGTCGACGGTGATGTTGTAGGTCACCGTGTTGCGCAGGCCGTCGGGGTTCTGGGCGTTGGTGGTGCTCACGTCGACGAACGCGGCGACCTTGTAGACGCCGTCTTCGTGCGACAGGACCTTCGCGGTGATCGGGGTCGCGCTCGAGGTCCACTTCAGCGGGACGATGATCTGCTCGAGCTTGGCGCCGGTGGCGTCGAACTTGGCCGACAGTTCCGGCGAGGTGCCCGCCTTGAGCTTGCCGACCCAGGCGTTGACGTCGGTGTAGTTCAGGCTGGCCGAGCCCACCGAGTAGTCCAGCGCGATCTGTTCGGCCTTCGCGTTGTCGGCGGCTTGGTCCTGCATGTCGGAGACCTCCGAACGCGCCGAGCCGAGCAGCACGCCGAGCACCACCGCGACGATGGCCAGCACGGCGATCGCGGCACCGCCGACCAGCGAGGAAACGCGCACGGCGACGGTGCCCTTCGCGGGGGTTTTCGTCAGGTCGGGGGCGTCTGCCATGGTCTTCTCCGATTACGTGGGAACAGCGCATCGCCGGAGGCGGCGAGGCCAGCGAGGTCAAGGCTACTGAGTTCGCGGGCGATACCCGTACTCGTAGTAACAGGTAAAAGCGGCGCGAAGGCCGTGATGGCGGTCATGACCCGGGCAAAGGCATCGGTGCGCGAGATCGATCACATCGGGGCAGATGAGAGAATGGCAGACGTGACTACGACGATGCCCAAGGCGCCTACGGGCTTGCGGATCGGGCCCTTTCCGGTCGATCCGCCGGTGGTGCTCGCGCCGATGGCGGGCATCACCAACCGTGCCTTCCGACGACTGTGCCGCGAATTCGGCAGCCCGACCTCGATCTACGTGTGCGAGATGATCACCGCCCGCGCGGTGGTCGAGCGCAACGAGAAGACGCTGCACATGATGTCGTTCGACGCCGACGAGCATCCGCGGTCGATGCAGCTGTACGGCGTGGACCCCAAGACGCTGGGCGAGGCCGTACGGATCATCGTGGGCGAGGGCTGGGCCGATCACATCGACCTCAACCTCGGCTGCCCGGTGCGCAAGGTGACCAAGCTCGGCGGCGGTTCCGCGCTGCCCTACAAGCGCAGGCTGTTCGCCAATATCGTGCGCGAGATGGTGGCCGCGGCCGAACCGGCGGGCGTTCCGGTGACCTTCAAATTCCGCATCGGCATCGACGACGAGCACCACACGTACCTCGACACCGGCCGCATCGCCGAAGCCGAGGGCGCGGCCGCCGTGGCACTGCACGCGCGCACCGCCGCGCAGCTGTACTCGGGTGCGGCGGACTGGTCGGCGATCTCTCGCTTGAAGGAAGCCGTCACCTCGATCCCGGTGTTGGGCAACGGCGACATCTTCACCGCCGACGACGCCTTGAAGATGATGAACGAAACCGGTTGCGATGGTGTGGTCGTCGGCCGCGGCTGCCTCGGACGGCCCTGGCTGTTCGCCGAACTCAGCGCGGCCTTACGCGGCGAACCGATCCCCGAGGGGCCCACCCTGGGCCGCGTCGGCGAGATCCTGGTGCGCCACGCCACCCTGCTCACCGAGCACGACGGTGAGGACAAGGCCATGCGCGATATTCGCAAGCACATGGCCTGGTACCTGATGGGCTTCCCGGTCGGCTCGCAGCTGCGGCGCAGCTTCGCCACGGTGTCGCGGCTGTCGCAAATCGAGGAATTGGTCGGCCAACTCGACCCGACCGTGCCGTTCCCCACCGACGCGCTGGGGCCGCGCGGACGGCAGGGTTCGCCGCAGACCAAGGTCACGCTGCCCGACGGCTGGCTCGACGATCCCGAGGACGACACCGTCCCCTCCGCGGCCGATGTGATGCACAGCGGCGGCTGAGAAGGCATAACGGCGGCTGATCGCGAGTCGACATCAATTCGTAAGCCGACGCTGTTTTGCCCGTCGGCGAGCCCTCGACCAGGCCTTTCCTTAGCCGATCGAAGGTTCGAATCCAGATAGTCCGCGATTCCCCAGTGCACTGGAGTGGCCACTCGTGGCGGAATCGTTATCATTGCGGGATCGCTCGACTCCGGTTCGATCGGGGCCGGGCGATACGCGCAGGCTGCGCCAGATAGAGAAGTGAGGTTCGTTGGTGGGTGACGATCGGCGCGGGCGCACGCCCCGGCCCGGGAATCGTGCCCCCTGGGAGCGGTACTCGACGGGCGAGCCCACAGAACAACCGGACACCGGCGCACGCCGTTCCCGGCACGCGGACGCGACCCCCGAACCCGGCTCGGCACCGCTGACGGTGGCCGACCTGGTCAACCGGGTCGACAGCGAACGCACCAAGCGCAGCAGACGCGCCCCCGACACCACCGCCGACCCTCGTGCGGGCCGCCGGGCCCCCGAAGCCGCCGACCCGAGCTCACGAGCAGGCCGCCGCGCCCGCGAACAGGCACCGCGCCCCACCCCGCGTTCGGACATCGGCCCCCGCACCGACGGCTCCCCCGTCGTCGACGACATCGCGGGCGTCGCACCGCATCGCGCGGAATCGCCCGCCGACCGCACCGCGACCACCGCGCTGCCCGCGCAGGCCAACGCACCGAAACGCCCCCCGGCCCCCGCGCGCCGCACCGCCGACGCCCTCGATCCGCCCACCGACATCCTGCCCGCGGTCACCGCCGCCGCACCCACCCGCGCCAAGTCCGCCGCGCCGCACCGTTCCGAGCCGCGACCGGGCACCGGCGGTCGACGCACCAAGCAGGCCAGAATGGCGGGCCGCGTCACGCTGACCTTCATCGCCGTGCTGACCCTGGTCATCACCGGCGGCGGCTGGAGTTACCTGCAGGCCACCGGCAACAGCTTCACCCAGGTCGACGCACTGGGCGGCGGCGCCACCGGCGACGTCCTCGACGGCGACATGCAGTTGGGCGACGAGAACTACCTCATCGTGGGCACCGACACCAGAGCGGGCGTCAACGCCGACATGGGCGCGGGCGACGCCAAGGACACCGAAGGCGCGCGCGCCGACACCGCGATGCTGGTACACATCCCCAAGAATCGTTCGCGCGTGGTGGTCGTGTCGTTCCCGCGCGACCTCGACGTCACCCGGCCGGTCTGCGCGGGCTGGGACAACGAGAAAGCCGCCTACACCGATCAGAAGTTCCCCTCGGCCATGGGCGACAAGCTCAATGCCGTCTACGCGTTGGGCGGGCCGAAATGCCTGGTCGACGTGGTGCGCAAGATGTCGGGCCTGACCATCGGCCACTTCATCGGCATCGACTTCGCCGGCTTCGAAGCCATGGTCGACGAGATCGGCGGCGTCGAGGTGTGCTCGACCAAACCGATCATCGACGGTGTGCTCGGCCCGGTGCTGGAAAGCTCGGGCAAGCAGCGCGTCAACGGCGAGACCGCGCTGAACTATGTGCGCGCGCGCCACGTGGCCGGTGAGGAACGCAGCGACTACGACCGGATCAACCGGCAGCAGCGGTTCCTCGCGTCACTGTTGCGCGGAGCGTTGTCGAGCAAGGTGCTGTTCGATCCGGGCAAGCTCAACGGCTTCATCCAGGCGTTCACCGCCCACACCTTCGTGGACAAGGTCACCCCGCAGGACCTGCTGCTGCTGGGCCGATCGCTGCAGAAGATGGACGCGGGCGCGGTGACCTTCCTGACCATCCCGACCGCGGGCACCACCAACTACGGCAACGAGATCCCGCGCACCGCCGACATCAACGCGATCTTCCGCGCGGTCATCGACGACCAGCCGCTGCCCGGCGAGACCAAGGCGCCCGAAGTCGAGAGCTCCGCGCCCTCGCCCGCACCGACCGCGCCCACGCAGTACGCGGTCGCACCGGGCACGATGTCGCTGCTGGTGTCCAACGGTTCGGGCACGGTCGGCCTGGCCAAGACCGTGGCTTCCAAGCTCAGCTACCAGGGCTTCGGGATCTACAACACCGGCAACTACTCCGGCGGCACCACCCCGACCTCCACGATCCGCTTCGCCCCCGGCCTGGAAGCCGAGGCCGCCACCGTGGCCAGCACCATCCCTGGTGCCGTGCTGGAACAGACCAACGAGCTGGGCAGCATCATCGAAGTGGTGGTCGGTTCCGATTTCGGTGGCACCGTGCGCACGGTGACACCGGTGGGCTCGCAGCTGCCGAACGTGCCGATGGGCCAGCCGCACAGCGCGGGTCCGATCGCGCTGCCGTCGGACCTCGAGCACATGAACGCCGCCGACGACACCTGCAAGTAAGCCCACACCGCTGACCTGCCACGACACTGCCACACGGCATTAACCCTGTGTTGGGTGACAGGTATGCCCGTACCCACTAGGGTCAGCAATTATGCGTGTCATCTACAACGAGCAAATGGCCGACCTCGCCAACCTCCTCGGCGAGATGGCCGGTCTCGCTGGCCAGGCCATGGAGCAGGCCACTCAATCACTGCTGCAGGCCGATCTGGGCCTGGCCGAGCAGGTCATCGGCGAGCAGGATCGGATCTCGGTGATGATCAGCGAGGCCGAGGAGAAGGCCTTCGCGCTGCTGGCCCTGCAGGCACCCGTCGCGGGCGACCTGCGACAGGTCGTGAGCGCCATCCAGATCGTCGCCGACGTCAACCGGATGGGTGCGCTGGCGCTGCACGTGGCCAAGGTGACGCGTCGCCGCCACCCCAACCACGCGCTGCCCGAGTCGGTCAACGGCTACTTCGCCGAGATGGGCCGCATCGCGGTCAACATGGGCGCGGGCGCCAAAGAGGTACTCGAGACCCGCGACCCCGAGCGCGCCGCCCAGCTCAACCAGGACGACGAGGCGATGGACGACCTCCACCGCCACCTGTTCACCCTGCTGATGGACCGTGACTGGACCTACGGCGTCGGCCCGGCCGTGGACGTGACCCTGCTCGGCCGCTACTACGAGCGCTTCGCCGACCACGCCGTGGAGATCGGCCGCCGCGTGATCTTCCTCGTCACCGGCGTCCTGCCCGCCGACGAGGACCTCGAAACCAGCTGACAGACAACGACTTTGCCCCCGCCCTCTGTGCGGGGGCTTTTTCGTGCCGCCAACGAGAAAAGCCCCCGCACTCCTTTCGAGAAGGAGGCGAGGGCTTTCCGCGATAGCTCTTACCCGAAGCGGCCCGAGATGTAGTCCTCGGTGGCGCGCTGGGTGGGGTTGGAGAAGATCTTCTCGGTGTCGTCGATCTCGATCAGACGGCCGGGCTTGCCCTGCGCCTCGAGGTTGAAGAAACCGGTCTGGTCACTCACACGCGCGGCCTGCTGCATGTTGTGGGTGACGATGACGATCGTGAACTCTTTCTTGAGCTCGGTGATCAGGTCCTCGATCGCCAGCGTGGAGATCGGGTCCAGGGCCGAACACGGCTCGTCCATCAGCAGCACGTCGGGCGAGACCGCGATCGCGCGGGCGATGCACAGACGCTGCTGCTGACCACCCGAGAGACTGCCACCGGGCTTGTCGAGACGGTCCTTGACCTCGTTCCAGAGGTTGGCGCCCTTGAGGGAGCGCTCGGCGACCTCGTCGAGTTCCTTCTTGTTGCGCACACCCTGCAGCTTCAGCCCGGCCACCACATTGTCGCGAATGGACATGGTGGGGAACGGGTTCGGGCGCTGGAACACCATGCCGATGGTGCGACGCACGCCGACCGGGTCGATCGAGGAGCTGTAGATGTCCTCGCCGTCCAGCAGCACCGCACCTTCGACGCGGGCGTTGGGAGTCACCTCGTGCATGCGGTTCAGCGAGCGCAGCACGGTGGACTTGCCACAGCCGGAGGGTCCGATGAAGGCGGTGACGCTGCGCGGCAGCACGGTCAGTTCCACATTCGCCACGGCGTGGAAGCTGCCGTAATAGATGTTGAGATCTTTGACGTCGATCCGCTTGGCCATGAGGAGTATTCCGTTCGCTTCTATCGGTTCCGGGTGAGCAGCTTGTTGACGCCGGCGGCAGCCAGGTACAGCGCCGCGATCATCAGGATCAGCGTGAGCGCCGCACCCCAGACACGTTCGCGGCCCGCGGCCTCCGGGTTGGCCAGCTCTTGGTAGATCAACAGCGGCAGCGAAGCCATATTGCCGTCGAAGATGTTCTGGTTGATCGACTTGGAGTAGCCGACCAGCACGAGCACCGGCGCGGTCTCACCCATCACGCGGGCGACCGACAGCAGAATGCCGGAGATCATGCCGGGCGCGGCGGTGGGGATGACGATCCGCAGGATGGTCTTCCACTTCGGCACACCCAGCGCGTACGACGCCTCACGCAACTCGTCGGGCACGAGCTTGAGCATTTCCTCGGTGCTGCGCACGACCACCGGCAGCATCAGCAGCACCAGCGCCAGGGAGACGGCGAAGGAGCTCTGCGGCATGCCCAGCGTGGCGATCCACAGGGCGAAGATGAACAGCGCGGCCACGATCGAGGGGACACCGGCGAGGATGTCGACCATGAAGGTGGTGACCTTGGCCAGGCGTCCGCGACCGTATTCGACCAGGTAGACCGCGCCCATGATGCCCAGCGGCACCGCGATGACGGAGGCGACCAGCGCCTGCACGATCGTGCCGTAGATGGCGTGGTAGACACCGCCGCCGGTCTGCTCGGGCAGGATGCCCTTCTGCGAGTTGAACCACCAGTCCGAGCTGATGATCGCGGTGAAACCCTTGCTCACGACCAGCCCGAGCACCCACACCAGGGGGATCAGCGCGATGAGGAAGCACAGGGTCACCAGGCCGGTGGCGATGTTGTTCTTGATCCGCCTGCCGGTACTCACGTGCCGGAAGGTCGGAGCCTTGAGCGGCTTGTCCAGGGTCGTCGTGGTGGTCATCAGCCGTTCACCTTTCCACCGGAGGCCAGGCGGGCCAGCGCGTTGACCACGAAGGTCAGCGCGAACAGAACGAAACCGGCGGCGATGTAGGCACCGGTGGGCAGCGGTGAACTGAACTCCGAAGCCGCCGAGGCGATCTTGGAGGCGAAGGTGTAGCCGCCGTCGAACAGCGACCAGTTACCCGCGTTGCTGGCGGTACGCAACACGACAAGCACGGCGATCGTCTCACCGAGCGCACGGCCCAGACCCAGCATGGAACCGGCGATCACACCACTGCGGCCGTACGGCAGCACAGTCATCCGCACGACTTCCCACTTCGTGGCGCCCAGCGCCTGCGCGGCCTCGATGTGCGCGCGGGGGGTGAGCGCGAAGACCTCGCGGGCCACCGAGGTGATGATCGGCAGGATCATCACCGCGAGCACGACACCGGCGGTGAAGATGGTGCCGCCACCGGCGATCGAGACGTTGCCGTCGGCAAACAGGAAGAACCAGCCCAGGTTGCTGTTGAGGAATTCCTGCACCGGCGCGATCTGCGGCGCCAGCACCAAAAAGCCCCACAGACCGAACACGATGGACGGCACCGCGGCGAGCAAGTCGATCAACATCGTGAACGGCTTGCCCAGCCGCGACGGCGCGTAGTGCGTGAGGAACAGCGCGATGCCGACGCCGATCGGCACCGCGACGATCAGTGCGAACACCGAGCTCAAGACCGTGACCATGAACAGGTCGCGGATACCGAAACGGAGATTGTTGGCATCGCCGGTCGAGAACTCGGTGCTGGTGAAGAAGTTGGCGTTGTCGGCCATGAGCGAGGGGACCGCGCGGATCAGCAGGAACAGCGCGATCAACGCGATCGACGCGACGATCGTCGCGCCTGCCGCGGTGGCCATCCATCGGAAGATCGTCTCGGCGTTCAAGCGTCCGGGACGATCCCCGTCGGGGGCCTTGTCGAATGTCGGTTCGGTCGGCATATTCGCAGTATCTCCGGCCGCCCGTGGGCTCGTCGAATTCGACGAGCCCACCGCGGTCACCTCAGGGTTCATGGTCATGGCCAATCAAGCGATCAGGAGATGGCGTTGATCGCGGTGGTGAGCTTGGTCTTGAACGCGTCGGGCAGCGGCACGTAGCCGGCCTCGGTCAGACCGTTCTGGCCGTTGGTGACGGCCGAGGTCAGGAACGCCTTGACAGCCTTGCCGGTCTCGGCATCGGCGTACTTGGAGCACACGACCTCGTAGGTGGCCATGACGATCGGGTACGAACCGGCGACGGTCGGCTTGTAGAACGAGCTGGTGTCCAGGATCAGGTCGTTGCCCTCACCCTTGACCTTCACGCCGTCGATGGCCTTGGCCGCGGTCTCGGCCGACAGCTTGACCGGGTCCTTGCTCGCGGAGGTGATGATCTGCGAGATGGACAGGTTCTGCGCCTTGGCGAAGGACCACTCGTTGTAGGTGATCGAGTTCTTGGTGCTCTTGATCGCGGCCGAGGTGCCCTCGTTGCCCTTGGCGCCTTCGCCGACGCCACCGTTGAAGGTCTTGCCGCCGCCCTTGCCCCACGCGCCGTCCGAGGCCGCGTCGAGGTAGAGCTGGAAGTTGTCGGTGGTGCCCGACTCGTCGGAGCGGAAGATCACGGCGATCTTCTCGGCAGGCAGCTTGGCGTTCGGGTTCAGCGCCTTGATCTCCGGGGCATCCCAGGTGGCGACGGAGCCGTTGAACACCTTGGCCGCGGTCGGGCCGTCGAGCACGAGGTCGGACACGCCGTCCACGTTGTAGGTGATCGCGATCGGACCGAAGACGGTCGGCAGGTTCCACGCCGGGCTGGCGCAACGCTCGGCCGCCTTGGCCGGCTCTTCCTTCTTCGAGCTCAGCGCCGAGTCGGAGCCACCGAAGTCGGTCTGGCCGCCGATGAACTCGTTGACGCCCGCGCCCGAGCCGGACGAGGTGTAGTTGAGGGTGAAGCCGTCGCAGTTGGCCTCGTAGGCGGCGACGAAACGCTCCATGGCGTTCTTCTGCGACGAGGCACCCGACGCCTTGAGCGCCTTCTTGCCACCGCAGGCAACGCTGGTGTTGGCGGCGTTGCTCGCATCGCCGGTGCTGTTCTCGTCACTGCCACAGGCGGCCAGGGTCATCGCGCCCGCGGCGAGAACGCCGACCAGGGCACTGGTGCGCTTGAAGTTCACTTTTCCTCCGACAATGCTGGGGTGTCTCACTCGGTCCCTCACCGGCCCGAGTGAGGCTGGGTAGTACTCGCAGTTCCGATGGAACGCGCGCACCAGGCGACGACTGTGCCGCCCAGAAGTAACCTAAGGTCGTCCGGTTGACAGTTGGCCCGACGTGGGTTAACGGAGAATGAACACGTCGGCGCAAACCGGGCGCAGGGTGTGACGTTAGCCCCAGTTTTACCGGCCCGTACCCGGTCATCCTCGCAATATTCTCCTGACGCACCAGAATTCATCTGGCATGTGAGGTGCCTCGCATCAGGGCAGTGCGCACGTGATCAGGGCAGTGCGTACGCCACATCGATATGTGAAGGCGCGAAGCCGAGCTTGGTGTAGGTGTGCACGGCGGCGGTGTTGTCGGCCTCGGTGTAGAGCAGGACTTCCGTCGAGCCGGTGGCCTTGAGGTGGCGCAGACCGGCCAGGGTGAGCAGTCGGCCCAGGCCCCGACCCTGTGCGGACGGGTCGATACCGACCACGTACACCTCGCCTGCCGGGGCGGCGTCGGGGTGCTGTTTGGTCCAGTGGAAGCCGAGCAGGCGGGACGGATCGGCGACGTCGAAGGCCAGGAAAAGGCCTGCCGGTTCGAACCAGGATTCCGCGCGTCGGGCGGCGATATCGCGTGCGGTCCAACCGCCCTGTTCGGGATGCCAGGCGAACGCGGCGTTGTTCACGCGCAGGATCTCGAGGTCGTCGATGGGGCCAGCGTACGTGCGCACGATGAGGTTTTCGGGCAGCTCGAGTTCCGGTAGCTGCGGTGTTGCCAGCGATCGACGCATCTGCCACAGTTCGCGGGCCGTACTCAGCCCGAGATCGGTTGCCAGCTTCTTCGCGGCGGGCAGGTCACCGTGTGCCCAGACTCGCGCACCCGACCCACCCTCGGTCAAAGCCGCGCGGACCAGGTCGGTACCGATGCCGGTGCGGCGCGCGGTCGGATCGACGGCTACTTCGGCCATCGCGGAGTGATTGTCATGTGCGGCAACGAGATTGGCGTAGCCGACGAGTTCGCCCGCGCGTTCGGCGAGCAGATGCCTGGTCGAGGAATCCGCGTCGGCCAGCGACAACACCGCCTGCTCGGACACCGCCGCGACGCCGTCCTCGACCTTCGCGCGCTCGAGCAGCGCGCGCACTCGACTCGCCGTCGCGGGTTCGATCTGCTCGGTCCAGGTCAGAGTTGCCTGCTGCGGCATCGCGTCCTCCTCGATAGCGGTAGTAACTACCGCACGGTCCCCCCGGAGGCTACTCGGCCGCGCGCCACCACGCTGTGGCCCCGGCTGGAGGGCTACTGCGCGGAGCCGTTGACCGGGGCGTACGACTCGTCGCCGTCGAGATCCTCGTCGACGAAGGTCACCGGCGCGGCCTCGCCCTTGGGGGCACGGGCCGGGCGCACGGCCTTGTAGCCGACATTGCGCACGGTGCCGATCAGCGACTCGTACTCGGTGCCCAGCTTGGCGCGCAGGCGTCGCACATGCACGTCGACGGTGCGGGTGCCGCCGAAGAAGTCGTACCCCCACACCTCCTGCAGCAGCTGCGCGCGGGTGAAGACCCGGCCCGCGTGCTGCGCGAGGTACTTGAGCAGCTCGAATTCCTTGTAGGTGAGGTCGAGCGGGCGACCACGCAGTCGCGCGGTGTAGGTGCCCTCGTCGATCACCAGCTCACCCAGGGTGATCTTGCCGGTGTTCTCCGGGCTCGCGACGCCACCGTTGCGTCCGACCAGCAGCCGCAGCCGCGCGTCGAGTTCGGCGGGGCCGGTGCCGGGCAGCAGGATGTCGTCCAGGCCCCAATCGGCGTTGACGGCCACCAGACCACCCTCGGTGAGCACCGCGACCACCGGCACCGAGGATCCGGTGCTGCCGAGCAGTCGACACAGACCGCGCGCACCGGCGAGGTCGATCCTGGCGTCGACCAGCGCGACGTCGGCGCTGCTCGCTTCCAGCAGAGACGACACCTCGGTCGGCGCGGGCCGGACGTTGTGCGCCAGCAGCGACAACGACGGCAGCACCGCGTCGGGGTTGGGGTCGGAAGTCAACAGGAGCAGCTCCATGGGGCTCTCCTCCTATTCTCGTTGCTTCGCGGCCGACAGCTGCCGCGCAGCTACGTCGCCGAAACACAGGTCAATTCAGCAGCAACATTAGCCCCTATACGGCCACGACCTCGCAACACGGCGTCGCTTTTGTGACATTCTCGGTCGCTCCCGATGTCTCGAGGGCGGTGCCAGCCGCTAGTCTGCCTCTTATGCGCAAGCTGATCATCGGGCTTCTCTGCCTGGCCGGTTCGGCGGTGGTCATCGATTTCGGCACCGCCGCCTACACCGAGTACCACGTCTCCCGTCAACTGCGGGCAGGCGCGGATCTGTCCGCCGATCCCGAGGTCACGTTCCACGGCTTCCCGTTCGCCGTCCAGGCGATGAACAACCGCTTCGACGACGTGACGATCCGCGCGCGCGGCGTGCGCCCCGACATCCCCGGCGAGATCGGCATCGAAGCCGAACTCCAAGGGCTGCATGCCCCTACGAGCCGACTGCTGGACGGCGCGGCCCGCAATGTGCAGGTCGATCGCATCGACGCGAAGATGCACATCGAGCCCACCGAGCTCGGCAAACTGTTCGGCATTCCCGACCTGCAGGTGCACACCCGGCCCGCCGACAAGTCCGACGGCACCGGCGGTTCCGGCGGTTCGGGCATGACCACCGCGGGCGGCCTGGTGCTCACCGGCACGCTGTCCACCGCGCCCAACGGTCGCGTCCTGAGCGCGAACGTGGTCCCCACCGGCAACAGCACCAAGGTGCCCGTGCAGGTGCAGGCCGATCTGTTCCTCGTCGGCGATCAGGTCCGCATCCAGGCCACCGGCTTCTACCGCGACAAGAGCAGCGGCCCGACCGACACCACCGCCGCGACCAAGTCCGAGATCTCCGACGAAGATCGCGCCGCGGTGCTCGAGCGGTTCAGCCGTACCATCGATACCAAGGAGTTGCCGTTCGGTGTCGCACCGTCGGAGGTGTCGGCGCTGGGCGGTCAGATCGTCGTCGAAGGTGTGGGCCGCAACGTCACCATCGACCTGGACAGATTGCAGCATCCGTGATCGAGATCGTCATCCTCGCCGTCGTCCTCGCGACCGCCGTCGCGTTGGGCTTGTTCCTGTCCCGCAGGCAGGGCCAGGTCCGCCCCGCCACGCTCGACCCGGACACCGGGCAGCGCACCCGCCTGCTCGACGCGGCCGGTGTGACCGGCGCGGCCCCCGCGGTCCTGCACTTCTCCGCCGACTGGTGCGGGCCGTGTGATGCCGTCCGACGCGTGGTCGCGTCCGTCACCGACGAGCTGTCCGATTCCCCGAACGCCCCGCGCGATATCGAGATCGACATCGACGCCGATCCAGCGCTGGCCCGCGAACTCAACGTGCTCTCGCTGCCGACGACCTTCGTCTTCGACGCCGAAGGAAAAGAACGTTTCCGCATCTCAGGCGTGCCGAAGGCGGGCGATCTGCGCACCGCCCTCGAACCCCTGACAGTGTGATCCAGCCCCCTATCCAGGGGCCCCGAGACATTCCCCGGGAAGACCGGGTAAACTATCCAACGTGCAAACCGACCACGAGCTGATGCTCACCCGACGCCGCACAGTTGACCTGTGTCGCCTCGGTGGTTGTTGCTGCCTGTGCTGCTGATCGGTCGGCTTTTTCTCTCCCGAGATTTCTGACGTCGACCTGTGCCCGCCGTGCGAGTGATCTTCACGATCCCCCGGCGAACAGGCAGATCCCCCTTGACTCAGCTTCAAGCGCAGGAGTTCGCACAATGACCCCTTCCGATTCCCCACCTCGCGTCGATGTCCGCGGGCCACGTTTCGTGGCCTGGGTGACCACCGCCGTGCTGGTGCTCGTCCTGCTCGTCGCCACCGTGTCGACCACCGCCGCCGCCGTCCTGATCGGCGCGCAGGCCGTGGTTTTCGCGATCGGCGCAGCTGCGGGCCCCGCAAAGGGCCCCTACGGCCGGATCTACGCCGCGTTCATCGCGCCGCGTAACGGCCCCACCACCGAGACCGAGCCCGTCCCGCCGCTGCGTTTCGCGCAGGCGCTGGGCTTCGCGTTCGCCGGTGTCTCCCTGCTGGGCTTCGCGCTCGGCTCCTCGATCGTCGGCGCGGTGTTCGCCGGCTTCGCCCTGTTCGCGGCGTTCTTGAACGCGGCGTTCGGGGTCTGCCTGGGCTGCCAGATCTACCCGTTGGTCGCCCGCTTCCGCCGGACCACCCCCACCCCGGCACCGAACTGACTCCCCTGCACGTCTTCTGAAAGGAACAACATGGCTCGCTCCGATGTCCTGGTCTCCGTTGACTGGGCCGAAGAGAACCTCAACGCCCCCGGCATCGTCTTCGTCGAGGTCGACGAGGACACCTCCGCCTACGAAGGTGGCCACATCGAAGGCGCCATCCGCCTCGACTGGAAGGCCGACCTGCAGGATCAGGTCAACCGCGACTTCGTGAACCAGGAGCAGTTCTCCGACCTGCTGTCGGCTCGCGGCATCAGCAACGACGACACCGTCGTGCTGTACGGCGGCAACAACAACTGGTTCGCCGCGTACGCGTACTGGTACTTCAAGCTGTACGGCCACAACGACGTCAAGCTGCTCGACGGCGGTCGCAAGAAGTGGGAGCTCGACGGTCGTCCGCTCTCGCGTGACGCGGTCTCGCGCCCGGCCACCCAGTACAAGGCCGCCGCTCCCGACCTGAGCATCCGCGCGTTCCGTGACGAGGTCATCGCGGCCATCGGCACCAAGAACCTGGTCGACGTGCGCAGCCCCGACGAGTTCTCGGGCAAGATCCTCGCGCCCGCGCACCTGCCGCAGGAGCAGAGCCAGCGTCCCGGCCACATCCCGTCGGCGATCAACGTGCCGTGGAGCAAGGCTGCCAACGAAGACGGCACCTTCCGCAGCGACGCCGACCTGGCCGAGCTGTACAAGGCCGCGGGCCTGGACGGCGAGAAGGAAACCATCGCCTACTGCCGCATCGGCGAGCGTTCCTCGCACACCTGGTTCGTGCTGCAGGAGCTGCTGGGCCACCAGAACGTCAAGAACTACGACGGCAGCTGGACCGAATACGGTTCCCTCGTCGGAGCACCTATCGAGTTGGGAGCGTAATCAATATGTGTGCAGCACCTACCCAGGGTCAGGCCATCCCCGCCGGCGTCGACGTGGAGAAGGAAACGGTCATCTCCGGCCGTGTCCTGAGCACCGACGGCCAGCCCGTCGGCGGCGCGTTCGTGCGTCTGCTGGACGGCAACGGTGATTTCACCGCCGAGGTCGTCGCCTCCGGCACCGGCGATTTCCGTTTCTTCGCCGCACCGGGTTCGTGGACCCTGCGCGCGCTGAGCTCGTCGGGCAACGGCTCCGCCGAGATCAGCCCCGAAGGCGCGGGCATCCACTCCGTCGACGTAGCCGTCGCGAAGTAAAGAAGCTCACAACGGCCCTGGTAGTTCCTGTGCGGGAACTGCCGGGGCCGTTTTCGTATCTTGCCGCCGGAGTCGCTAGACTTCGGTTGTGGTCCTCTTCTTCGAAGTACTCCTGGTGGCCGTGTCGATTCTCATCGGCTGGTTCGGCCTTTACGTCTTCTACCGCTTGTTCACCGAGTCATGAGCGGGCTCGCTAGCGAGGGTTCCGATCCGGCCGAGCAAGCGAGTACTGAATCAGCCGCGGCGCAACGTCGCAGCGGTGACGAGGCCGTAGAAGTAGCCGCGGAACGCGCGAAAGCCACTGGCGCCCGAAACATTTCGGTGCTGCCAGACCTTCCGCTGCCCGAAGACACGGCGAACCTGCGCCAAGGCCCCGACCTCAACCACGCCATGCTGGCCCTGATCCCCCTGGTGGGCGTGTGGCGCGGCGAAGGCGAAGGCCACCACCCCACCGAGGGCGGCTACGCCTTCGGCCAGCAGATCATCGTCTCCCACGACGGCGGCGAATACCTGACCTGGCAATCCCAAACCTGGAAACTCGACAGCGAAGGCGCCTACGAGGGCCCCGACCTGCGCGAAAGCGGTTTCTGGCGGGTCGCCGGTGAGAGCTCCGAAAACGAAATGATCGAACTGTTGCTCACCCACAGCAACGGCGTCATCGAGCTCTACTACGGCAAGGCCCGCAACCAGTCGTCCTGGGAGCTGGCCACCGACGTCTCCATCCGCACCCAGTCCGGCGCGGTAGTAGGCGGCGCGAAACGCCTCTACGGCATCGTCGACAACGGCGACCTGGCCTACGTAGAAGAACGAGTAGACCCCGACGGCGACCTCGTCCCCCGCCTGTCCGCGCGCCTGCAGCGCTACGTCGGCTGAGAATCTTCCCCCGGCCCGCCCAGATCCCTGGGCGGGCCGTTCTCTTCCGGAAATGGTGCGACCCCCGAGCCATTCCGTCTGGACGACGAACCCGGTTGGATCATCCGGGGGCTCGGGGGTCGGGTGACTGCTTGGGATTCACTCTCAGCTCCGCTGGGGGCATCCCGCAGTGAAGCTGCTAGCGAGCAGCCACCTCACGCATCCGTTGAACATACATTCCTCAGACCACCTCCTCTCTTGTGTACTGAAGAATCTATCCCCCACCGCCACACCCCGCAATTGATTTAATCGCGGCGCTGACCTGCGAATTCATCCTTGCGTCGCCGAGGCACCCGACCTCGAGGAGCGACTCGCGCTTCGCGGGGGCCGGGGATGTCGGCACGGAGCGAGCAGGCTACGCGAACACTTCCGCCAAGGAGTCAGCGGTCAGCACGCGCCTGGCCCACAAATGAAGTTCGTCAGCATCGGCCACCTGAACCCGCTGCGCGACCGCGCTCGGCAACGGACCGAACTTGGCAGTCAGCATCTCGACCAGCATTTCGACGCGGCCTTCCGCGCGCCCACGCGCTTCCAGCCGTTCCGCTGTAGTCATCACAACTTCCTTCGCTCGAGGACCGAGTCGATCGGTCAAGGGCTGCAGATCAGTGACGCCCACATCGCCGACGATGAACAGATACGTCACCAAAATGTCGAACTCGCGGACACCCGAAGGCCCATCCAGCAGCGCCCGTAGCTCGTCAACCACCTCCATGATATCCGAGCCGAGGTGGGGATTACCTGGTCCGATCTTGTGCATGATCAACATCAGCTGCGCCGCCGGGGTCAACTCGCGCGCACGCAAGGCCGCGACATCCAGCGGGGCGACGTCATCGAGAAGGAACTCGAACCGTGGCAGGTACCGGTAGAGCGGGTCACGGGTGACGTCATCGAGGTCGATCAGATCGCTGAGCTGGGTGGGAGCGGTCCAGCGCAGACCGGTGTGGGTGCTGTGCACCACCAGCGGAAGAACGAATGGCAGCACCTCCGGCTTGGGATGCTCGTCCAGGTGCCGCCGCCAAATATTGACCACGTAACCGAGCATCCGGAATGCCATCAGCTGGTCACTGCACGACTGGTGCTCGATCAAAATGTAGATGTAGGCGCCTCGGCCGTCGATCGTGGTCCGGTAGAGAACGTCGCTGTACAGCGAGCGAAGATCCTCGGTGATGAAACTGCCCGGCACCAGCACCATCCCGTCGAGATCGATGCGAGCGGCGAGTTCCGCATCGATGTTGACCCGGATCTCACTGGCCGCGTCGGCCGCACGACTGAGGACCTGACGCGCGTAGGCATCGTGCGGATTCGACGGCTTCCTTGTCATAGCGAAAAGCTACCGCCTGGGTCCGACACGGCGCCAATCAGATCATGTTGCGCGACAACGATGCTCAACTCCGCACCGAGCTTTCAGCCTTGCCAGACATGACACCAGCGGCCATCCTCGAAGCATGACCAGGACGATCACCCAGACCCAACTCTGCACCGGCACTGCAGCAGTGTTGGACGCGCTCGAAGTGGGGGAGAACTTCATCATCACCAGAAACGGGAATTCCGTGGGCGAGTTGCGGCCGGTCCCGGTGCCGCGGCATGTGCTGACATCCGACCTCCAGGCACGGCTCGCACGCTTCGCAGGGGTCGAAGATGCGGCCACGGAGCGCGCCGAGATCGACGCAGTATTCGGCGAGGACCGAGTCGATCGTCGCGTCGGAACTTTGGATCTGCCGGCACGAGACGAATCTGAGGCCGATCCGGTAGCCACGTAGGGCGATCCCAATTCTCGGAGACGCCGCGCCCCCTTCTCCACGTGGTCAGTTGGAGGGGTGACCGCTCGAGGCCATTAGGCGACTCCAGGTTCTCTTCCACCAAGTATGTGTGCGAGGCATTAAAAGCAGCGGAGAGGACAGCACCATAATGGCTAGGAGTACGTAAACGTACGTCTCTGCGAGCACAGGTGGCGCAATGGCGAGTGCGCATGCGAGAACCACCAGAGTGAGTAGCACGAAGATGGGCCAGCGATCCTGGTTCCAGGCCTCGAATGCACCCACCGCAGACCCGCTGCCGATAAGAAGGACCAGGAGAAATAGCGGGAGACTCCACCGTTTATTCGATACACCCATCCAGCTATCGAATCTTCTGGATTCCGTCACGCATACTCCGATCAACAACTCAGGTTGTCGAGGACCGCGGGCTGTCTATGTTGCTGATTCCGGTGGGTCGACGGTGATGATCGTATCGGCGTGGTGGGTGGTGGGGAGTTGGTGGGTGACGACTACGACTGTGCGGTTGGGGGCGACCAGGCCGCTGTTGGGGTCGAGGAGGTTACGTAGGAGTTGGTCGCCTTCGGTGGCGGATAGGTGTTCGGTTGGTTCGTCCAGGAGGAGGGTTTGGGCTGGGGAGAGGAGGGCTCGGGCTAGGAGGAGGCGGCGGCGTTGGCCGCCGGAGACTGCGGCGGCGCCTGCGGTGAGGGGGGTGTGGATGCCGTTGGGGAGGGAGGTGAGCCAGGGGGTGAGACCTACTGTGTCCAGGGCGTTTTCGGCTTCTTCGGGGGTGAGGTCGCCGCGGGCTACTCGGAGGTTTTCCAGGATGGAGGTGCCGAAGAGGTGGGCGTCTTCGGCGAAGAAGGTGACCCCTTCGCGTGGAGTGTCGAACAAGCCCGCCCATCCCATCAGCAGCGTTGTTTTGCCTGCGCCGCTGGGGCCGACTACGGCGATTCGGCGACCCGCAGGCATTGCGATCGTGGCCGGGCTGTTGACGGGTGGGGATGAATTCGTCGAGATGCCGCGGAGGCGGTGCAGGGCTGCGCGGGACGTGGTGAGGGTGGTTGCGGCGGCGGGGAGCGCGGCGACGGCTTCGAAGGCGGAGAGGGGGACCAGGACCAGGATGGTGAGGGCCATGGGGGTCATGCCGCCGGGGAGTCCGCCGGTGGGGCCGTAGGCGGCGAGGCCGACCAGTAGGGCGCCGAATGCGCTGATGCCGATCGAGAGGGGGGTGGCTGCGGCTGCCCATGCGCTTCGGGAGGCGGCGGAGTCTTCGGAGACAACGGCTCGGTGAGATGCCTTGTCTGCCACTGAAATTGCCGCGTCAAGGCGCCCTGCGACGCGCAGTTCAGCTGCGTGGTCGAGAACGGTCAATGCCTCGGCGGTGAACTCGGCTCGGTCGGCGCGCACGGCCCGTTCTGCTTCCTGGGCGGCGACCGCCGACAACCACGGCGCGAGGATCCCTGAAACACCCAGCGCCACAGCCAAAATCACTGCCGCCAACGGCGAGATGAACGCGATCAACCCCACCGCGGCAAACGACAGCACCACTGCCACCGCGACCGGCACCAGCACCCGGACGACAACCGCCCCGAGGTCGTCGATATCGGCACCGATCCGGACGAGCACGTCCCCGCGCCGCAGTTCGCGATCCGTACTCTGCTCTTCACTGCGCCGGCGATCCCGCCACCACCACACATCGGACTGCGCCAACGTCCGATACACCGAGGTCCGAGCGGTCGTCATCGCCCGCAACGCCACATCGTGCGTGGCCAGGCGTTCCAGGTACCGACACAACCCGCGCGAGATACCCAACGCCCGCACCGCGACCACCGCGACACTCAGGTCGAGGACTGGCGGCATCTGCCAAGCCCGTGCGATCAACCACGCGGCGAGCGCGGCCAACCCGAGCCCACTGCCCAATGCGGCCACACCCCACGCGATCGCGATCGCGACCCGCCCCGGGGACAATTCCAGCAGCCGCCACATCTCGCGCAGATCCCGAACAACACCGCCCTCCGATTTCCCCCCGCGCGAACCCGCGACGGCATCTACTCGATCCTCGCCGCGGGTCGCGTACTTCTTCGTCCGAGCATCGCGAATGGTGCCCGCACCACCGGATCGTTCCTGCTTACGCGTGGAAATCACGAGACCCGCACCTCCTGGCCGGTTCGGTCGGACGTTGCAACGCCGGCGACCACCTCGACGACCACATCTGCCGCCGCGAGAACTGTCGGTCGGTGGGCGATGACGACAACCGTCGCACCGCGATCGGCGAGTGTGCGCAAGGTATCCAGCACACGTCGCTCACTGTCGGGATCAAGGTGAGCGGTGGGTTCGTCCAAGAGCAGGATGGGCCGATCGGCGGCGAGGACGCGAGTCAATGCGAGGCGTTGGCGTTGACCGAGGGACAAGCCCGTGCCGTTCTGTCCGACGACCGTGTCCCAGCCGTCGGGGAGTTCGGCCAGCACTTCATCGAATCCTGTTGCCGCACTGATCCGTTGCAAATCTACCGCACTGTCGGACCGCGCGCCGAGCAACTCGATGTTCTCGCGCAAGGTTCCGGGAACGAGCACCGGCCGCTGCGGCAACCACGCGATCCGACTCCACCAACTGTCCGGATCGAGCTCGCGAACATCGGTGCCGTCTACAAGAACAGCGCCTTCATCGGGCGAAATCAACCCGAGAATCGCCTGGAAGGCAGTCGATTTCCCGCATCCATTGGGCCCGGTCAGGGCAGTCACGACACCTGGCGCGAGTTCGGCAGTCAACTGGTCGGGCGCGGTCCCTGATCTGGCATCAACAGTCAACCCGCGCAGCACAATTCGCGCCACGCCTACCTCAGCGGTAGCACGGGATTCGCCGATGCCCACCACCGTCGATTCAGCATCGGGAAGCGCACGTTCCGCTGCGTCGGACTGCCGGTCCGCCGCACCGGACCCCCGATCCACCCCCTCCCCCGGCTCCAACACAGCAAACGCCCGCTGCGCCGCAGCCATCCCATCCTGCGCCGCATGAAACTTCTCCCCCACCACCCGCAACGGCCAATACACCTCGGGCGCCAAAATCAATGCCACCATCCCGCTGTACAACGCCATCTCCCCGAACACCAACCGCAACCCGATGGCCACCGCGATGATCGCAACACTCAGCGTCGCAAGACTTTCCAACACCATCGACGAAAGAAACGCCATCCGCAGCGCACGCATGGTCCGCTCCCGCAGCGAATCCCCCAGCGCCTGCACCTGTTTCACCATCGAAGGCCCCTCGGCCCCCTCGCGCCCGAGCGCACGCAGCGTCGGCATCCCCGCGAAAAGATCCAAGATCTGATCGGACAACCGAGTGGTCGCCGCGAGCGTGGCCTCGGCCCGCCCTTGCGTGAGCAGCCCGATCAGAATCATGAAGACAGGAATCAACGGCACGGTGATCACCGCGATCAGCGCGGACGTCGGATCGTGAAACGCGATGACTATCAACACAACCGGTGGCACCAAACAGGCCAACAACAGCGCGGGCAGGTACCCCGTGAACCACCCGCGCAACCCACTGAGCCCATTACCGACAACCACCGCGATCTCGGTCCGCCGCGCATCCAACTCCCGAGGAGGCAGCAACGCCCCGGCCCGCAACACCGCAGTCTCGAGCTCAGCGACCACCGCAGCCCCGGCCCGATGCGCCAACCGCGCCTGCCACCAACTAGCCAATCCCCGCACCGCGACAGCGACAGCAATCGCCACCAATTCACCTGTCCACGAACCGAACTCACGCCTGCTCGGATCAGTGATGACCCCCGCCAACACCCGCCCCAACATGATCGCCATCACCACGATCGTCCCCGTGATCACCATCGCCAACGCGACCGCGACCACCAGATGCGGCCGAGCCGACTGCGCATATCGCCACAGCCGAGGATCAACGGGCCCCTTCCGTCGACGAGTCGCTACCTCGTCGACGGGCACCGACCGTTCGTCTTGCGACAAGCTCTCCGACACCACAGCGTCCGACCTTTCGCGAGCACTAGACAGGCAAACCCACCGGCGGCGGAATCTGTTCGACTCGAATTCGCTGCCGGAAAACCCAATAGGTCCATCCCTGATAAATCAGTACTACCGGCGTAGCGAGCACCGCCGCCCAGCTCATCACCTTCAACGTATACGCCGTCGATGACGCGTTGTAGATGGTCAGGTCGTAGAGCGGGTCGATCGTCGACGGCATGACATTCGGGAACATCGACCCCACGATCAACACGGTCGCGGAAACAACAGTAAGGGTCGTTCCGACAAAGGCCCATCCATCACGCCCGGCCGTATTCGCCACGCCCGCGAGCACGAGCCCGAGCACCGCGGTCGCCACCATGATCCAAGTCCAGGAGGCCCCATAGGCGAGCTGCGTCCACAGCCCGAACCCGCCGACCACCATCGCGGTAGGAATCAGCAGTAACCTGGCCAGCCGCACAGCGTCCGTTCGAACGTCGCCCGCGGTTTTGAGCACCAGGAAAACCGCACCGTGCAGCGCGAACAGAGTCGCCGTCGCCAACCCACCGAGCAGTGCGTACGGGCTGAGCAACTCCCACACCGACCCCACCACCTGCCTGTCCGCGTTCAACGGCACCCCGCGCACCAGATTCGCGAACACCCATCCCCAGGCCAGCGCCGGAATCCACGACCCGATCCCGATCCCGACATCGCACCAGGCCCGCCACTTCGGATCGTTGATCTTGCCCCGGTATTCGATCGCGCACACCCGCAGGATCAGCGCGACCAGCAGCAGCAACAACGCCAGGTAGAACCCGGAGAACATGCTGGCGTACCACTCGGGAAACGCCGCGAACAGCGCCCCACCCGCGGTGATCAGCCAGACCTCGTTACCGTCCCACACGGGCCCGATCGTGTTGAGCACCACCCGCCGCCGCGTGTCGGACCGCCGACCGAGAATCGGCATCAACATTCCGACCCCGAAGTCGAACCCCTCGAGCACGAAGTAGCCGGTGAACAGCACCCCGATCAGGACGAACCAGAACTGTTGCAGACCCATCGTCGGCTCCTAGTACGCGAAGGAAAGCTGGTCGTTGTCGGGCCGGTCCGTGGCCTGCTTCGGCGTGTCCGGGCCTGCTTCGACGTACCGCCGCATCAGGTAGAACCACACCATCGCCAGCGCGCCGTACAGCACCGTGAACACCACCAGCGAGAACACCACGGTCCCGACGGAATGCCCGGATACCGCCTGCTGCACCGTCATCCGAATGTTCGGGTCGCCGGTCGGGTTGGGCACCACCGCCCACGGCTGACGCCCCATCTCGGTGAACACCCACCCCGCGGCGTTGGCCAGGAACGGCGTGGGAATGGCGAGCAGGCTCAACCACCCGAACCACCGCTGATCAGGGACTCGGCCGCCGCGGGTGAGCCAGAATCCGGCCAGGAGCAGCAGCACCGACCCGCCGGCCAGGCCGATCATGGCGCGGAACGACCAGTAGGTGACGAACAGATTCGGCCGATAATCACCGGGCCCATAGGCGACGTTGTAGGTCTTCTGCAGGTCGACGACACCATCCAAGGTCACCCCGGTGAACTCACCTTTGGACAGATACGGCAGCACATACGGCACTTCCAGTACGTGCACGACACTGTCGCAATTGTTGTGCGTGCCGACGGTGAGAATGGAGAAGTCGGGGTCAGTTGCGGTGTGGCACAACGATTCCGCCGAAGCCATCTTCATCGGCTGCTGCTCGAACATCAGCTTGCCTTGAATATCGCCGGTGAGAATCAACGCGGCCCCGGACAGCGCGACCACTACCAGTGACGCCCGTCCCACCGGCCGCCACATCGTTTGCGCCTCAGCAAGTTTAACCGAATCACCACTGCGCGCATTACGCACCATCCACCAGCCGGCAATACCGGCCACGAAGGTTCCCGCAGTCAGAAACGCACCCGCCACCACGTGCGGAAAAGCCGCCAACGCAGTGTTATTGGTCAACAGCGCCCAAATACTTTCCAGCTCAGCACGTTTGGTTTCCGGATTGTACCGAGCCCCCACCGGATGCTGCATGAACGAATTGGCGGCGACGATGAAGAACGCTGAAGCGTTGACCCCGATCGCCACGATCCAGATGGTCGCCAGGTGCACCAGCCGAGGCAGTCGAGTCCACCCGAAGATCCACAGTCCGATGAACGTGGACTCCATGAAGAACGCGATCAGCGCCTCCAAAGCCAGTGGCGCACCGAACACATCGCCGATGAAACGCGAGTACTCGCTCCAGTTCATCCCGAACTGGAATTCCTGCACGATGCCCGTGGCCACGCCGAGGGCGAAGTTGATCAGGAACAGCTTGCCGAAGAATTTGGTCAGGCGGTACCAGCGTTCGTTGCCCGTGATCACCCAGGCGGTCTGCATCATCGCGATCAGCGGCGCGAGGCCGATGGTCAGCGGGACGAACAGAAAGTGGTAGACGGTCGTGATCCCGAACTGCCACCGGGAGACATCCAGGGTGTCCATCCGACCTCCACCGATCTACTACGACGACTTGTAGTAGATCGTACGCCCGCAACCACCCGCATCAAGGGTGACAACCGCCACGGTGCGCGAAAAGCCTTACCGCAGGGGCGCGCCCACCCGCGCCCCACGCAACGGTCACCAGTCTCCGATGGTCCCCGGCCGTTCGATCCCCAGGTCGACCAGGTCGATGATCTCCTGCGCGTTGTCGGGCGCCGACAGGCGAATGCCGTCGAGCTGGTTCACCCGTGCGGCCAGGGTCACACTCGACAGCAGCCAGATGCTGTCACAGTCGAAAAGGTCTGCGGTGAACAGTGTTTGGTACTTGCACTCCCACCCCGCCTTCTCGGCCACATTGAACAGCGCCCGCTGGGTGACACCGGGCAGCACACCGCTTTTCTGCGGCACGGTGATCAGTTCCTTGCCGCGCGCGATCACCACCGACGAGCGCGGGCCTTCCAGCACCTTGTGTTCGGTGCTGTGGAAGATCACGTCGTCGGCGCCCATCCGCCGCGCGAACCGCAGCGCCGCCATATTGGTGGCGTACGACAGCGTTTTCGCGCCCAGCAGCTGCCACGGCGCGGCCTGCGCGAGGTCGACGGAGATGCCGCGCGCCAGCGACATCACCTTCACGCCCTCGGCCCGCACCGTCGCCACGCGCGCGGGCACCGGGGAGACGAGCACATACGCGGTGGGCTGCGGATCCTCGGGCGCGAGCTCCGAGCGCGGCGCGTCGAATTCGGAGTCGCGGCCGCGCGTGTAGATCAACCGCAACATGCCTTCGGATTCCGAACCCCATTCCTTCACAGCCAATTCCACCGCGGAGCGCCAGCGCGACAGGCCCGGCTCCGGCAGTTCCAGTGCCTGCGCCGAGCGACGCAGTCTGGCCAGGTGGAATTCCAGCGCGGTTGCTACTCCGCCGCGCACCAAAATCGTTTCGAATACTCCATCGCCGCGCAGTGCGCCGATGTCGTCGGCATACAGTGACGGCACGTTCGCGTCGGCGACCGTCCCGTCGAGTGTCACAAGAACCCGTTCTCCCATGCGCGAAGCGTAGGCGTTATCGGTCCGTGACGTGTACCGCTGCTAAGAATCCGGCTCGCGACGCGCGGCGGTCGGCGGCCCGCGTGCGGCGCGTGTCGGCCAACGCGCCTACAGTGGGTGTCGTGTCACAGGTCGTCGCCCCCAGTCCTGTTCTTCATACTCCGGGTGCCGTCGCGGGTGCTCCCGATACGCCGGACGCCGCTGTCGCCTGGCATTACGGCGATCCGTTCGGTGAGCAGAAGGCCGCCGCGCAGCGAGTCGCGGTCGTGGATCGCTCCCACCGCAGCCTCGCGACGATCACCGGCGCCGAACGCCTGAGCTGGTTGCACACCATCACCAGCCAGCACATCGCCGCGCTGCCCGACGCGCACAGCGCCGAAACCCTCGACCTCGATCTCAACGGCCGTGTCCTGAACCATTTCGTGCTCACCGACCTCGACGGCACCCTGTGGCTGGACACCGAAGCCGACCGCGGCCCCGCCCTGCTGTCGTTTCTGCAGAAGATGGTGTTCTGGGCCGACGCGAAACCCGTAGCCGCCCCCGATCACGCCGTGCTGAGCCTGCTGGGCCCACAAGTGGACACGCTGCTGCCCGCCCTCGGTCTCGACGGCCTGCCCGAGACCTACGGCGCCGTCGCGCTTCCCGGCGGCGGCTTCCTGCGCCGGATGCCCGGCGACTCCTTCGACCTCATCGTCCCCCGCACCGACCTGTCGTCCTGGTGGACCAAGCTGACCCAGGCCGGCGCCGAACCCGCAGGCATGTGGGCCTACGACGCGCTGCGAGTGGCCGCGGTGAAACCCCGAATCGGCATCGACACCGACGAACGCACCATCCCGCACGAGGCCCGCTGGATCGGCGGCATCGACGAGCACGGCGCGGTACACCTGAACAAGGGTTGCTACCGCGGCCAGGAAACCGTCGCCCGCGTCCACAACCTCGGCAAACCCCCACGCAACCTCGTGCTCCTGCACCTGGACGGCTCCGCCGACGAACGCCCCACCACCGGCGACGACGTCACCGCGGGCGGCCGCACCGTCGGCCGCCTCGGCACCGTCATCGACCACTACGAACTCGGCCCGATCGCCCTGGCCCTGGTCAAACGTTCGGTCCCCGCGGGCACCGAACTGGTAGTCGGCAGCATGGCCGCCGCCATCGACCCCGACTCGGTCCCCGCCGACGACGTCGAGCAGGCAGGCCGCGCCGCCGTCAACCGGCTGCGCGGGCGATGAACCCCGGCACGAATCGCCTGGAAGGCATGGAGGTCGCAGCGTGAGCGTCGAACTGGTCGAAGTTGTTCGGTCCGGTTTTCGGGAGTGTGTGCATCGCGGTTCCGTGGTCGTTCTCGACGCCCTCGGCACCCCTACCGTCGAGCTCGGTGAGGTGCACGGGCCGATCTTCCCGCGGTCGACGAACAAGCCGATGCAGGCACTGGCCTTGTTGCGCAACGGTTTCGATCCCGTCGATGACGACGAACTCGCCATCGCGACCGCGTCGCACTTCGGCGAGCCGGACCACATCGCGTTGGTTCGCCGGCTGCTGGAGCGCTACGGGTTCACCGACGACGATCTGGCCTGTCCGCCGGATCTGCCGTTCGAGGAGAACGCCCGTGCCGCGGCGATCAGCGGGGACGGCGCGAGTCGCGTGTACATGAACTGTTCGGGCAAGCACGCCGCGATGTTGGCGACCTGTGTGATCAACGACTGGCCGCGCACCGGGTATCTCGACCTCGACCACCCGTTGCAGCAGGCGGTGTTGGCCACGATCGCCGATTTCACCGACGAACCCGAGACCGATCTCGGCATCGACGGGTGTGGGCTGCCGATCGTGCCGGTGTCGCTGATCAACCTCGCGCGGGCCTTCGCCGGGTTCACCACGGCCGAGCCGGGGACCGCGCCGCGCCGGATCGCCGACGCGGTTCGAAGCAATCCGCGAGTGATTTCCGGCACGAGCGGACCGGATCTGCTGGCGATGTCGACGACCCCCGGATTGTTCTGCAAGATCGGCGCCGACGGCGTGCACGCGGGTGCGCTGCCCGACGGCAGAGCCTTCGCGTACAAGATTTCCGACGGTCACGATCGGGCCCGGATGCCGCTGACGCTGGCGATTCTGCGCGAACTGGGCGTGGAATGGTCCGACGAGCACACCGCGCTCGCGGCCACCGCGGTGTTGGGCGGCGATGCCAGAGTCGGGGTCATCCGCGCGATTCCGGGGGTCTTCTGAGACCGGCCGGTCTGGGCGAAGTCGGGGCAAACCGGGGCGCTTCGACAGGTCTTCACCCACTCCTGGGAGCGCGACGGTCTGACACACGCTAAAGTGTCTGTCAGGAAGAGTATTAATTCGAACGGGGCCGCCAACAAACCCCAGGCCGCCCCGCAGTGACGCGAGGGGGTCAGCCATGGGCCGTGGCCGGGCTAAGGCAAAGCAGACCAAAGTCGCACGTGAGCTCAAGTACAGCTCCGCGCCGACCGACTTCGCGAGCCTTCAGCGCGAGCTGTCGGATAGCGATGCTTCGCCCTACTCCGCACCAAGGAGTAGTGCAGTGCTATCCGAGGAGCCGGAGGAGTCGCCGTCCCGATGGGACGACGATGACGACGGCTACGACAGCTGGCGCCGCTGAAGTTGCAGCTATTGCGGTGAATACCTGAATACGCGACGAGCGTCCTGTGCACACACAGGACGCTCGTCGTGTTGGTCGCCTCGAAGCCCCGACCACTCCGAGCCGACCCATCTTGGGGTAGCCGTTGCGGGGTGGCTACAAACCCCGGAAACACGTGAGCCGGGCCGCAGACTGTCTGCGGCCCGGCTCAGTGCTGTGAAAGATCAGAACCTGGGGTGGTCGCCCAGCAGCACCGCACGCGGCGCTTCCACGTCGGCGGCCTTCTTGACCTGTCCCAGCGTCCAGCAGTCGATGTGGCGGGCGGTGAGCACCGCCAGCGCACGGTCGGCATCCTCGGGCGCCACGATCGCGACCATGCCGACGCCCATGTTGAACGTCTTCTCCATCTCGATGCGCTCGACACGTCCGCGCTGCGCGATCATCTTGAACACCGGTGCCGGGTTCCAGGTGCCGCGGTCCAGCTCGGCCACCAGGCCCGCGGGCAGCACGCGCGCGAGGTTGGCGGCCAGGCCACCACCGGTGACGTGCGAGAACGTGCGCACATCGGTTTCGGCGATCAGCGCGAGGCAGTCCTTGGCGTAGATGCGGGTCGGCTCGAGCAGTTCCTCGCCCAGCGTGCGGCCGAACTCCTCGACGTGCCCGGTCAGCGACATCCGGTCGATGTCCAGCAGCACCTTGCGGGCGAGGCTGTAACCGTTGGAGTGCAGACCCGACGAGCCCATCGCGATGACCACGTCACCGGGGCGAACCCGGTCGGGGCCCAGCACCGAGTCGGCTTCGACGACGCCGACACCGGTGGCGGACAGGTCGTAATCATCGGGATCCATCAGGCCCGGGTGCTCGGCGGTCTCGCCACCCAGCAGCGCGCAGCCGGCCTTGATGCAACCCTCGGCGATGCCGGAGACGATCTCGGCGACCTTCTCCGGGATGACCTTGCCGATGGCGATGTAGTCCTGCAGGAACAGCGGCTCGGCGCCACACACCACCAGGTCGTCCACGACCATGGCGACCAGGTCCAGGCCGACGGTGTCGTGCTTGTCCAGTGCCTGAGCGATGGCGATCTTGGTGCCCACACCGTCGGTGGAGGCGGCCAGCAACGGTTCCCGGTACCCGCCCTTGAGCGCGAACATCCCGGCGAACCCGCCGATGCCGCCCTGCACCTCGGGTCGGCTGGCCTTCCTGGCCAATGGTCCGAACAATTCGACGGCGCGGTCACCGGCTTCGATGCTCACGCCCGCCGCAGCGTAGGAAGCGCCTGCACCAGCGTTTTGTTCAGTCATTGTAGGGGAAAGCTCCAAACCGAATCGGCGGATAGATGCCCTATAACTCTAGGCCATCGACCCGGACGCCTTGCCTGCACGGCCCGCTCATCCGATTTCGACGTCGGGGAGGAGCCAGAACACCTCAGCTACCCAGACACCGGTCCCGACGGTGGATGACGGAGCTTGCCCGTCGCCGAAGGGTGCAGGCCCCGACCTCCGCAGACGATCAATAGTGGTAGCGGGCCTGGGCGACGAGGAGGTCGTTGCCCTGGATCGCGTAGACCAAACGATGCTCGTCATTGATGCGCCGAGACCAGTAGCCCGACTTGTCGCCCCTCAGCGGTTCGGGCTTGCCGATTCCAGCGAAGGGATCGCGTTCGATCTCATCGATCAGGCGCATGATCCGCAGGGCGAGTTTCCGATCAGTGTCGATCCAGTGCGTCAGATCCTCCAACGCGGCCTTCGCGAAAATGACCCTCACTCGAGTTCCTCCGCGACCTTCCGCACGTCGACCTCGACCACGTCACCGGTCTCCAACTGGGCGATGCCCATGGCCAACCGGGCGGCATTCGCAGGGGATCGCAGAAGGTAGAGCGTCTCCCGCAGCGAGTTGTACTCGTCCTCGGAAATCAGGACGGCGTTGCCTTTGCGGCTGGTGATGTGGACCGCGATCGCATCGTCGTTGACCTGCTCGATCAGTGGGAACAGGTTGCTTCGCGCTTCACTGGCGGACATGCTGGTCATCGAGATCGGTCCTCTCCCAAGAGTCCCCTCAATGGTACCGCATTGTGGTACGACTCCCCCGCCCGAAAGCTGGAACTTCGAGCGGGCAGGGGAGCCGGTCCTACTCGATGCCGACACCCCCGAGCCGGCGCCGTCGCTGTTCGACTGGGTCGGGGACCGGGACGGCGGCGACGAGGCGGCGGGTGTACTCGTGTTGGGGGTTGCGCAGGATCTGTTCGTTGGTGCCTTCTTCGACGCAGGTGCCGTCGCGCAGGACCATGATGCGGTCCGCGAGTTGGTCGACTACGGCGAGGTCGTGGCTGATGAACAGGCAGGCCCAGCCGCAGGAGCGCTGGAGTTCGGCGAACAGTTCCAGGACCGCTGCCTGCACCGAGACGTCGAGGGCGCTGGTCGGTTCGTCGGCTACGAGCAGGTCCGGGTCGAGCACGAGTGCCCTGGCCAGGCTGGCCCGCTGACGTTGTCCGCCCGACAGTTCGTGCGGGTAGCGATTCTCGGTGCCCGCGGGCAGTTGCACGTCGTCGAGCATGTGCCGCACGCGCGCGCGAATGCTCGCCTTGTCGCCGATGCCGTGCACGACCAGTGGTTCGGCCACGCACTCACCGACCGTCAGGCGCGGGTTCAGCGAGCCCGCGGGGTCCTGGAACACGAACCCGAACCGTCGCCGGATCGGCCGCAGCTTGCGCTGGGACAGATCCGCGATGTCCTGCCCGCGAATCAGCACGTGCCCTTCGGTGGGCCGTTGCAGCGCGGCCACACAGCGTCCGATGGTCGACTTGCCCGACCCCGACTCGCCGACCAGGCCGAGGGTCTCCCCCGGCCGGATCTGCAGGCTGACGCCGTCGACCGCACGGAACGCGGGCCGCCCGAACGGACCGGGGAACGTGACGACCAGATCCTTCACGTCGAGTACCGGCTCGACAGTCCGGTCGATCACGGGCCGCTCGATGGTCGCCGCGCCGAGGTGTGGAACCGCATCGAGCAGGGCTTTGGTGTAGTCGGCCTTGGGGTTGGCGAACAGCTCGTGCACCGGCGCCTGCTCGACCACCTCGCCCTCGCGCATCACCACGACACGATCGGCGAGATCGGCCACCACACCCATGTTGTGCGTGATCAACACGATCGCGCTGCCGAGCCGGTCCCGCAGATCCCGCAGCAACTCCAGGATCTCGGCCTGCACGGTCACGTCGAGCGCGGTGGTCGGCTCGTCGGCGATGATCACCTTCGGCTCGCACGAGATGGCGATCGCGATCATCACGCGCTGCTTCTGCCCACCCGACAGTTGGTGCGGGTAGTAGTCCACGCGATGCTCCGGATCGGGCAGCCCGACCGAGCGCAGCAGTTCGATTGCCTTGGCCTTGGCGGCTTTTCGGCTCATGTCGCTGTGCGCGCGCAGGGCTTCACAGATCTGGAACCCGACGGTGAACAACGGGTCCAGCGCCCGCGCGGGCTCCTGGAACACCATCGACACCGCCCCGCCGCGCAGGGCGGTGAGCTGCCGTTCGGTCATGGACGTGACCGGCCGGTCGCCGATGGTGACCAGCCCGCGCACCGACGCGGAATGCGGAAGCAGTCCGATCGCGGTGCGCGAGCTCACCGATTTGCCCGACCCTGACTCGCCGACGATGGCGAGCACCTCGCCGGGGAACACCTCGTAGGACACATTGCGCACCGCGTGCACGGGTCCGGCGTCGGTCGAGAAGGTCACCGACAAGCCCGAAACCGCCAGTGCGGCAGTGGTTTCACTCATCGACCGTCTCCTTCGAAGTGACCGCGCGGCGGGTGCGCAGCATCGGATTGAGCGTCTCGTCCAGGCTCTCGCCGACCAGCGTCATCCCGAGCACGACCAACACGATCGCGGTGCCGGGGAAGATCGAGGTCCACCACAGCCCGTTGGACACGTCGTTGAGCGCCTTGTTCAGGTCGTAACCCCACTCGGCGGCCTGGGTCGGCTCGATGCCGAACCCGAGGAAACCCAGCGCGGCCAGCGTGAGAATGGCGTCGGCGGCGTTGATGGTGACGATCACCGGCAGCGAACCGGTGACGTTGGACAGGATGTGCCGGAACATGATTCGCGTGGTCGACGCCCCGGTGACCCGCGCGGCGTCGACGTACGGTTCGGTCTTCACCGCGACCGTCGCGTTGCGCACCACCCGAAAGTATTGCGGCACATACACAACGGTGATCGCGATCGCCGCCGACAACATGCCGCCCAGACTGCTCGACGTGCCACCGGCCACCACGATCGACACCACGATGGCCAGCAGCAGCGACGGGAACGCGTAGATGGCGTCCATGATCAGCACCAGGATCTTGTCGACCCAGCGCCCCACATACCCCGACAGCAGACCCAACGGCACCCCGATCAGCAGCGACAACGTCACCGCGATCGCGATCACCAGCAGCGCGGTGCGCGCACCGAACAGCACTCGCGACAGCACGTCCTCGCTGCGCACCGAGGTACCGAACCAGTGGTCGGCCGAGGGCGGTTGCTGTGGCAGGAATGCCACACCGTCAGCGGAGTTCTGAGCCAAACCGTAGGGCGCCAGCAGCGGCGCGAAGGCCGCCACGAACACGAACACCCCGACCAGCACCAGCCCGGTGATCAACGTAGCCCGTTGCAGCCCACCGGTTTTCGACAGCAGTTCGGCGCCGGGCAGACGCCGGCGTTTCACAGCGGTGGTCATCTAGAACCTCACCCTCGGGTCGATCAGCGCGACAATGGCGTCCACGACGAAGCTCATCACCGCGACGATCAGCGCGATGAACGCCACGATGCCCTGCACCGCGATGAAGTCACGCGCCCGCAGATACTCGGCGAGCTGATAGCCCAAGCCCTTCCATTCGAACGTGGTCTCGGTGAGTACCGCACCGCCCAGCATCATCGCGATGCACATGCCCATGACCGTGATGATCGGGATCAGTGCGTTGCGCACCGCGTGCCGACCGGTGACCACGCGCGAGGACAACCCGCGCGCCCGTGCCGCTTCCACGAAATCGCTGCGCAGCGTTTGGATCAGGTTCACGCGAACCAGACGCAGGAAGATGCCCGCGGTCAACAGACCCAGTGCCACCGCGGGCAGTACCGCGTGCTCGAGCACGTCGAGCACGTACGACGGCTCGCCGTACAGGATCGAGTCGATGATCAGGATGTTGGTCTTGGGCGAAACATGTTGCAGCGCAAGCTCTACATCGGTGCTGGCACGCCCGCCGACCGGGAACCAACCCAGCCATACCGAGAACACCAGCTTGAGCAGCATGCCGACGAAGAACACCGGCGCCGCGTAGGCCAGCACCGCGGAGAACCGCAGGAACGCGTCCGCGGCCGTATCCCGGTGCGTCGCAGCGTATCTGCCCAAGGGAACACCCACCGCGAACGCCACGACCAGACCCCAGAACACGAGCTCGAACGTCGCGGCACCGTAGGTGATCACCACATCGGAGATCGCCTCGTTGTCCTGTGTTCGTCCGAAATCACCGCGCAGGAATCCGGTCAGGTACTCCCAATATTGGGTCAGGATAGGCCGATTCAGCCCGGCCGCTTCCTTGCGTTCGAAGATCTGCTCCTGGGTCAACCGGCCACCCATGGCCGCGCTGATCGGGTCACCGATCACCCGCATCAGGAAGAACACCACCGTCACCAGCAACCACGCGGTCGGCAGAATCAGCAACAGCCGAATCAGCAGGTACCGCAGCAAAGCCACCTGGCGGGAACCCCCGCCGCGCATCCACCCGAAACGCTGCGCCCGAGTCGGTGACTCGGGCGCAGCAGCAACGTCACTCACTTGCTCAGGACCGTGAACCGGAACTTGAAGGAGCCGTCGAGGGTCTGATCGACACCGGACACGCCCGGCTTCGACACCGCGACCTGCTTACCCGACAGCAGCGGCAGGGTCGGCAGGAAGTTCTGCGCCAGATCGGTCTGGATCTTCTTCAGCAGCTCCGCGCGCTTGGTCGGATCGGACTCGGTGGTCTCGGCGGTCAACTGGGCGTTGATGCCGGGGTTCTCGAAGTGCGACTGCAGGAAGTTGTTCGGGCCGAAGAACGGCGTCAGGTAGTTGTCGGCGTCCGGGAAGTCCGGGAACCAGCCGAACTGGTACATCGGGTAACTGTCGGAGGCGCGCTCCTTCTGGTAGGTCACCCACTCGGTGGACTGCAGGTTCACCTTGAACAGGCCCGAGGCCTCGAGCTGCGACTTGACCGCGGCGTACTCCTCCGAGGAGCTGGAGCCGTAGTGGTCGGGGTTGTACTGCAGGTTCAGCGTCACCGGGGCGGCGACGCCCGCGTCGGCCAGGAACTTCGCGGCCGCGGCCTTGTCGGGCTTGGCGCCGTAGAGGTCCTTGAGCGGCTCGGCCGCACCGGCCATGCCCTGCGGCACGTACCCGTAGGCGGGCTGGTAGGTGCCCTTGTAGACACCGGCGGCCAGCGCCTCACGGTCGATCGACGACGCGAAGGCCTTGCGCACGGCCAGCTTCTGCTCGGGGGTGTTGCCCGGCATGGTGTTCATGTTGAACACCACGTAGCGCAGCTCGCCGCCGGGGCCGTCGGTGACCTTCACCTTCGAGTCCGCGCGCAGCGAGTCGATGTCGGTGGGGGTGAACGAGCGGTAGCCGACGTCGATGGCGCCGTTCTGCAGGTCCAGCTTCAGGTTGTCGGAGGTGGCGTAGTACTTGGTCGACACCGTGGTGTTCTTCGGCGTGCCGAGAATGCCCTGGTAGTCGGGGTTGGCCTTGTACTCGACCAGCTTGTTCTTGTCGTAGCTCGAGATCGTGTACGGGCCCGCGTAACCCTTGGCCTTCACGACCTCTTCGTCGGTGGCGACCTTGTCGGCGGGCAGCGACTTCTCGTCCACGATCGGCCCGGCCTGCGTGGGCAGGATGGTCGGGAAGGTCTGATCGTTGGCAACCTTGAGCGTGAACGCGACGGTGAGATCGTCGATCTTGTCGGTCTTCTCGAGGTTGCCCAGCAGCGAAGCCGGACCGTGCGCGTCGTTGATCTTCAGCATCCGGTCGAACGAGAACTTCACGCTGGTGGCGGTGAGCGGGTTGCCGTTGGCGAACTTCAGGCCCGGCTTGATCTTGCAGGTGTAGACCGTGGGGCTGGTGAACTCGCACTTCTCCGCCGCGTCGGGCTTGGGCGTGGTGTCGCCGGGCGCGAAATTGAGCAGGTACGAGTAGATCTGGTTTTCCACCAGCAGCGACCCGTTGTCGTAGGCCGCGGCCGGGTCGAGCGAGAAGATCTTGTCGGTGGTGCCCACGACCAGGCCCGCACCGGAGCCCGCTTCATCGGTGCGGCCGGAGCCACAGCCGGCCAGCGCGGCCACGACGAGCGCGGCGGCACCCACCGCACCCACTTGTTTCGCACGATTATTCAACATCAGGTCCCATTCTCGAACGCTGCGCTGCCGCCGAACCCGGGTTTCGAGAGCGGCGGCAGCGCGTTTGAGCTAGCGATATAACGGGGGACCGTACATTGCGACGATTACCGGCCAGTTTCAAATGCGCCGAAATATTGCCGCTATGTTATGAACTAATCTTACGTAATTCGAGGGCACCGGAATTTTGTCCGTACAGCACACAAAAGGGGCCGACCAGGTTTATCCTGGCCGACCCCTCATGTGTGAAAACTATGGACGACTCAGCGCGTCGACGTTCACGTTCTCGCCCAGCAGCGTCGCCTCCGGCTTGCCCGACAGCATCCCCTCGAGCACGTTCTTGCCGATCGCGGCCTCGGTGGGCAGCTCGATCGGGTACTCGCCGGTGAAGCAGGCGGTGCACAGTCGCGACGCAGGCTGTTCGGTGGCGGCGATCATGCCCTCGGTGGACACGTAACCGAGGGTGTCGGCGCCGATCGAACGGCGCACGGTCTCGATCATGTCGGCGTAACTGTCGTCGGCGCCGGTGCCGTTGGCGATCAGCTCCGCGCGCGAGGCGAAGTCGATGCCGTAGAAGCAGGGCCACTTCACCGGCGGCGACGCGATCCGCACGTGGATCTCGAGCGCACCGGCCTCGCGCAGCATGCGGATGAGCGCGCGCTGGGTGTTGCCGCGCACGATCGAGTCGTCGACCACGATCAGCCGCTTGCCGCGGATGACTTCTTTCAACGGGTTGAGCTTGAGCCGGATACCCAGCTGACGGATCGTCTGACTGGGCTGGATGAAGGTGCGGCCCACATAGGCGTTCTTCATCAGACCCTGGCCGTACGGAATGCCCGAACCCTGCGCGTAACCGACCGCGGCGGGCGTACCCGACTCGGGCACCGGGATCACCAGGTCGGCGTCGACCGGGTGCTCCTTGGCCAGCTTGCGGCCGATCTCCACGCGAGTGGAGTGCACCGAACGCCCGGCGATCGTGGTGTCGGGACGCGCCAGGTACACGTACTCGAACACGCAACCCTTGGGCTCGGGATTGGCGAAGCGCATCGAGCGCACGCCGTCGGAGTCGATGGCCAGCAGTTCGCCCGGCTCGATCTCGCGCACGAACGCGGCACCGACGATGTCCAGCGCGGCGGTTTCCGAAGCCACGACCCAGCCACGATCCAGCCTGCCCAGTACCAGCGGGCGCACACCGTGCGGGTCACGCGCGGCGTACAGGGTGTGCTCGTCCATGAAGGTGAGGCAGAACGCGCCACGCAACTGCGGCAGCAGTTCCATCGCGGCGGCTTCGATGCTGGAGTCCGCCGAGGCGTGCGCCAGCAGCGCGGTGACGATGTCGGAGTCGGAGGTGGCACCGGTCATCTGCGGGCGGCCGTCGACCACCCCGGCGCCGATCAGGCCCAGTTCGCGTGCGCGACCGGCCAATTCGGCGGTGTTGACCAGGTTGCCGTTGTGGCCCAGTGCCAGGCCGGAACCCACGGAGGTGGTGCGGAAGATCGGCTGCGCGTTCTCCCAGGTGACCCCACCGGTGGTGGAGTAGCGGCAGTGTCCCACGGCGATGTGGCCCGGCATGGCGGCCAGGGTCTGCTCGTCGAAGACCTGCGAAACCAGGCCGAGATCCTTGAAGACCAGGATTTGGGAGCCATCGGAAACGGCGATGCCCGCCGCTTCCTGCCCGCGATGCTGCAGGGCGTACAGGCCGTAGTAGGTGAGCTTGGCCACGTCCTCATCGGGAGCCCAGACGCCGAAAACGCCACACTCCTCGCGAGGCTCGTGTTCGAGTTCGTCGGGCGCTTGGTTGGCCACTGTTTTTCGCTCCCTGTTCGGGCGGGCTGGGGGCAATGATCAGTCTACGGGTCACCTCCGACAGGTAGTACCTCCGCTGGGCATCCCGGCGGGTGACACCTGCTTTTTGGTCGCCGAAATGTTGCCCGGCACTGCTACCGTCCCGGGTGTGACCACGGACGACAGTGCGAACGATCAGCCCGGTTCGGCACCCGATCCCGCCGGTGCGAAAGCGGTGAAACCGCCCCGGCGGCGCGGCAGCAAAGCGCGCCCGGCAACCCGGAACCTGCAGCGTGGCGACCTGATTCGGATGGTGCTGAAGCCCACGATCGTGCTCGCGATCCTCACCGCGCTGCTGGGTGTGATGTACCTGGACTACGTGGCCGACCCCGAGGGCAACCTGCACGACTTCCCGATCGCGCTGGTCAACCTCGACGTGGGCGATGTCACCGGCACGGGCGAGAAGGTCGACTTCGGTAAGCAGGTCACCGAGGGCCTGGTGAACAACGTGCCCGCGGACAAGGTCGACCTGCGGGTCGTGGGCATCACCGAGTCCGAGCTGTTGATGCGCAACGGCGATGTGTACGGCGCGATCATCATCCCCGGCGACTTCAGCAAACGGCTGAGCATCCTGGGCGCGGGTTCGATCGTGCCGGGCGAAATGGAACGTCCGGTGATCACCTTGCAGACCAACCCGCGGCTGGGCGCTTTCGGCACCCAGATCACCAAGCAGGTCGGCCAGCAGGCACTGGCCGAGGTCGACAAGCAGGTCGGCGGCCAGCTGACCGACCAGGTGAAGAAAGCCCTGGCCGGCACTCCGGAAGGCGCCCCCGCACCGCAGGTCTCCGGCGCGGCCATGCTGACCTTGCAGGACCCGATCAATATCATCGAACAGGAATTCCGCCCACTACCCGCAGGCAGCGGCGAAGGGCTCACAGCCTTCTTCTACGCGCTGTTGCTGCTGCTGGCGGGCATGATCGGCGCGATGGTCGTGCACACCATGACCGACGCGGGCCTGGGTTTCGTGCCCAACGAGTACGGCCCCTTCTACATCCACCATGAGCCCGTGAAGATCTCGCGCCTGGGCACCCTGGTGGTCAAATGGGGAATCATGACCGTGGTTTCGCTGGTGGTGTCGCTGGTTTACGTCGTGACGGCCGAGATCCTGGGCATGGCCATCAGCAACCATTTCGGCCTCTACCTGTTCTCGGTGCTGTGCATGCTCGCCTGCGGCTGGACCGGCCTGACCATGCTCGCCGTGTTCGGCACCCCCGGCCTGCTGATCAACATGATCCTGTTCGTCATCCTGGGCCTACCGTCCTCCGGCGGCACCGTCCCCATCGAAGCCGCCCCCAAATACCTGGCCTGGCTGGCCGAATTCGAACCCATGCACCAGGTCTACCTGGGCGTCCGCTCGATCCTCTACTTCGACTCCAACTACGACGCAGGCCTGGGCCGAGGCACCTTCATGGCCTTCCTCGGCATAGCCATCGCGGTCGTCCTGGGCGTAGCCGTCACCACCTTCTACGACAAAAAGGGCCTCCACCGCGAAAACCTGCTCTAACTGTTCGCCGCCAACGGCACAATCGGCAGCCACTGCGCGATCTCCCCCGCCCTGGTCCCCGACGCACTGACCGCACCCGCCCTAACCGCGTCCTCGAACTCGAGCAGCCCGGTGGCCAGCAACAACCAGGTCCGCGCGTCGGTCTCGACCACGTTCGGTGGATTCCCCCGGGTATGCCGAGGCCCCTCGATGCACTGCACCGCCGCGAACGGCGGCACCCGAACCTCCACCGAATGCCCCGGCGCACCAGCCGCCAACGCCCGCACCGTCCCCTTCACCGCCGCGCCGATCTCCGCCCGCCCCGGCTTCTCCACCCCCGAGTCCCGCAACCACTCCCCCACCCCCAACACAGCCGCCCGCACTTGCGCGGGATCCACCTTCTGTTGCGCCATTCCCCCAAGTTACCGAGCTACTTCCTGAACTGCTCGATCCGTCGGGCGGCGAGGGGGGTCAGGGCTGCGCCGGTGTTGAGGGCCAGGTGGAGGAGGGCGGGGGCGGTGGCGCTGTTCGAGCGGCGGCGGAGTTCGGTGAAGAGCAGGCCGGCGAGGGTGGTGGCCAGGATGGTTGCCGGTATCGAATCGTTTGCGGTTCTTGCGGGGTGGATGTGCCAGAGGCCGAAGTCGAGGGGGCTCAGGGCGGGGGTGCCCAGCGATCGGGTGAGGAGGGGGTCGAGGGTTCCTCGGAAGATTGCTTCTTCGGCTAGGACGGTGCCTAGGGGGATGTGTACGGCTGTCCACTCGAGGGTGGAGGTTTCTGGGGTGCGGGCCTCGATTTCGAGGGGGATTCGGCGCAGTGATGGGATCGATAGGGCGATGGCGTAGCCGGTGAGGACTATGGCTGCGCCGGCTGCGCCCCAGCGGAATCCACTGGCGGACAACCAGTTCGGCGTTCCTTGGAAGGCTTTCGTGTAGCCGGTTGCGAAGGCGATGTTCGCTGCGGTGCGGCCGCGCAGTGGAAGGTCGAGGGCGGGCAGTACGCGGTTGTTCCAGAGCAGCGGAAGTGTCAGTGCGGCAATTGTTTTGAATCGGCTCACTTCACCTCCCGCTCATAGTCCTCCGCGAATTCCAGTGCGGCCCGGATCTTTTCGACAACCTCACCACTCACCTCGGGCGCCCCGACCGCCAACCACCCGTCCAGCACCAACGACCCGTATCGATGCCCATGCCCGTCGACCACCCCTTGCGCATTGGTCAGATCGGCCGTGACCTGCCAGAACGTCACGAACGGCGCCCACCGCATCTGCGTGGAAACGTCGGACCCGCGCGGCTCACTCAACCAATCCGGGCGCGTGAAGATCAGGTCCGCCGACCACCACACGATGGGGTCGGACGGGTGTTGCAGGTACGCGATGCGCGGCTCACGCCAGGGCTCGAAGCCCTCGAAATCCGTTGCCTCGTCGGCGAATCGGACCACGAGTCCGTCCGCGTACACCGGCTCCACCTCGGGCGAGCCGGGATCGCGCCGTTCCACGAACTGCCGCCACAACCGGTTCGAATTGGGCGGCCCCACCCACAGCGCCCCATCGACCTTCTCCCGCAGCTCCGCCAACCCGTCGAAGGCCTCCTCCGACCCTTGCGACCCGAGACTCTCCCCGTAGACGAACAGCTTCGGCCGCTGCCCCTCCGGCTGGGCCGACCACCGCGTGTACACCGCGTCGAACAACTCCCGGCTGGCCGCGGCCGCCTTCTCCCGGTCGGACATGAACGACAGCACGCTGGGCAGATACGAGAACTGGGTGGCCACGATGGCGGTGTCACCGCCGTACAGATACTCGACAGCCCCGGCTGCCATCCCGTTGACCCACCCGGTTCCAGTAGTGGTGACAACGACCATCGCCGCACGTTCGAAGGCTTTGGTCCGCTCCAACTCGGCCACCGCCAGCTGCGCCGCAGTCTGTTCGCCCTTGACCGATTCCAACCCCACATACGCCCGAATCGGTTCGCGCGCAGGCTTTCCCGTCACCCCGGCGATCCCCGAGGCACTGGGACCGTTGGCGACGAACCACCGCCCTTCGAACCCCAACGTCTCCCACGGCGCGAACGACCCCGCACTCCCCGACCGCTCGGGCGCCACCGGCTGCACCGCGAACGACGTCGTCCGGTCGTTGCGCACACTGAACGCCGAGTTCGCCACCGCGAAGAACGCCCGCGACGCCACCCCGTTGAAAATCGTCACCGACAGCACGACCAGCACCAGCAACCCGGCCGCCGGCGCCACCTCACGCGGCACCCGCACCCACCGATTGAGCTGCCGAGCCAACACCAAAACGATGACCCGCACGGTCCGATACGCGGCCACCACCGCCACCCCGACAGCCACGCTGAGCAGCCCGGTTCGCAGATACGCGGGCGTGGTCGTGCCCGCCATCCCCATCAGCGAGGTGATCTCGCGCTGCCACCGCGCCGACTGCACCAACATCCCCGCCGCGAACACCGCACACCCCACCAGCACGGTCGCCTTGATCGCGTACCGCAGCCGATCGGAAGGGCTGGGAATCGGCAGCCGCGCACGCACCCACCGCCGGAACACCCACTCCAGCACACACCCGAGGCCGTACCCGATCGCCGCGTTGATCCCGCTGATCAGCCCCTGGAAAAGCCAGTCGCGCGGCACCAGCGACGGCGTCACCGACAGCCCGAAGAACAGGGTCGCCAGCACCAGTCCCGGATAGTTCAGATCGACGACGTCCTCCACGCGGCGCGCGATCACGCCGCCGCGCGCACGCAGCGTCGCCACCGTCGATGCGCGTTCGGTCACCGCCTCAGTATGGCGGCCGGGTCTGACAAACACCGGATTTGCGCATGCCGATCGGACCACAAACTACGTACCGCACTCGAGTAGTTGTACGCGCGATCGCGAAGCCGCAGATCAGCACACTGATACCCATGAGCACAAACCACAAGCCGAAGAACACCTCGGCCTACATGGCCCAGGCCGCGATCGCGTTCGGCGTCAGCCTGTTCGGGACCGGTGCCGGTATCGCCTACCTGCCGTTGGACGGCTGGCAGCGCGCGTTCCTGGCGATGTCGGGACTGTTCCTGGTGACCAGCTGCTTCACCCTGGCCAAGGTCGTGCGCGACCAGCAGGAGACCCAGTCGCTGCTGAGCCGGGTCGACGAGGCGCGGCTGGAACAGCTGATCGCCGAACACAATCCGTTCAAATCGGTGTCGTAACCGACATCGGGGCAGCGCTGATCGAGGGGTTCGGCGCTGCCCCGGTTCGTCACTTCAACCGGTGTTCGCGCGCCATCGACGCGTCGAGGTACGCCCGAATCCGCTGCGCCAATTCCGGTGTGTAGTCAGGTGGTTCGGCCACCGCGGCCCACGCGTCGGGCACCAGGTTCCCGTAGTTGTGACCGTGCCCGTCCGAAACCGACTGTGCGCGAGGCAGATCCGCCGCCACCTGCCAGAACGTGACGATCGGATACCACGACATCGCCGGCGACACATCCGGTCCGCGCTTCTCGCGCAACCAATCCGGCCTGCCGAACAGCAGATCCGGCGACCACCACACCACCGGATCCGACGCGTGCTGCAGATAGACGATGCGCGGGTCGTTCCACACCGGGGTCGGCTTCGCGAGCTGGTCGGCGCTGGCGGCGAAACGCACCGACATGCCGTCGGCGTAGATCGGGGTGATCTCCTCGGTGCCGGGGTCGCGCCTGCTCACGAACTCCGACCACAGCCGATTCGAATTCGGCGGCCCCACCCAGAGCACGCCGTCGGTGCGATTGCGAATATCGGCAAGGCCCGAGAACGCACCCTCTGAACCCTGCGAACCCAGACTTTCGCCGTAGACCAGCAGCTTGGGGCGAGCGTCCTCGGGCAGCGCCGACCAGCGGTCGTACACCTTGTCGAACAGCATCCGCCCCATGGTCATCGACTTGTCGCGGTCCGACAGGAACGACAGTGCGCTGGGCAGATACGAGTACTGCGTGGCCACCAGCGCGGTGTCCCCACCGAACATCAACTCGACCGATTCGGCACTGGTCGTGTCGACCCAGCCCGTGCCCGTGGTGCCGATCACCACGAGGACTTCGCGTTCGAAAGCCTTGGTGCGCTCCAGTTCCGCGATCGCCACGTCGGTCTGCGCCTCGAACCCGTCACCCGATTCCAACCCGGCGTAGACCCGAATCGGTTCGCGCGCAGGCTTTCCCGTCACCTGGCTGATGGCCAGCGCAGTCGGTGCGTTCGACACGAACCACCGGCCTTCCGAACCCAGGGTGTCCCATTTCGCCAAAGACTCAGGGCTACCGGAACGTTCGGGCAGTACCGGCTGCACCGCATTGGGCGACGTGTGGCTGTTACGCGCGCTGAACGCTGAATTGGCTACGGCGAAAAAGCCTTTCGCCAACACACCGTTGAACAGCATCGCCGCGACCACTACCACGATGAGCAACCCGAGCGGCCGTGCGATCGCCGTCGGAATCCGCACCCACTGGTTCAACCCCCGCGTCACCGCGCGCACCAACCGGACCACCAGGCGCGAGATCCAGATCAGAATCCCGACCACCACCGCGCCCAGCAGCACCGTGCGCGGATAGCCCGCGTCCGAGACCGGCGCCATCCCCATCAGGTCGGTGATCTGCCGCTGCCACTTCGACGACTGGATGCTCATCAGCACCGCGAAGATCAGGCACGCCACCACGATCGCGCCCTTCACCGCCACCAGCGCCCAGCTCGGCCGCTTCGCCCATGCCGCGGTCACCTGCTCGGGCCACTTGATGCGGGGAACCGCCCATTTGCGCCAGGCCCAGGCCAGCGCGCAGCCGATGCCGTAGCCGATGGTCGCGTTGATCCCGCTGATCAGTCCCTGGAAGAACCAGTCACGCGGCAGCAGCGACGGTGTCAGCGACAGCCCGAAGAACATCGCGGAAACGATGAGGCCCACGTAATTGGGATGAAAAAACCTCTCCACCAGGTGAATTCCCCGGACGAAGAGGTTCTCGCGCACAGGCTCGTCGTGCGCTTCGGGCCGAGAAGTCGAGCTCGTATCCTCAGTGGTCAAGCTCGACTCCTCGTCCGATCACATCACGCGGTATGCGCTCCGAACAGCTTAGGCAGCGTGCCCTCGAACGCCTCACGCAATTCCGCGAGTGTCACCGAGAACTGCCCCTGCACCTCGACCGAATCCGAACCCTGATCCACCACGCCGATGCGCACCCACGGCAGCTGCCGCGCGTCACACATCTTGGTGAAGCGGGTCTCCTCCGAACGCGGCACCGCGACGAGCACGCGCCCGGCCGACTCGGAGAACAGCTGCACGAACGGGTCGGAATCTTCGGGAAGCACGATGCGGCAACCGGTTTCGCCTGCCAGCGCGGCTTCGACGACGGTCTGCGCCAGACCACCCTCGGACAGGTCGTGCGCGGCGGAGATCATGCCGTCCCGCGAACCCGAGGTGAGCACGTCCGACAGCAGCTGCTCGCGGGCGAAGTCGACCTTGGGCGGCACGCCACCGAGGTGATCGTGCACGACCTGCGACCAGATCGAACCGTCCAGCTCGTCGTGGGTGTCGCCGAGCAGGATCAGCGACTCGCCCGGCTCGAGGCCCAGGCCCGTGGGGATGCGGCGGTGCACATCGTCGATCACACCGAGCACGGCGACCACCGGCGTCGGCAGGATCGCGTCCTTGCCGGTCTGGTTGTAGAAGCTCACATTGCCGCCGGTGACCGGAATGCCAAGCGTCGCACAGCCATCCGCGAGACCGCGCACGGCCTGCTGGAACTGCCACATCACGCCCGGGTCCTCCGGCGAACCGAAGTTGAGGCAGTTGGACACGGCCTTGGGAGTGGCGCCGGTGGTGGCGACATTGCGGAAGGCCTCGGCCAGCGCCAGCTGCGCGCCGGTGTACGGGTCGAGCTTGGTGTAGCGGCCCGAAGCGTCGGTGGCCAGGGCGATGCCGCGGCCCGTGGCCTCGTCGACCCGGACAACGCCTGCGTCGGCGTGCTCGGCCAGCACGGTGTTGCCGCGCACGTAGCGGTCGTACTGCTCGGTGATCCAGCGGCGGCTGCACAGCTGCGGGCTGGCGATCATCGTGAGCAGGGTTTCGCGCAGCTCGTCGCCGGTCTGCGGGCGGGCGAGCGCGGCGGTGGTGTCGGCGATCAGCGCGTCCTGGGTGTCGGGACGCTGCACGGGCCGCTCGTAGACCGGGCCCTCGTGCGCGACGGTGCGCGGGGGCACGTCCACCACGGTCTCGCCGTGCCAGGTGATCACGAGGTGGTCGCCGTCGGTGACCTCACCGATGTCGGTGGCCAGCACGTCGTGCTTGCGGCACACGGCCATGAACGCTTCCACGTTCTCGGGCGTGACCACCGCGCACATGCGCTCCTGCGATTCGCTGGACAGGATCTCCGCGGGGGTCATGTGGGCGGCGCGCAGCGGGACCTTGGTCAGGTCGATGTGCATACCGCCGTCACCGGCAGCCGCGAGTTCGGAAGTGGCGCAGGACAATCCGGCACCGCCGAGGTCCTGGATGCCCACGACCAGCCCGGCCGCGTACAGGTCCAGACAGCACTCGATGAGCACCTTCTCGGTGAACGGATCGCCCACCTGCACCGCGGGCAGCTTCTTGCGGCCCGAGCCCGACTCGTCGCCGGAGAAGGAATCCGAGGCCAGCACGGACACGCCGCCGATGCCGTCCAGGCCGGTGCGCGCACCGAACAGGATGATCCGGTTGCCCTCACCCGACGCGAACGCCAGGTGCAGGTCTTCCACCCGCATCGCGCCCGCGCACAGCGCGTTCACCAGCGGGTTGCCCTGGTAGGAGGCGTCGAACACGGTCTCGCCGCCGACATTGGGCAGGCCCAGCGAGTTGCCGTAACCGCCCACGCCACGCACCACACCGTCGACAACGCGACGAGTATCAGGAGCATCAGCCGCACCGAAACGCAGCTGGTCCATCACCGCGATCGGGCGCGCGCCCATGGCCATGATGTCGCGCACGATCCCGCCGACGCCGGTGGCCGCACCCTGGTAGGGCTCCACATACGACGGGTGGTTGTGCGATTCGACCTTGAAGGTGACGGCCCAGCCGTCGCCGATGTCGACCACGCCGGCGTTCTCGCCGATCCCGGCCAGCATGGAGGCCTTCATCTCGTCGGTGGTGGTTTCACCGAAGTAGCGAAGGTGCACCTTGGAGGACTTGTACGAGCAGTGCTCGCTCCACATCACCGAGTACATCGCCAGCTCGGCATCGGTGGGCCGACGGCCGAGAATCTCCTTGATGCGGGCGTACTCGTCGTCTTTGAGACCGAGTTCCTTGTACGGCTGCGGAGCATCCGGGGTGGCTGCGGCGGTGGCGACGGTGTCGACCTGCAAAGTCACGGGAGACCAGGGTCCTTTCGGCCGGGGGGATCGTCTGCTCGAGAGTCTATATAGCGGCCCGATCACACTTGCGCTTCGGCTGGGTCTGCACCCGCTAGTCTGGCGCCGTGAACGAATGTCAGGGGGTTGCCGGGCAGGTCGAGTCACCTGTTCCGGCAGATAACGGGGGGTCTAGTTCGGTACCGGATCACCCCCCGCCGCTCGACCGTCAGCGGCGCTGGTTGGCCGCGGCGATCGGCCTGTTCGCGGTGTCGGCGGCGATCGCGCTGATGGCGAACTGGTGGGACGGGTACATCGATCTGCAGGTCTACCGCACCGGGGCGCGGGTGTGGCTGGACGGCGGCGACCTGTACGGGCCGATGCCGCCGGTCCAGGGGATGGGCCTGCCGTTCACCTACCCGCCGCTGGCCGCGATGTTCTTCGTGCCGCTGGCCTTGATGCCACTGGGGTTGGCCGAGGTCGTGGTGCTGGTGACCTCGCTGCTGAGCTTGGGCATCGCGCTGTGGTTGGTGCTGGTGCGGGTGCGCCCGGAGCTCGACCGGATCGCGGTACTGACCGTGGTGATCGCCGGGCTGGGCCTGGCACAGTTCCTCGAACCCGTTCGGCAGTCGGTCAACTTCGGCCAGGTCAATCTGATCCTGTTGGCGGCGGTGCTGGTCGACGTGCTGATGCGCAAGCCGGTGCTGCCGCGCGGGATGCTGATCGGCATCACGGTGTCGATCAAGCTGATCCCGGCCGGTTATCTGCTGTATTTCCTGCTGCGCAAGGACTGGAAGGCCGCGGCCACGATGGTCGCCTCGGCGGCGGGCGCGGTGGGCGTCGGCTTCCTGCTGTTTCCGAAGGATTCGGTCGAATACTGGTTCCACACGGTCGCCGACACCGGCCGCATCGGCACCCCGTTCTTCGCGGGCAACCAGTCGATCAAAGGCACGCTGTTCCGCCTCGGCCTGGACGAATCGCTGGCCACCGGCCTGTGGCTCGGTCTGTCCGCGCTGACCATCGCGCTGGCCGCGATCTGGATGTACCGCCTGATCGGCGCCGGTCACGACGTGGCCGCCATCTTGGTGAATGCCGCTGCGCTGCTGCTGGTTTCGCCGGTGTCGTGGTCGCATCACTGGGTGTGGGTGGCGCCCGCGCTGGTCGTGGCGGTGAGCCTGGCCGACCGCCGCCGCTCCCCCGCCTTCACCACGGTGGTCGCGCTGTTCACGGTGATGTTCATCATCGGCCCGCAATGGCTGCTGCCGCATTCCAAGGACCAGGAACTGGCCTGGGCGTGGTGGCAGCAGATCATCGGCAGCAGTTACGTGTGGACCACGTTCGCGGTGATCGTCTTCGCGGTGATCACCTACCGACCCAGCCGAAATCCGGCCGTAGCAACAGCGCTCACGCAGCCGTAGCTGATGGTCACCTGATCACCAGGCTCTCAGGGATTTTCGCACTCGGGCGATGTTTGCGTGAGAGCCTGGTGATCGCCCGTCCAGGTCAGGCTTCGGGGGTCAAGAAGGCCGCGAGGGCGGAGGCGTAGGCGGGGACGTCGGCCGCGCCCATGAGTTCGCGGCAGGAGTGCATCGCCAGTTGGGGGGCGCCGACGTCGACGGTCGACATGCCGGTGCGGGCCGCGGTCATCGGGCCGATGGTCGAGCCGCACGGCAGGTCGGCGCGGTGCACGTAGCGCTGCAAGGGCACGTCGGCCTGCGCGCACGCCAGCGCGAACGCACCGGCACCCGCCGCGTCGGTGGCGTAGCGCAGGTTCTGGTTCACCTTGAGTACCGGCCCGCCACCGACCTGGATGCGATGCGCGGGCTCGTGCCGATCCGGGTAGTTCGGATGCGTGGCATGCGCCATATCGCCCGAGGCGACCACCGAACCGGCAAGCGCCGCAAGGTAATCCGCGCGTCCACCACCGCGGGCCAACACGATCCGCTCCAACACCGCGGGCAGCAGATCCGACTGCGCACCGCGATCGGACTGACTGCCGACCTCTTCGTGGTCGAACATCACCAGCACCGCCGTCGCCGCTCCCGGCTCGTCGGCGGCGGCCAGAAACGCCTGCAACCCGGCATAACAGGTGCCCTGGTTGTCCAGCCGCGGCGCGCTCACCAGATCCAGATCCCGGCCCACGATCGTGCTCGGTGCGAGGTCGTGGGTCATCAGTTCCCAGCCCAGCACGTCGGCGCCGTTCACCCCGGCCCGCTCGGCGACGAAGTCCAGGAACGGCGCGGGACCGTCACCGATGCCCCAGATCGCGTTCACGTGCCGTTGCGGGTCGAGGGTGACCCCGCGTCGGTCCTCGGACAGGTGGATCGCCAACTGCGGCACCCGCAGGATCGGCTCGTCGATACGCACCAGCACGTCACGCATCCGCGCACCCTCGCGCACACTCAACCGCCCCGAAAGCCCCAGCTCCCGGTCCAGCCACGAGTTCAGCCAGGCGCCGCCGTACGGTTCCAGCCCGACCAGCTGCCACCCGGCCGAGGCCAGGTCGGGGTGCTGTTTCACCCGCAGATTGGGGCTGTCGGTATGCGCGCCGACCACCCGGAACGGCGCTGCGGGCACCGCGTCGTAGTCGGCCCACGCGATCAGCGAACCACCGCGCACCACATAGTGTTTGCCGCCCGCGTCATCCCACGCCGACGCCTCGGTCAACGGCGTGAACCCGTTGCCGTCCAGCTCGGCGGCCACCGTCGCGCACACATGAAACGGCGATGGCGAGGCATCGATGAAGGCGCACAATCCACTGGCCGTGGCCGCTGTCAGAGAAACGGGCATTCTGCGATCCTAGGCACGATGCCGCGCTCGGGCATCGGACTGTCGGGTCAGTCGTCGAGTTCGGCGACGACCGACAGCGCCGCCATCAGTTCGCCATACCGGCGAACACCCAGGCGGGTGCGCAGTTGTTCCTCGGCGAGTTTTTCCTGCGCGCGGATCTTGGCGGCCAGTTTCGCGCCGAGGCTGCTCAGCCCGATCAGGATCCGGCGGCGGTCGTCGGTGGCCGCGACGCGGAAGATCAGCCCGCGTTCGGCGAGGTAGTCCGCGTGCCGGGTGGCCGAGGACGGGGCAAGGCGCGCCGCGGCGGCCAGCTCCGACATCGTCATCCCGCTGTCGGTGGACAGCTGCGCCAGCATCGCCCAGTGGTCGGCGGTGAGATTGTCAGCCGTCAGCGCCGATTCCAGTCGACTCACCCAGTTGCGCTCCGCGGAGCGCAAGGCACCGTGCAGCGTGGAATACCCACATATGATGGACACTGATCGCATTCCCACCTGCCGAGAAATTCATTCGAACAATCCTGTTCGCACAAGGCGATAGAGTACAGAATGCCCAGTTTCGGCCAGAGCCGGGATGAAACGATCGAGATTGTGTCGATCGTGCCCACACAGGGCCCTGGCGGCATCATCGCCCCCTCGTGCACCGCCGCCATTTCGCTGGCCGTCGACGAAATCAATAGCGGCACAGGAATTCTCGGCCGCGAAATTCGACTCACCACTCTCGACGGCGGGCGTGAACCGCACGAGGTGGCCACCGAAGTAGAGGCCTTTCTCGCCACCGGAATGGTCGGCGCGATCACCGGCTGGCACACCTCGGCCGTGCGTCGCGCGGTGGCCGAGGTGGTGGACGCGCGGGTGCCGTATCTCTATGCCACCGACCACGAGGGCCTGCCCGACGAGCGCCCCGGCGTGCTGCTGGTCGGCGAACATCCCGACCATCAGAGCGTGCCCGCCGCGGCCTGGATGGGCCGCGAATTGGGGGTGCGCCGGTGGGCGGTGATCGGCAACGATTACATCTGGCCGCGCCGCACCGCCGACGCCCTGCGCCGCTCGCTGCCCAGCCCCTACGACATCATCGTCGAACAGTATGTGCCGTTGGGCACCACCGATTTCGACGATTTCCTCGACAACCCCGCACTGCTGCTGGCCGACGCGGTGCTGATCTTGATGGTGGGTGCGGACACCGCCCGCTTCAACCGCCAGTTCACCGCCACCGGGCTACCAGCGGTGATGCCGCGCCTCAGCCCCGCCGTGGATGAGAACGTGCTGCTGAGCGCCGGCCCGTCGGCGAACGTCAATCTCTACGTGGCGTCGAGTTTCTTCCTCGACGACCACACCACCGAGGGCCGGTCCCGGCAGGCCCGCTACCGCGAGCATCAGGGCCAATTCTCCCCAGCCCTAACGACATTCAGCAATTCCACGTATGAGGCGATCCATCTGCTGAACAGCCTCGCCGACACCGTGGGCACCCTGGACGTGGAGACGATCATGGGCCGTTCGGAGCACGGTCTTGTCCTCGACGGCCCCGCGTCGCGCCGAGGTTTTCTGGGCAATCAAGCAGTCGGCCCCGCCCACCTGGCTCAGGCGAACGGGGTCGACTTCACGATCATCGATGATCTGTAGTTCAGGCCTTCACGAAACTGTCGATCACCGAGAAGAACATGCCCAGACCGTCATCGCTGGGGCCGGTCAGTGCTTCGGTGGCGTGCTCGGGGTGCGGCATCAGGCCCACGACCCGGCCGTTGGCCGAGGAGATGCCGGCGATCCCGCGCTGCGAACCGTTGGGGTTGTCGCCCGCGTAGCGGAACACCACGCGACCTTCGCCCTCGAGCTCGTCGAGCACCTTCTCCGACGCCTGGAAACGCCCTTCGCCCGACTTCAGCGGCACCAGCAGTTGCGCGCCCGGCTCATACCGCGAGGTCCAGGCGGTATCGGTGGCTTCCACGGACAGCCACTCGTCGCGGCAGATGAAGTGCAGGCCCTCGTTGCGGGTGAGCGCACCGGGCAGCAGCCCGGCTTCGCACAGCACCTGGAAGCCGTTGCAGATACCCAGCACCGGCATGCCCTGGCCCGCCGCGCGCACGACCTCGCCCATCACCGGTGCGAACCGGGCGATGGCACCGCAGCGCAGGTAGTCGCCGTAGGAGAACCCGCCGGGCACGATGACCGCGTCGACACCCTTGATATCGGCATCGGCGTGCCACAGGCTCACAGCCTCGGCACCGGCCAACCGCACCGCGCGGGCAGCGTCGACATCGTCGAGCGTGCCGGGGAACGTAATAACGCCAATGCGTGCGCTCACGAGACCCGAACGACCTTCCAGTCCTCGATCACCGTGTTCGCCAGCAGCGCCTCGGCGATCTGCTCGAGCTGAGCGTCCGACACACTGTCGTCCACCTCGAGCTCGAATCGCTTGCCCTGCCGCACATCCGAGATTCCGGCGAACCCGAGACGCGGCAGCGCGCCGACCACGGCCTGTCCCTGGGGATCCAGAATCTCGGCCTTCGGCATGACCTCGACCACGACTCGTGCCACGCGTTGCTCCTCAAGTGGTGTGGGGGTTACGCCAGAAATCCTAGTTGACCCGGCCGTGCAGCCCGCCTTCCGGGGTAGTAGCGGCTTAGCATCGGGTATGCGTATCGCCCACTTCGGTCATTCCTGCATCCTCGTGGAACTGCACGGCGTGAAAGTGCTGTTCGACCCCGGCACCTTCGCGCACGGTTTCGAGGGCATCACCGGCTTGGACGCGATCGCGGTGACCCACCAGCACCCCGACCACATCGATCCCAACCGCATCGGCGACCTGATCGAGAACAATCCCGGCGCCCGCCTGCTGTCCGATCCGCAGACCGCCCAGCAGCGCAGCGAGGGCTGGGAGCCGGTGTCGGCCGGGCAGGTCCTCGATATCGGCGACTTACAGATCACCGGCGGTGGTGGAATGCACGCGGTGATCCACCCGGAGATCCCGGTCGTGGACAACACCGTGTTCCAGCTGGGCACCGCGTCCGATCCCGCCCAACTCGTTCATCCCGGCGACTCGTTATGGGTGCCGCCGGTCCCGGTCGGTGTGCTCGCCATTCCGGCTGTCGCCCCGTGGATGCGCATCTGGGACACCATCGACTACTTGCGCGCGGTCAATCCCCGCACCGCCGTGCCCATTCATTTCGGCATCATCGAACCGTCAGCACAGGGCATCTATTTCGGCAGGCTGGCCGAAATGGCACCGGCGGGAACCGAGTTCCGCGTCCTGGAACCCGAGGATCAAGGCCAGTTCTGACCCCTGCGTGTTGGGTCATCGCGCGCGCGACCTCGTGCCATGCTTTTCGCGGAACGACCGGACTTCAAAACGCGGAGGTTGGTTGATGGGCTCGGACGAGGTCGATCGCGGGAACGAGAAGAAGTACGAACAACTGAGCCCCTTCGAGCTCAAAGACGAACTCATCGCTTTGGCCGATGACAACATGAAGAAGACCGCAGGCACGTTGATCAACGCGGGTCGCGGCAATCCCAACTGGACCTCCATCGTGGCCAGAGAAGCCTTTTACCTGCTCGGCCGTTTCACCTGCACGGAGGCGAAACGGGACTGGGACGAATTCCCCGGGCTGGCGGGAATGCCCCAATCCAGCGGAATAGCAGCACGATTCGACCAATTCCTCACCGCCGAACCGGAAACCGACGCGGTGAAACTGTTGCGCGGCGCGGTCGAATACGGCGCCACCCGAAACTTCGACCCCGACGCGTGGGTGGGCGAGTTGGCCGACGCGATCAACGGTGACCACTACCCCGATCCGCCCAGGATGCTGACCCACATCGAACAGGTGGTGCACGCCTACCTCGAGCTCGCCATGGGCGGTGCACCGAAAGGTGGCTGGAACCTGTTCGCCACCGAAGGTGGCACGGCCGCCATGTGTTACGTGTTCGACAGCTGCGTGGTCAACGGCCTGCTCGCGCCCGGCGACCGGATCGCGATCATGACCCCGATCTTCACCCCCTACCTGGAGATCCCGCACCTGCGGCGCTACGACTTCGACGTCGTCGAGATCCAGGCCTCGCAGCTATCCGCCGACGGGTTGCACACCTGGCAGTACCCCCTCGACGAGATCAACAAGCTCGCCGACCCCCGGATCAAGGCGGTGTGCCTGGTCAACCCGTCGAATCCACCGTCGATGAAGTTGGACCAGGCCACGCTGGACCGCATCACCGAGATCGCCGCGAAGGAGAATCCGAACCTCACGATCATCACCGATGACGTGTACGGAACCTTCGTCGACAACTTCACCTCGCTCATGGCGGTCGCCGCGGCCAACACCATCGGGGTGTACTCGTTCAGCAAGTACTTCGGATGCACCGGTTGGCGGCTGGGCGTCATCGCGATCGCGAAGGACAACACCTTCGATCCGCGCATCGCGAAACTGCCCGCCGCCCAACAGGAACAGTTGCACAAGCGCTACTCCATTCTCACCCTCGATCCTTCGAAGCTGAAGTTCGTCGATCGCATGGTCGCCGATTCGCGCGATGTGGCGCTCAACCACACCGCCGGATTGTCGACACCGCAACAGGTGCAAATGGCACTGTTCGCCCTGACCGACCTGCTCGACAAAGACGGGCAGCACAAGAAGGAATGCGAGGCGATTCTCGCGCGTCGATTGCGGGAACTGTGTGCGGGCCTGCAGATTTCGATTCCGAACAGCCCCGATTCGGCGCACTATTACATCGAACTCGACCTGATGCTGTGGGTGAAGAAGCACTGGAGCGCGGAGTTCGCGCAGTGGTTGGAATCCGAGCACGAACCGGTTGATCCGGTGTTCCGGCTGGCCGAGCAGGGTTCGATCGTACTGCTCAATGGTGGCGGTTTCGACGGCCCGGAATGGTCGGTGCGGGTGTCGCTGGCCAATCTCTGGCAGGACGACTACGCCGAGATCGGGCGGCGACTGCGCGAGATCATGCAGGAGTATCACCGTGAGTTCGAAAGTCGTGCCGAGACAAGCTGACCCGACTCACCCCTCGAGGACAATTCCATGGACGCGATCAAAAGGTTCCTACAGGACTCCCCTGAGACGGCGCTTTTTCTGTGTTTGGCATTGGGCTACGCGATCGGCAAGATCCGCATCTGGAAGTTGTCGCTGGGCGGAGTAGCCGGGACGTTGATCGTGGCGATCTTCGTCGGGATGGCGGGCCACATCGTCTTGAACGATCAGGTCAAGAACATCGCCTTCGCGCTGTTCATCTTCACCCTCGGCTTCGTCTCCGGACCGACCTTCTTCGCCAGTCTCAACCGAAAGAGCTTGAAATACGGGACATTCACGGTGATCGAGGTGGTCAGCATCTTGGCGATCACCGCGGCCGCGACAGTCATCATGAAGCTCGACCCGGGCACCGCCTCGGGTCTGATGGCCGGTGGCGCCACCGAATCCGCCGCGGTCGGCACCGCGACCGATGCCATCGCCAAGCTGGATCGACCGGCCAACGAGATCAGCGCACTGCAGGCCAATGTCGGTACGGCGTACTCGATTTCGTACATCTGCGGGCTGATCGTGATCGTGCTGCTGTCGAGCCAGGTGTTCCCGCTGATCATGCGGATCAACCTGCGCGACGAGGCCGAGAAGCTGTGGCAGAAGATGGGCGGCGGTGCCGATTCCGCCAACGAGGTGCCCGCGGCGCCGGATCTGGTCGGCCGTGCGTTCCAGGTGCAGCGGGTGGCAGGCAAGACCATCGGTGCGGTGACCGCGAGCCTGGGCGGTCATTTGACCGTGGAGCGAATGGTGCGCGGCGGCAAGCCTGTGACCGTCACCGACGATGTGGTGCTGCAGGCCGGTGATCAGGTGCTGGTGGTGGGACTGCGGTCGGCGATGGTGCCCGCCGAAGACGCGATCGGCACCGAGATCGTGCCGACCGCCGGCCTGGAGACCTCGCTGGAAACCGACCAGGTCGTGCTCGATCATCGACAGACCAAATCCACCACCATCGACGAGTTCGACAAGCAGCTCGGCAAGGGTCTGTTCCTCACCGGCGTGGTCCGCGAGGACAAGGAACTGCCGTTGCGTCCCGGCACGGTGGTGCAGCGCGGGGACACGGTCCAGCTGACCGGTTCGAAGGCCGATCTGGCCAAATACATTCCCGGACTCGGCTATCGACTCGACCCCAGCGTCAAGGCGGACATCATCTACATCGCCCTCGGGGTCGCGCTGGGGTTCATCATCGGCAAGATCGTGATTCCGGTGGGCAGCATTCCGATGACGCTGGGCACCGGCGGCGGCTGCTTGCTCACCGGATTGCTGTTCGGCTGGTTCCGGTCCAAGAACCCCAAGATCGGTCAGTACGCCCCGGCCGCGGCGGAAGTCATCAAGACGCTGGGCCTGTCGGTGTTCATCGCGGTGGTCGGGCTGACGTCCGGGCCGCAGGCGGTGAGCCTGGTCGCCAAGTTCGGTTTCGGGCTGCCGATCGCCGGGGTGCTCATGACCGCGATTCCCGCGTGCATTTCGCTGCTGGTGGCGTGGAAGATCATGAAACTGCCCGCGCCGCTGGCGTTGGGTGCCATCACCGGGCAGCAGTGTTCGACGCCGGGTATCACCGCGGTGCAGCAGGTGGCGGGAAATGCCACGCCGCTGATGTCGTACACGATCGTCTACGCGCTATCCAATGTCGCGCTACCGCTGATGGGGCCCATCACGGTCGCGATGACCGAGGCGCTTTCCTGAAGTATTGAGGCCGCCGCCGCGCGCTGATCGCCAGTAC
>NZ_JBHXRG010000032.1:0-8716 GCF_042716995.1 Nocardia sp. NPDC058640
CAGCTACCTGGTTGACCACCCCACCGAACAGGCCCCCGATCCCGCTACCCAGCCTGCCGAGCGCGTCTTTCACCTCGGTGATTACCGAGGTGAATGGCGCGAGGCACGCAGCGAACACCTTCTTGAAGTAGTCGCCGACTGGCTCGAGCACGTTCTTCTTCACCGTGTCGAAGGCCTTCTTCACCGAATCCCAGTGCTCGACGAGCAGCCCGATCACGACGATCGCGATCTCGATCGCCGCGACGATCTTGCCGATCACCGATTTGCCGACAGCCTTGTTGAGCTTGGTCTGGGACTTGTCCCACTTGTTCGACGCGGCCTCGACGCTCTTCTGAGCACCCGCTGATTCCTTGTGCGCCTTCGCCAGATCGTCGAAACCCTTCGACGATTTGTCGACGTTCTCGGTCATCTTCTGGCTGGTCGTCGCGTGCGCGCCAAGGTTCTTGACGTCGCCGCGCAGCACCGAGGTTCGATCCTTGAGCGCCTTGGTCTCATCGGTGATCGGTTTGGTACCGCCCGCATTCGACTTACCCTGCGACGCTTTATCCTTCGCCGCACTCGCCGTGTCTTTGACCTGCGAGACGGCATTCGACAGGCTCGCCGGATCAGCCATTGCGGCGAGATAGTCCTTGCCCTGCGCAAGGGCGGCTCCACCGAGCCCGCTCAGCGCGGCCTTGGGATCAGCGACGGCCTGGCGCCAGTCAACTCCTGACGTCATCGCGCCCATCGCCAGACCGCCGGCCAGACCAGCGCCGCCGCGCACCTTCGCGCCGAGCCCGCCCCGGGGCCGACCCTGCGGCTTCGAGGGCTTGCGTGGCTTCACCGACTGTCTTGGCGGTGTGGCCGTTGGTCGCGCGCCCCTAGGTGGTTTGACCGGAGCCGGTCGGTTCTGCTTCTCGTATTGTATTGGTGTTTCTCGTCTTTCGACGTTGGGCTGGCCGCCCCTCGAGTGATCGGAGTCAGCAACGTCGGCTTTCGACGACTCCCCCGAACTCTTCACATCGGACTTGCCCGCGCCGCCCTTACCTTTGTCGCCGGCGTCGAGTGGATCGCTCGCGGACAGCGCCGCGCGCAATGCGGCGTCGAACTGCGCGTCGCCTTTACTGCTCATCGTTGTAACCACTCCCTGAGGTGTCCGAAAGGTTGGGCTAGCGCGACCCACCCGCGTAGGTGAGCGCGCGTTGCGCGTGCACGGCGCGCGACCGCGCGAAACTGGTGTCGGTCCCGCGGTCGAGCGCGATGGTGGTCGAACGGTCGATCGCGCGAACTGTCGCGCCGGTCCGCCGCACGCCACGCGGTGGGGCGATATGCGGACTCTTGGTCAGCGCCGACCGGCCCGTGTCGGCACCGGCCACCCGCAGGTGATCACTGCCGACCGCAGCCATCACCGCTCGCTTCGGGCCCCCGGCGTCAACGACGATCTCGTCGGTCGAGCCGGCCGGTGCCTTGGCGCGGCTCGCGCCGACAAGACCACCGTCGGCCATATGCGCCTGCGCCCACTGCGTCATGGCATCCGCAACGCCGCCCACGCCTGGGAACCACCGAAACTCGCCGAGGAGACTGGCGACCCTATCGACGACCACCGCGACGTAATGAACCATCTTCTGGAACACCCCACCCACGGTCGAACACAGCGCGTTGAATGCGCCGGAGACAGCCGTACTGATGTGGGTGAAAGGCTTCAGGACCTCGCCGAACTGCTCCTGGAAGAACTTGCCGACCGGATCGAGCACCTTCTCCTTGACGACACTGAACGCCGCCTTGATCTCGTCCCAGTGCTCGATGATGAGCGTGATCGCGAGAATCGCGGCACCCAGGGCGAGGGTGAACCAGCCCAGCGGCGACGCGTTCCACACCAGGTTCAACGCGGTCTGCGCCACCGTCCACAACTTGGACGCGCCACCGATGATCTTCTGCACGGTTGACGCGGTGCGAATCGCCTTGGTCAGCTTCTTGAGGTTCTTGGCGACACCGCCGATCTTGCCGACCATCTTCTTGCCGGCACCCGCGTGATCCTTGATGGCCGCGACGTTTTCCTTGAACGCACCGCCCAGGTTCTTGAAGGCATTCGCCTCATCCATGAGCCCTTTGGTGTCGACCTTGCCACCCTTGGGTTTGCTCCCCTTCGGTCCTCCAGGTTTGCCAGCCGCCGGGGATTTCGCAGGGGGACGTTTCGCCAGGTCTACCGGCTTGCCCCTATTCGGGGGTGCCGCAGTCTTTTTCGGACCAGCCGCTGCCAGCTTCTGCCCTGTGGCCGCCTGCTTCCAGTCGACACCGGGCGGCTTCGCGCCCGCACGACCACCGCGCGCCGGCGGCTTCGGCGCAGCGCCACGCTTCGGCTTGTCGGCCTTACTCGGCCGAATCGGCTTCCTCGGTGCCCCAGCCGTGGGGCGTGTGCCCCTGGGATGATCGTCGGCCTTGGGCGGATTCGCCTGTCGCGGTGCGGGTTTGGATGTAGAAGGCCGAGGCGAAGGGCTCCTGCTGGGCTTCTTCTTATCTTGTGCCGCATCGTTTTTCGGATTCTGGTCCGTTGTGTCGTTGAGCCCGTCCAAAGAGACCGGATGGATCTCGATGTGAAAGCCAGCCAACGGACCCGGATCACCCTGCGGTTTCGAATCACTCATCGTTTCCAACCTTTCCGATCTCTTGAGAATTTCCGCCGTCTACTTGTCAAGACCGAGTCAACCGAGTAGCGGTCACCTGGCTACACGCCAACCGGGCTGAACCGCGCATCCTGCACGGCCTGCAACATCCGGATCTGCGCGAACGCCGCGTCGACATCAGCAACCCGCACATCAAATGTGCGCGGACCAGGCCCGTTATCCGTACGAGGCAACGCACCGTCGTGCAGGAACGGCGGCCGATACACATACCCGATCTTGCGCTCCTCAGCCTGGGCGGCACGCAACACCGACCGATCGATCACAGCCATCACCTCGATGCCGGACCCCCTACGCGGCGCGGGCCGGCCTTGCCCACCCACCAAACCACCGTCAGCCAACCGCTCAGAAGCCCAAGCCACCATCGCATCACCGACACTCTTCAACCCGAACGACTTGTTGACCGGGAATCCGATATTTATCTCGAGCCGCTGGAAAATCTCACCGATCGCCTTCACAATCCCCGCGACCGTCGACCGCACCGCACCAACCGCACCACCGACAACCCCACCCATCCCATTGAACCCGGCCATCACCGCATCAAAAACCAAACGATACGGCGTCACATAAACCTTGAACGCCGTCATGAAGAACTCAGCCACCGGCGTCAAAACGTTCTTCAACACCCAATCAAACGCAGCCCGAATCTCATCCCAATGCTCCACAATCAACTGAATAATCGGCACCGCCGCCGAAATAGCCGCCGCTACCGTCCCCACCGGCGAAAACAACATCGCAATATTCAGCAACTCCTGCGCAAAAGCCCAGTCATTCGAAACCTTCTCGATCAACTCCTGAGCCTTAGCAGAATCAACGACGTCAGAAACAAACGCCGACATCTTCGCCGCCGCATCTCCAGCCATCGTCGCCAACCTGTTCAAACCATTCTGAACATGATCCTTGAACGACGACAACATCCTGCCAAACTCGACAGCCTTCGCCTTTAGTACCGCTAGTGTTCCACCATCAGACTGAGCGTCACCTCCTGCACCTTCGACAACTTGGCCGGGCCGTGTCGAATTTTCCGTCGACATCGGCAGCCCTTGCCCGATAGCGTCGAAGTTCTCGACTATCGACGGCGGATCGGCTGCAGCGCCCGCGACCCCCTGTGACGTCACCAAACTTACCGCAAGTAGGCCACCCGCTACGCCAACCTTCTGAGCTTTCGGATTGCGAACCAGTTTCCTGAATTTCGGCGAACGCACAAGATCGACCATCTCACTACCGATAGTAAATCTCGACCACGTTGGCGTGCCAATGACCTGTCGACCAGTCGGTTTACCATCGGGGCTCATCTCGTCTACATACGGAGCATGCACCTTAAGATAATCGAGCTTGACCTTTCCATGGCCCGCCAGGGTCTCATAGAAGGTAGTGTTGTTTCTCGCGTCATAGTCTTTTAGTCGCTTTAGGAAGAGTTTATCTTGACGAAGTTTGTACCGGATATACAGACGCGTTCCTTGCAGAACTCGCCACTGCCGGCCATGGTCGTCTCGTACATTCGCTTTGCTTAGGCCACTAGTGTTGGCCTTTGCTTCAATTACAACAATCTTGTCGCCGACAATAGCCACGACATCGACGGTGTGCGCCCCTCTACGCAATTGTTCGTCACCATCAAGCGGAAGCAGAACCTCGCCGCCGTGCTCACGTATTAGGTGCCTGAGATACGCAATTGAAACCATTTCGCCGACAGTATTGCCACCGGTTTGACGAGAAGACTTATTCCGCCTATTTTCGACGAATCCACGACCATAGGACTTTATCCGCTCTACCGCCGGAGAGTCGGTGGGGCGCGGCGAGAGCATCGCGTCGACCTCTTGCACATCTTGCGGAATAGCGCTACCGGGCACCTTGATGCTCTGGAAGACATAGCCATGGCGAGCGAGGACATCCGAAAGATGCTTCCGATAGTTACTCTTCTGGCCGATCTTCTTGGTGAGCTCACTCCACGACAATCCATCTGCCCGTAATGAATTCGCTTCGACTTCCAAGTCGACATCCGGTCTCGTCGAAGAGAAATCCGCTTGCGACTTCTGAATTAGGTCATTAACCCTATTCTTATCATCCTCCGATAACTCGAAGCTTTTGGGTTCTCCTTGTTCAACTTTCGCACCGTCGGAAATAGGTGTATTATTCTTGTGCATTTTCGCAATTCACCAAGGGTATGGCTGAGCCTCAATCCCCACCTAGTCGGTCAGATCGGTACCTCAGCGTTTGGGCATGAGGCTTTGACCTCATTAAGGATCACGCGTCGTAGGAGGGAATTGACCATGGCAGGTGGATATAGATGCAGCCAGAATAGGACTCTTTGCATGCACCAACGCCGCAGCCCTGCGACGCAGCAAGTGACTGAACGCTGCTGGTGGCCACAGAATTCTCGCGGCAATCGATGGAGCCAACACGTTTCTAACGTGGGCCTACACAACGACGAGTCGGGCGAGGCAAGGTTTTTCGATGGCAACTCAAGGCTGCAACTTCACCATCATGACGTGAGCCGCCGCAGAATAACCTAGATGTGCACGTAGCTCAGTCAGCTAGCGGAGTTGGGACTATTGACCCAGAACTGAATGTTTGCGGTGTGTAAGGGTTTTCGTGTAGATCTGCTGCGTGGGCGATGATCTGAGGGTGGACATGCGCAGGTTGGCTCCAGGACAGCAGGAAGCGTTGCGAATGCGGGTCGTCGCGGCGCTGCGCGACGGCATGACCGGCGCTGAAGCGGTGCGAGTGTTCGGGGTCTCGGAGAACTCGGTCCGGAACTGGAAGGCCCGCTACGCTTTTGGCGGGGTGGAAGGGTTGGAGTCACGACGATCGGGCCGCAAGGCTGGTACCGCACGGAAGTTGACTCCAGATCAGGAGTCCGCGCTGGTAGAAGCGGTGATCGAGTTCGAACCCGAACAGTTGGGGTTGAAGGGCAAGTTGTGGACGCGTCGCAAGGTCAGCGAGCTGGCACGCGCGTTGTTCGGGGTGCATTACACCGAGGAAGGTATGGGAAAGCTGTTGCGGCGCATGGGCTTGTCGTTTCAGCGACCCGACCGGCGCGCGATCGAGGCTGACCCCGCCGCGATGGCGCAATGGGTGCAGGTGACCTACCCGGCGCTGGTCAAGCGCGCGAAAGAAGAGGGCGCGGTGATTCTGTTCGGTGACCAGGTCGGTGTGCGCTCGGATCATCTCTCGGGCGCGACCTGGGGTCGAGTGGGGCAGACTCCGACGGTGGCACGGACGGGAAAACGGTTCTCCCTCAACGCGATGTCGGCGATCTCTACCCGTGGTGACATGCGGTTTACTGTGTTCGCTGGGCGGTTCGACACCGCGGAGTTCCTCGCCTTCTGCAAGCGGTTGATCGCCGGATACGACACCAAGATCCACCTCGTCCTGGACGGGCATCCGGTGCATCGCTGCAAAGCGACCAGAACATGGATGGCCGCTCACGCCGACGCTATCGAGTTGCACTACCTGCCGCCCTACGCACCGCACCTCAACCCCGACGAGCTGGTCAATGCCGACCTCAAGCGCACCCTGGCGGACAAGCCCATCGGAAACGTGGACCAGTTGGAGCTGGCGGTGCGGGCATTCTTCCGGCGAGTTCAGAAGCTACCGGACCGTGTTCGTGGCTATTTCCAAGGCCCACACACGATCTACGCTTCAACCATTTAGTTCTGGGTCAATATCTACGCGACTCGCGGTATCGCATGTCGCCGAAATATCAATGACTAAAGTGCTACTTATGATAATTCACCGCAAGCGACTATCGGCGCTTTTAAACGCAACAATATCCGGAATAAGCGCAGATTGATCGTTCCAGATAATCAGTTGGACGTCCGCGGGTCCATTAACACTCAAGACATCACACAGGATCATGACAGCGGCTTCGGCAATTGCTTCATACTCATGGTAGCGGCCAGGCCACACCATCGACCGTTCCCAATCAGCATTGTGCATCGCGGGAGCGTCTGTCCAGCCGAGCCCGACCCATTTTGCTCGATCTTCCTGAGCCATTTTATCCAAGCCGAGGCACCTATCGGCGCTCGGGATCAGACATAATAGCTCGTGCCACCCCATCTCGAACCGCACACCACTACCTTCACTGGTTGCGAGTGCAAGCTCACCGTTTACCGGCAATCGCGACAGAGTCAACGCCAATGCGGAAGTGAACTCGCGCCACGTGCGAGGGAACCCGTCTTGTTGACTTGAAACTTCAATGTTGTCGTCGTCGCGATCATCATCATCAAAGTCGCCATCATCATCAAAGTCGTCGTCATCCTCAAAGTCATCGTCATCCTCAAGGTCGACGTGATCTTTAGCGATCCGATTCAGATGATCTTGATATACCGGGTTAACGAGGCTCAGCTGGACCGAACCGTCCTGCCGATCAGTCGACAGAAAGATCACAATCCCAGGAAGGCTCCAGACGACCTTCAGATTCATGTCGTTGACACGATGGTGTGGTGACCCGAATTCTATCGAAAGTCGGCCGGCGAGCTCGGCAAAACTGTTAGTCAGATGTATCCGGCCTTCCGGCTTGGACTCGTCCACCGTGTCAGCCAAGTACACGAGTAATTCCTTGGCTTCTTCGCCTCTAATCCCCATACGATCAAAGAACGCGGGGTCATAGACCGCATGTCCAACGGGATGCGTGATACTGAGACTTGTCCGAATCTTCGCGAATTGAGGACCACGCCCGGTATCCACACTTGACGCGAGTGTCCAACCGGCTTCGTGACAGAATCGTCCGACACTTTCGATCGTCCAAGACCAGTCGAAACCCACTGCGAGGCGCGCGATGTGGACGGCTCCGTCAATGTCGGTATGCATGTTCGGATACTACTTCCTACGACGTGAGTGGCGTTGGTCAGATCAGTTTCCCGAACCCGAGCGAGCGTCGGTGAGCACTGCACAGCAGGTCTCAACTGATTGCGGGTTTGAAGATGTCGACGATGCTGTTCATTGTCGACAGGCGGCGTTCCTCGCGGACTGCGTCCATCGCGGTCTGCGGACGGGGCATCGGCTTCACCTGGGGTGGATCCGCGCCGGCTGCCGCGATCACAGCAGCTTGGACGCCTTGTAGCCCGTCGATGATCGACAGCAGCAGATACGTGTCGAGGGTGTAGCCCTCTGGGGTCGGCGGCTCTTCGGCATCTGGATCGGGATCGGATTCCTCCATGTCGAGCCAGTACTCGGCGAGCTCACGGTCCAACGCCAAGGCCGTCTTGTAGTGCGACCCGCGCGGCAGGCGGTCCTTGAACCGCCAGATGGTGCGCCAGTCGCGGGTGCGGAACTCGATGGGCCCGAAGCAGTCTCGGATGTCGATGCCGCGCTCGAGTAGGTCGTATTCGAGCGCGGCACCGAACTTGTCCCAGAACTCTACGAGCCCTCGGATCCCCCCGGCAGCTCCATGGCACCTTCGCCGTAGAAGTGGGCGTACAGATCGTTCTGGAAGGCGACCCATTCGTCGATGGGGCGGTCGGCGAACAGGTCGTCGACCGCCTCGTAGACATCGCCCAGCAGAATCCGCAGCTGGTCTTCTTCGTCGTCGGTCTCGGCCAGCTGACGTGCCTGACGGCGGGTCAGTGGCTGGATCGCGATGTCGGCGGTCAGGTGGTAGGGGCCGCGTCGCTTGGCTGCCAGCTCGCGCTGGATCTCGTAGAAGCGGCCTTCGTCACCGCCGGCCACCTTTGTAGACGTCGACGTTTTGCGGGGTGCTGCCATCAGGGGATCTCCGGTTTCGTTGTGGTGGAACGTAGTTACTTGGCGGGCTTGGTCGCGACGGCCTGCTTGACGTCTTCCTTGACGCGGTGGCCGAGACCGAACTTGGCGTCACCGAACGCCGAGGCGTCGAACACCTGGTAGTCGTGAGTGCCGTCGGTCATGGTGACCGGGAACTGGGTGGGGATAAAGGACACGGGTTTGCCCCGCTTTCTCTCCGGAAGCTGACAGGAAGTGGTGGGGGGGGGGGGGGCCGGGGTCAACGGCCGCCGCCCCCCGGGGGGGGGGGGGGGCGGGGGACAACATAGACGCCCGGTGAGACGGGGCAGCGGCGGGGGCCCGCGGGGGGGGTG
>NZ_JBHXRG010000032.1:8726-59240 GCF_042716995.1 Nocardia sp. NPDC058640
CCCTCTTCCCCACCGACTCTGTCCATGTCGGGGGCGCGTCCCGTCCCCTCAGACCCCCGCCCCGCCACCACGTTGTAGGGCCGTCGACTAGGAAACAGTGACGACGCAGTTGACCGAGGCCATCGCGGTGCCACCGGTGGGGGTGTACACCACACCGATGGTGGTGTTGCCCAAGGTGGCGTTCGCGGCCGCGGTAACGAAGCCGGCCGCCGACACGGTCACGTTGGTACCCGCCACCGGAGTGAAGGCACAGTTGGCGTTGGGCAGCACGCCACCGAACTGGTCGGTCACCACGATCGGTGCGGAGGTAGTGGAGCCGCGAGTCACGCTGATCGGCGCAGGCACCACCGAGGAGACGGCGTACTTGAAGCCGGTCGTGGACAGCATCTTCTGCCAGCCGGTGCCACCGAAGCCGTGGGCGACGGCGTAACCGAGGTGGTCGTCCTTGAACGCGGTCAGGGTCAGCTTCTCGCCCATCAGATTGGTGGGGGTCCACTGCTCGCCGCCCCACTTGGTGACGGCGACCTTCGGCATGATCTTGAAGATGTAGATCGGGTTGGCGTCGGAGCCGTCCTTGCCGATCACGACCGCGGAGTAGTAGTTGATCTGCGGGGTCGCGGGCTGCCAGAAGCCGACCTCGCCGTTGGCCGCGGCCTGGGTCGAGGCCAGGTTGGCATTGCTGGTCAGGGCCAGGTTCAGCAGGTTGGTCTGCTGCGGCTCGAACTCGATGGTGGTGATGTCGCTGGTGATGTCATCGCGCACCGGCTGCATCTCGCCGTAGGCCTCGATCGGCGAAGCCGTCACAGCGCGGGCGAAGTTGATGCCGGCCTTCTTGTCGATCAGGCCGACGGAGTGGTACGACGCGGGCAGCGGCAGCAGATTGCCGGTGGCGTCGGTCATGCTGCCGGGGGTCACCGGGGTCGAGTTCGGCCACGGGGCCAGGAACACCGCGGCGTCCAGCGGCTTGAGCAGCAGCTGACGCTGGGCGGCCTTCAGGGTGGTCAACGGGGTGGACGAGATGGGAGGCAAGACAATCTCCATTCATGTGCCCGGTGTACCGGGCTGGACAAGGAATAGGCACGCACGCGATCGGGACGATGCGGGAGTGCCGGTGATATGCCGTCTACTGACGGCGGGCGTCGATGGTGAAGGCGAGCTCGACCATCTGGTGCAGCGGGTCGAGGTCTGGGAACTCGCTCGTCCCGCGGCTGCGACGCAGATTCGGGGCGCTGAAGCGCGGTTCAGCAGCTGCGATTTCCTCTACGTAATCGACCAGCACGCCGTTGAAGCGTGCGGCCGGGGCGTTCAGAAAGGCATCGCGCACCTGAATCGCCATGGTCTGCGCCTGTTGCCTGCTGCTGTGAAAAACGACCGCCTGCACCTTCGCCTGGTAGGTGATCGCGTTGACATCGAGCGTGCCGCCCGTGGTGCGAACCCAGATCAGCGGCAACGCGAGCTGGCTCGCCTGCGCAGGCAAAAAGCTCACGGTCGGCGCGATCGGTGTGAGCAGCCCGATCATGAACTGCTCGAAATCCGGGAAAGCACCCGCATATGGACTTGTCATGCCGCGTCACCGTCATGTGCGTAGCTGACCTCAACCTGCACGCGTAGTTCGCCAAATGCCGACTCCGGCGGTTCAGGCGAAACGAGGTCGGCGTCGGTAGTGGTGATGGACATCGTCGAATCAGTCATAGGGACTCCAGTTGGGGAACAAGTAGTGCTGTGCCATAACCACATTCGCCAACCAGGACCGCGGGCGAACAGTGCCCCGGCATCAGCTTCAGAGGCCGAGCAAGGGCAGGACAACGGGCGCGAGCGCGATGGCCAGCTGAAGCAGCTCAATCAGGACAGGGAGCATGGAGTTCACCTCCTCTCAGTCATAGGCGAAAACTCCCCAAGTGAGGAAGCTGGTAGTCCCGCCCCCAGCGAGCGAGGGGCGACGCCGGGGGCGGGACCTACGACCCTTGGACACAGCGACGACATCTCAACCGCAGACCACCTGCGGGAAACGGGCGCATCTCAAGGGGCGCAGCATGCGGCAGACTCGAAACCCGCACCGTATCGAGTGTTCTCCGGGGGCCGACCGCATGCAGTTCGGGAACGCCTCACCGAGTCGGTGGGCGTCAGAGTTCTTCTTGAAGATTCGCGGGGATCTTGTATCGGGCCGACGGAGGTTCCTCGCCGGGGACATGTTGGCGTAAGAATGCGAGCAACTCGTCGATGTGACGCTGCAACTCTCGGATCAGGCGGATCGCGTCGCGGAAGCGCCGCTGATCATCGACTGCTTGGTTCTCCAGCGCGACGACCCGCTCCCGCAACTTGGCAACTTCACGGGCTTGCCAAGCCGTGATCGCGCCAATTACGGTCGCGACGGCAATGCCGACTGCCTGAACAAATTCAGGGCTGAGCCAACTCGACACCAACCTCACCCGCCGATCCGGCCAAAGGGATAACCGCCGGCCTGATCAACACACCCGCGATGACAGGTGTGGCCAGTCCGTACAGCGTGAGCAGCGTTTCGATCCACGCCACATCGACCTGACAGCCAAGGGCATAGCCGATCACGCCGGTGACAGCTACGAGAACCGATCGAACAAGTGCTGGCTCGGGGACTTTACCACTTCGCATATTCGATTCCTTTCTGCAATTTCAGAGATTCGAATTATTCAAACGCATTGATTACCGCGGCCAAGCGATAGCAATATCCGGCTTCGCGATACACGGCGTTATGCTGCCCGCCGCGAACATAACCATCGATCAAAGTCGCGGCCGTACTCCACTGCCGCCACTCCCGCAGCGGACCCCGCGACCACGCGTGCAGGGTCAACTGCCACCGATTCGCTCGGAACCGTTCGGCCAGCCCACTCGTCCAGCCACCCAACTCAGCGAAACTGAACGCCGAGACTCCATCGGCAAGCGCACGTAACGGCGAATCCGCTGGACAACAGGTGATCCCATCGGCCGCGTGCGCTACCTCCCAGGTACGAACATCGCTGGGCCACGGCCCGTGCTCGCCGTTGATCCCGAAACCGCCCGGGTCGCCGAGCAGCGAATCACCGCACCTGCGTAGCGGGTTCGCGATGTTGGCTGCCCACAGCACGTCGCACTCAGGAAATTCCCCTCGCGCCTTGGCTTCGAGAAACCGCGAGACAACGATGGCGCCGAGGCTGTAGCCGAGTAAACCAACCGGATACTTGGCCGCCCGCACCGCAGTCGCGAGAGCATCGACGCCAGCCGCGACTGAGAAGTCTTCCGAGCACCCATCGATCCTCTTTTGAGGATTCATCGGTCCGATACTGGCGGGATAGTCCACATCGGCACCGATTTCATAGCGCGACTGATCAAGATGCCGCGTGACCTGAGCCAACATATTGTTGCTCGATCCGTAAGGTTCGCCTGTGCCTCGACAGGTCAAGACTGTAATCAATGACAGGCCTTTCAGAAACTTGGGAGATGGCAGCCTCGTCCACACACACAATTTGGGTGCGGACGAGGCCGCCGGCGCCCCGTCGTCCAGCCAGCTACACCGCGCTATCGAGCTGCGGGAGACATGCCGGGCAGGGCGTGACTGAGAACGCTTTGGTTGGACGTGTCGAACCCACGCCCACGGTGCGGGTTCGACACGATTATCCGGCCAGTACTTCACCAACACTCCGACTGGGACTGTCAGGAGATATACCCGGATTGCGGAATGCGGCGAAGCTCGAAATTCGCGATAGAAACACTTGATCGGAGGTCTGCCGCAAAGAATAGCGAAGGCAGCGAAACCGCCCTCAGCCTAAAGACATTCAGTGCCGAAGTGGCATGTTGTGTCTGGATTTATCGTATCGCACTGCGTGTGACAGGTCGAGCGGAAGTGACCAACATATTCGAGTCACACGCACAGACTCACGGTTTGACAGCTGTGTGCTGCTGTTGTTCGATCCGGTCGAGTCGAACCAGGATCTCGGCGAGCGCATCGACTGCTGTACGGCCCCCAAGCTGCGCCCAACCCCCGTACTCACCAACGTCACGCTGACGCTCGCCGCACAGTTGCTCGCGAATATCTTTGACATCACTGCCAATCGGGCCGCAGAAGCCAGCGATGAAGTCTTGGATCTGCTTGATGTCAGTCATAGCCACTGGCGCGTCCTTCTGGTTGATGATGGCCTGGACATCGGCACGGAATTCGTCCATGTCAATGCCAGCAGGGTCGATTTTTCCTTCGCGGCTGTATTCGCGGTGCGCGACACAGTCATCAGCATCTCGGCCGATGTGTTTCAGGATCGCGGCACACCCGCGCTTATAAGCATCGATCTGCACATCGGTCCAGTCCGACCCGTCGCCCCGCGACACTGCTTCGATACCGATCGTGTGAAAGTTGGCGTTGTCAGTGGGCCATCCGTGCCAGCTGCCTCGGCCAGCATGCCAGCACACGCCCGCGGCGATGACTCGGAAGCTGCCATCGCGTTCTAGGACCAGTTGTGCCAGCGGACCTTCCAAATCCGGTCGGCCGTATTGCACAATTCGCCAGTCATTGGTACCGCCGCCGGCGGTGTGGTGACAGAGAACGCCGAGAATCTCGCCGAAATCGCCGTGTCCGCGGTCTCGCCAACCATCATGCTCAATGACCGTGAGACCAGCGTCGCGCAGGATATCGGCCAACCAAAGGGGGTCGCCGCTGAGAGACATAGTTGTCCTTCCACGGCCATTAATTGGCCGTCGCAAGAGGATTGATGATGAGAATGCGCCGGTTCTCCAGCGACTGCGGCTAGGCCCGAATGAGCGCCGATTCGTTTGTCTAGCGCGTTGTTCATACCACCGCTGCACTAATACTATCGGGACCGGTGTGACAGTCCAGCCAAAGTGACCAACAGGCGCCGTCGCGTTACCAGCGAAGGCCTGTCATTGAATTCTCGCACCGGCAGTTGCTTCTACTTCGTCACGATTCAGGCCCGGCAGAGCCAGGCCCGGTAGGGCTTGTGTAACCCCAGGCTGGCCATCACGTGGGCCGATACGATCCGGGCCCAGCTGGTGTAGCCGACGAATCCCGACGGCTGTCGCGAGGACGGTGTCGCGAGGAACATGCCCATCGGCTAGCACAGCCCGGACCGATCACGAGGGTGTGAGAACTTCATCGTTACCCACCGTGCGCCGGCGGCTTCGGCGGAGCACCATGCTTCGGCTCGTCGGTCTTACGCGACCGAATCGGCTTCTTCGGTGTCCGAGCCGTGGCCGTGTACCCCCTGGGATGATCGTCAGCCCTGGGCGGATTCGCCTGTTGCAGTGTGGGTTTGGATGCAGACGACCGGCGCGAAGGACTCATGCGGGGCTCTTTCTTATCTTGCGCCGCAACCTTTTCAGCTTCTGATCCGGTACATCGCCGAGCCCGTCCAAAGAGGCCGGATGGATCTCGATGTTGAAGCCAGCCAACGGATCCGGATCACCCTGCGGTTTCGAATCACTCATCGTTTCCAACCTTTCCGATCTCTTGTGAATTTCCGCTGTCTACCTCTGCTGGCTACACGCCAACCGGGCTGAACCGCGCATCCTGCACGGCCTGCAACATCCGGATCTGCGCGAACGCCGCGTCGACATCAGCGACCCGCACATCAAATGTGCGCGGACCAGGCCCGTTATCCGTACGAGGCAACGCACCGTCGTGCAGGAACGGCGGCCGATACGCGTACCCGATCTTGCGTTCCTCAGCCTGGGCGGCACGCAACACCGACCGATCGATCACAGCCATCACCTCGATGCCGGACCCCCTACGCGGCGCGGGCCGGCCTTGCCCACCCACCAAACCACCGTCAGCCAACCGCTCAGAAGCCCAAGCCACCATCGCATCACCGACACTCCTCAACCCGAACGACTTGTTGACCGGGAATCCGATATTGATCTCGAGCCGCTGGAAAATCTCACCAATCGCCTTCACAATCCCCGCGACCGTCGACCGCACCGCACCAACCGCACCACCAACAACCCCACCCATCCCATTGAACCCAGCCATCACCGCATCAAAAGCCAAACGATACGGCGTAACATAAACCTTGAACGCCGTCATAAAGAACTCAGCCACCGGCGTCAAAACATTCTTCAACACCCAATCAAACGCAGCCCGAACCTCGTCCCAATGCTCAACAATCAACTGAACAATCGGCACAGCCGCAGAAATAGCCGCAGCTACCGTCCCCACCGGCGAAAACAACATCGCAATATTCAGCAACTCCTGCGCAAAAGCCCAGTCATCCGAGACTTTATCGATAATCGCCTGCGCCCCCGCTGAATCAATAACATCGGTCACAAACCCCGACGCCGCCGCGACAGCACCTCCAACCATTACCGCCAAATCATTCAGACCATTCTGAACGTAGCTAGTAAATGAAGTCGCCATTCGCGAAAACTCGGCGATAGTCGCCTTCAATCCGGACAAGACACCGTCATCAGTGGATGTCCGGACTGAACCACTCAAGTTCATGCCGCTATATGCCTCTAAACCTGGCGACGCTGATTCACCACTGGCATTCCCAGCACTTGCGACTGACACACCTGCGGCAACCACAGCAGCGGCCCCAACGACGCCGGCCGCTCGACCTCGTGGCGCACGACTAGTTTTGCCAGGCCAGGCGATCTGCTCCCGCTTTACCTGCGCCCGCATAGCATCGCGAGTTGCCTTGTCGGGCCTGGGGTCGCCGCCAGTCATCGGCTCAAGCGGACCAATTCCCGCTTCTCCAATATCGAAGCGATAGCCGGTGACGGTAAGTCGATCGGGACCTCGCTGCGGTAACCCCCTCTTGATTTTCAAGCCCCGTTGAACCCGAGCCTGAACCACCGAGTAAGTAATATCGGCACTACCAGACTGTAGCTGGTCCAGAATATGCAGTTCGTCGCTCAAATGCCCAAAGGTCATCTTGTGCAGCGTCAACTGATACCGTAGCTCTTCATCCACCCGCAATAGGTCACGAAGATACATCCGCGACCCTTGACGAACAATGTGCCACTTACCATGCTCGTCTTTGACCAGGCGCGTCCCCAGCTTCGGCCATTTCGACTCACCCCCCTTCGCTTCGACTACAACCAACTTCCCATTCACGATCGCGACGATATCGAGAGTGTCCCCACCTCGTCGCCCAGTCACCAGTATGCCATCTCCTGGTTTGTTCCCAGCATCGCGAATCTGTTGCTCTAGATCACGCTCGGCAACTTTGAGTCCGATGTCCTCAGTTAATTGATTCGGCGCGGCTCGAATCCTCCTTGTATGCTCAAAGAGCTTTTGGAACCGACTAACTCGCGCCTGATTCGAATCGCCACCAGCAAGTTCGTCATCTAACTCCGCCTGCGCTGCTAGATCATCAAAGTGTTCCTCGCGATCTTGCCGATGCCTCGGAATTTTCGATACATCGACACCATACCGCGAGACCTCGTTTTCATATTTCACATTCCTAACAGCTCGTCGGAACAGCGAGATCTTTCGGCGGCGTATAAGTGGATCCACCTCCAGCCGAGTAGCATCGTCAACCGAAATCGTCGACGGGTCCACTGGGGTCACAGAAAATTCATTTACTGACATTTAACACCTACATAATTAGCGGAGCGTGATTATTGTCCTGCAAATCGGTTCATGCAAATAGACACGCGCCTCGTCCACGCCAATGGGACCGACTAGGACCGGTTAGCATTTGGCGAACATTCGTGCCATCGGATAAGTCACCGAGGCAGCGGCGAATACTCACGAGTCGGCGGCTGTCAGAGCTAAGAGTTTCTACATTTCAGTGAACGAGAGAACATTCCGTAATGCTGCGAGCACCCATAAATCTTCAAAGCCCTTGATTGCGCCCAGAGGGGTACGCATAACTGTCAATTCCCACATGATTTAGATGGAACTGGTCAGGTTATGCGGGCAGTCAAGGACGGCCCACAACCAGTTGGATGAGGGCGTCGATATTCCGGGTGCTCTGTTTCGCCGCGGTCGACATGTAACTGCGTAACGCGGCGAAATGTTGCGCACCGTCATCGACCGTAGGCACCCCGACACCTTCTGCCGGAGTTTGACCATCCGGATATCATGTTCGGCTCCATTGTTATCCGCCGGGACCAGCGGATTCGTAGTGAACCGCAGGTAGTCATCATGGCGGCCTCATAACCGGCGAGCCAGGCGCGTTATGTTTGCGAGCGAGTTGGTCGCCACGACCGGAGATTGCCGCGCCCCTCGAGCACTGCTGCGAACCGGAACCGACCGACGCGCTCGGCGAGATCGCCCGCGTCGATCTCGGCACCGGCAGCGGGCGGCCCAGGTGAGCACACCGACAGTTGGTGTCGACCCGGAACCCGGTCTCCTCGAACCCGCCACGGGGACTGCGGCGATCTGGTCTGCCACACGGGCGAGGAATCCGTCGAGGTCTTCGACGGCGCGGCGGCTGATCGCTGAGATCGTGGCCTGCGACATCGCGAGCCCGAACTTTCGGCAGGGTGTGGCAGCACGCTGTTTCGACAGGAACTGCCCGGAGTACAGAAACACCGCGGCTGCGGTGGGTGCCGGGCCGTATTGCACCGACACCGCGACCCCCGGCTGGGTGTCCGCGCCGCACGGGCAGCGGGTGGGCGCGGAGTCGCTGTTCGGTGGCGCTGGCTTTGATCTCCGGCAGGTCCACGACCTGTCGGCGAGTGGTGCCGGACTATACACAACAGCACCCAGGCATACCATCGCGTTTGCGCAACACGGTCAGCGACGAATAACCCGATCCATCCGAATATACGGGCGATTACAATCAGGATGCCCTACGTGAATATTAAGCAACGACTAACAATCCGTCCCCCACCGATTCCCAGGCGAATCTTCCGACGCTCTATATTTTTACAACTCCATGTAGAATTTTTCCATACTACTCTGCATCAAGATCCTGGACTTCCATCCAGTATCGAGGGTTTAGGATCTCTAGTAGGATATATGTTCCACGCTGCAGCAGACTAATGACGCAGTCATGGTCGATCCAGCGAATCCGCTTGGGCTCCAGGTCGACGATAGTAGGCTCGCCGAATTCTATAGTCAGCTCTGCCACCATCGAGTTCATACACTCCGAAAGAGACGCTGCGACTGTCTTATTCTTAACACGAGAAATGTCGGTGACATACACAGTTATCCGCTCTAGCGATTCGTCGCGCCCACTAGGACCTCTGATATATTGCCTATTGCAGAAGACATTGGCTTTTTTAATATTGACCCGCAGGTTCGTTACCAAGAACGAAGCGCCATCGGCTCCCTGATCGGGGTACACCCAACTATTCTCTGCACAAAACCGCTCGAGGTCGCGCTGCGCCCAAGTCCATTCGAAAGAGCGCGCTATCTTCGCGACACGAACTGCACCTTCGATATCCCCCTGCATATTTTATCCTTTCATCGTCAAAGCATTAACACGGAGTCCTGCGGGGTCACTTAACCCGAAGTGATGGCAAAGCACTATAATCGCCCTGTCCACCATCAATTCATGTTACGTTTACATAGAGTTGCATGACGCTGTGCGGAGAAGAGCCCTTTCTTGAAACCAGTCCTTTCGAAGACAGTACGAACCCGGCCGACGGGTCCACCGTCAACATCGATTTGAGTATCACCCGATCAGGCACTTCATGATCGACCTGTAATTGTGCAACGCGACAGAAGGCATCAGAATTCTCGTTGGTCCACTGCCAGTCGAAATCCGCTGCCAGTTGGCCAATTCGAAGTGCCCCGTCGATGTCTGCGTGCATGCTCGGATACTACTGCCTGAGTGAAGTGATCGTTGGCCAGGTGTTGCGGGTCATGATGTTACTGACTCTGGCGAAGGGGTGAGCTGAAGCGGACGGGCCTCTGGAGTACAGGAACACCACCGACACTGCGCAGCCGAGGGAGCGCAAATCAGCCTGCGGGAAACGTGGTTCAGCGGCAGGATGAAGAGGCTGACTGCAGCGACACCCCGAAATCCCTCGCGGCCAACACAATTCAACTAACAGCAGCCAACTCGGCCACGATCAGTCAGATTCGGGCGGCCTCGTTGTTGTCGGCCCAGTCGAGCACACATCTGGTTGTATAACGGCATTTTCACGCCGCCGCTGCACTAATACTATCGACTGCGGTGTGACAGTCCAGGGAGGATGTCCAACAGCCAGCTTCGCGCTACGAGCGTGGGCCCGCCAGGAGGTCCCTGACTCGACCACGCTGCAGCTTGCCCGACGTTGTCTTCGGCACTGAACCAGCCGGGGCGACCAGAATACGTGCGGGTGCCACGCCAAGGGTTCGCAGAACCGCGGTGGCGATCGCGCGACGGAGTTGTTCCGCATCGTGGTCACTTACAGCAGTGGTCGTTTCGGCCATGACCGCGAAACGTTCGTTCGCAGTTCCGGCGTTGAGCGACACAGCAGCCACGTTTCCGCGGCGAACGCCCTCGACAGTTTCGACGGCGCGTTCGATGTCGGTGGGAAAGATGTTTCGTCCGGAGACGATGATGACGTCTTTGCGGCGGCCGCAGATCACTACTTCGCCGTGCTCAGTGAGGTAGCCGAGGTCGCCGGTGGACAACCAGCCCTGCGCGTCCTGGGCGTGCACTAGACCGTCGATCGTTATGTACTGTGCGGCAACGGATTCCCCGCGGATCTGGAACTCGCCCAGTTGTCTACAGTCGAGTTCGATGGCAGCCACGGTGCCAACGACGCGGACTTCGGTTCCGTCGACTGGCCCGCTGAGCAGCGCAAGACGCCGCCCGCTGGGATCGGGTACGGCGACAGCGTTGCGTTCGAGCGTGTCAGGATCGACTGTCTCAGAGGTGAGGCCAACGTGCCGCGGTGGCGCCGAGATGGTCAGGGTCGCTTCGGCCATGCCATACGCGCCGACGAGGGCCGTGTCGGGCCAGCCAAATCGGTCGGCTTCGGCTTGGAAACAGTCCATCGCCACACAATCCACGGGCTCGGCGCCGTTGACCGCGTAGCGCATGGACGAGAGGTCGTAGGCGGAGTCTTCCACCCGCGATAGTCGTTGGCCGAGCAGGGAATAGGCGAAGTTCGGTGCGGCGGTGAAGGTTCCGCGATGGCGGCTGATGAGCTCGGCCCACAACAACGGGCGAACAAGAAAGTCGGTGGGAGTGACGCTGATCAGGTCCATCCCCGTCATCATCGGCAGTGCCAGGAACGCGACCATTCCCATGTCGTGGTAGAGCGGCAGCCAGGAGACAGCTACCTGGTCGGGCTGGTCGAGGTCGAATCGCGCGACCATGGCCTTGATATTCGCGTGCAGGTTTTGGTGGGTGATAACTATCGCTTTAGGGGTGCCAGTCGACCCTGAAGAGAGCTGGAGCAACGCGGGGGCGGCGTCGTCGGGGTCCAACGGGTCAACCGCGGTGCCACTCGAGAGATCGCCGACACGCAGGACGCGAACGCCGTCGAACGGATCCTGATTGGAGTCGTCGACGACAACGCATTGGGCATCCAGCATCGACAACGTTGCCCCGGTCTGCTCTGCCCACTGCGCCTCGTTCGCGCGACTAGTCGGCGGTTGCAGCATGGTGAAGGCGGCTCGTCGCATCCACACCGCTTGAATCAGGGGTGCCACGTCGACGGGCGAGCTGACCAGGATTGCCACGCGCGACCCCGGACCCACACCTTCGAGAGCGAGGGCACCGGCAATAGCGCACGCCCGGTGCCGGATCTCGGCCCACGACCTACGCGTGGGCGAATTCGGTTCGCCCGTAACCATTCCCGTGTCGGTCGAGGCAGAATGGGCAAGAGCTTCGGTGAACCTACTCACGGTCTTGGGTGTAGTCCTCTATCGAGCTCGGCGTCAGCGAAGCGTGGTTTGCGCGAACTCGATCAGGCTGCCCAAGGTTTCGCACGCGCGTACCTGCTCATCAGGTAGTCGCGTACCAAGTCTCGCCTCGAATGCGGACTGCACGATGCGGTAGGCCAGTGAATCGAATCCCAGGTCCGCTACCAGATGCGAGTCTCGCGTGAACTGGTCGCGCGGGATTCGAAGGTCTTCGACAAGGACAAGGATCATCTGTTCTTCGATCTGCACGTCAATGGTTCTATCATGAGTCGGTTAAGCCAGACTGAAACATTATTAACCGTGATGACAATGTATTCATGCGCACTGGCGCATGGGCCTACATGGGCAGTACGCTCTCGAATTCCACCTGCGACCCTGCTACCGCATCCATAAATACTTCGGTTGTCGTGGCGCTGGGTGGTACCTCAAATTTTTCCCACAGCCGGGACCTGCAGAGTTCGTACCAGTATTTGACCTGGTCCAGCTCACGTCTGCGCGCATGGGTAACCATCATCGCGACGAAGGCACGCTCATCGGTGGGATCGAGCTCGAGCATCCTGCGGCCGTAATACATGACATCGGCTGCGTCATGGAGGCGGCAGGCGTCGCCGAGTAGGACCTCGAGAGCGTGCATTGCTTTGGAGCGCAACCACTCCCGATGTTCCTCCGCCCATGCTTCCGACCGACCTGGGATGAAATCGCCCTGGTAGGTGGACATCGCGTGGCGAAACATTGCCAGCGCGTCGTCGCGTGATCCCCGCCACGCCGCATCGCTTCCCTTGCGCCAAGTGCGTTCGAACTCTGAGGAATCGACCCTGACATCGCCGTCGTTGCGCAGAACGTACCCCCGAGCGCCGCCTTCAATAAGAAAGACCGTCCGATTCGCACCGAAATCGCGCGTGAGGTACTTGCGCAACGTATGGACCGCGACTTTTACCGATGAGGGACCAACCGATTTTCCGACGCTCAGCCACAACATTTCCTCGAGTTGAGTTTTCGAAATGTGTTTTCCTTCATTAGTCAAGAGGAGCGCTAAAAGTGAGGCAGACTGCGTCGATGTCCACGAAATTCCATGACCACTCGGCATTCGGAACTGATATTTCCCCAAGAGTTCGACAGATACTGCGTCCGAAACTGAAGCCGCGTGCATGGATTGGTCCCTTTTTCGTCAGAAATCGCACGACGACTGACTGTAGTGGCGTGCGGGCGGAGAGCCGCCGGGCCAATGGTAGCTACCAACCAGCACACCAGCGGTGTCACCGGTCACGCTGAGCGCCGCCACGAACGATGACACGCAGTACATCGGCCATTCGACTCGTGCACAACGTGACCATCCTTACGGCGGCGACGCGTGCAGAGGGGACGAGAACACCCCACGCAGGCGCGCGCACCGATCGGTTTGGCGGCGCCGGCCGCGATCACGTCGCGCAGTTCCTCGATCGTCGCGGCATCGCCGCGACAGACGACTCCGGCCATAATCACGCCGTCCGCTACGGCACCCTGATCTTCATTCCCGTGCGACGCCCCGGCATGCAGTGCCGCGCGCGCACAGGCCAGGAGTGTTTGGCGCGGGCATAGGTCATTACAGACCATCCGCGCGGCGACTGCGTCGGGATATTGGTACCACTGCCGGAGTTCTCCGACTTGGATAAATCCCGGTCGGCCTACGCAGGGTGGGGCCGTGGGCGCGAAGATTTCTGATGTATTCAATTGCGTACTCCAGTGAGAAGTCGAGCGCACTCAGCCCTACATGAGGTACTGAGCCAAGCAACGAGAATGGCGATTATGCGGCAGTGGTCACCGGAGGCTGCGGGAACGCGAGCGCGAGATGAACCATGTCGGGTCGCTCGGTCACCGGCCGGAACTGCATCACGACCTTCATCGGTCCCGAGGCCGTCCGAACATAGATCGGAGACTCAGCGGTGCGGTCGTAGGCCACACCTCGCTCGCGCCACAACCGATCGAAGTCTGCGTCGTCACCGAGCTCGGAGATCAAGACCCTGCCCCACTCGGGGTTGTCGAAATGCGCCATCAGACCGCGCATGAGAGCGGCGACCTGCGCCGCTTCGTCTTCCCAGTCGACCACGGTGCGACGGCCGGCATCGCTGAACAGCCAGCGCGCGACGTTACCTACGGTGCCGATGCCAGGGAAAAGCTCCTCGTAGCGCGGGGTCGACCCAAGGATGTCCCATCGCTCGTTCAAAAACGCTGCCGCGATGCCGCTCAGCTCCCGAAGTTGTTCCTGCTCGGCGGCGGTCAGGGACGCGGCGACTTCGCTCTTCGACCACGGCTTGGGGATGTGCATGCGGTTGAGGTCGCTGAGGTAGCGCCACTGAGTAGCTCCCGTCAGGGCGAGTCCGCTCGCGAGCGATCGCAGCGTCTGCTCGCTCGTATTCTTCTTTTCGCCGCTTTCAAGCTTGCGAATTAGGCTCACGCTGACATTGGCTCGCAAATCGAGCGCTGGGGCGGTCAGGCCTGCACGCTCCCGCGCCCAGGTCAGATGGTTGGCCAGCGTGGGCGCGTACAGTCCGATATCTTTTTTCGACATTCGATCTCCCAGGTGAGACAAGTTGAATGGGTTCTGATTTGATACGCCCGGAAGGGGCTCTGCGCCCGCGCCAATCACTTCCACGCCACAGATGCTCACAAGTGCTGGTGACAACCAATTTTCGCCAGCATGGCAAGTCGCAGGTAGACCTTGGTTATCTTAGCCACCCGAAACTTTCCAAGCAATTACCAAAATGTTGTATGCGGCAGCGGAATCATGGCCCGAGTCGAGCGCCGACTAGACCCCGAGAAGAGTCAGTACGTCGCGGAGGCGATAGCGCGCGGGTCCCGGCGACGGGGCTGAGATCGGTTCGAGTTTGCCCCGAGCCACCCACTGCCGCAACGTGGCAGGCTTCACCGTGGCACCGACGAAGCGAGGAAGTAGCTCAACGATCTCAGGGATCGAAGCTACGACCTCCGCCACTGTCGTCGCCAACGTCGACCGGCCGTTGTCGTACGGACGAGATCGACCACAGCGCGCGCAAATGACTGTTGACGTGCGGATATCGATGGCAAGAGGCTCACCGCACGGACAGGTGCCGACGCGGCGCTGGTCGCCTGGACTGTCGATGGCCGCCGTCGCCGCCAAGATCGCCTCGACCGCCAGAGTTAGCATTTCCGTGGGGATTTCGGGACAGTCGGGTACCGCGAGCAGTCGCCCACGTATGTAGATGGCCTGGGCAGCTGGCCCACGAGGGGCGAGGTCTGCAGACGCAGTTTCGACCGCAGACGCACATTGGTTCAAGATGTCGCAAAGATCGCGGGTCGCGTCCGACGCCAACACATTGAAAGGCAATGAGTTTTCGTTGGCGCCTGCCCGGATACGAACTCCGTAGCGCGCGCCGAAAGAATCTGACCGCGACAGCGTTGTGTCGAGTTCGGTGAGCAGCGCGGGAACCGAGTCGAGGCCGCGAACAGCGGCGGCAACGAGCTCCTGACGGAGTATGGGTGCGGGATCGCTTTCGTCCCCTGAAGGACGACTATGCGGCGACGTGGATGCCGCCGGAGTCTCGGTGAGAATTCTTCCCGACAAACCTGCGGGATGATGCATGTTCAAGTGGGTCCTTATTGACGCAGACCGGAGATCTTAGGTGGAGCCGTGCTCCCCGTGAAGTAAATATCTTCATCAAACCGTAAAGCAAGCGCCGAGCTGCCCACAAAGAGTGGCAGTTTTCGACTTGACAGCACCACAAACTAGTGATAACTGGCCATTAACCACCGGCTAACCCAGTGATGACTGGCTGTCGCTAGCGTGCGGCTGATCGGCCACCCTGCCGGTCTCCACGCATCTAGGAGCACGGCCGGTGTCTACCCCCAATCAGGCTGCATACGCGGCAGAGCCCATCGCCATTATCGGAACGGGTTGTCGCTACGGAGGTGGCGTGAACACCATCGACGCGATGTGGCGTTTCATGGTCGACGGTGCCGATGCCACCGTCGCGCTACCAACCAATCGAGGTTGGGATATCGCTCGGCTGATCGGCGACGCACGCCGACGGGGCACGGTCGCTACCGAGTTCGGCAGCTTCCTGGCCGATGCTGATGCCTTTGACGCCGACTTCTTCGGCATCAGTCCGCGCGAAGCGCTCGCGATGGACCCCCAGCAACGCCTGCTGCTGGAGACGTCATGGGAAGCGATCGAGGGGGCCGGAGTCTCCGCGGACGCGCTGGTGGGATCTGACACCGGCGTCTACTTCGGGGTCATTCAGCAGGAATACGGTCCGCGCCTGGCCGATCTCGAACTCTGTCGCGGCTATCTCGACACCGGCACGACTGCCAGTGTCGCGAGTGGTCGGGTCGCCTACGCACTCGGGCTGCGCGGACCTGCTCTCAGCATTGACACGGCCTGCTCCTCCTCGCTGGTCGCGATTCATACAGCCGCCCAAGCGCTGCGCGCGGGCGAGTGCAACTTGGCTCTAGCCGGAGGCGCGACCGTGCACGCCTCCCCCAGCATCATGGTCGGGTTCTCGCTGATGCGCGTGCTTGCCGATGACGGCCGCACTCGCCCGTTCTCCGCGGGTGCGGCCGGGTTCGGGCTCGGCGAGGGCGCCGGTGTTGTTCTCATGGCGCGACTGTCGGACGCGATCCGCGATCGCCGCCCTGTCCTCGCTGTCCTGCGCGGCAGTGCCGTTGTCTCCGACGGGGCGTCGGCAACGCTGACGATGCCCAGCCAGGCTGCACAGGAAACCGCCATCGCCCGCGCCCTGCGCGGCGCCGGGCTGACCGCCGCCGACATCGATGCTGTGGAAGCGCACGGCACCGGAACTGTGACCGGCGACCCGATCGAGATCGCCGCACTCGCGCGGGCATACGGAGTCCACCGCGAGCCCGGACACCCGCTGTTGATCGGGTCACTGAAGGGCAACTTCGGCCATACCCAGGCCGCGTCCGGGGTCGCTGGGGTGATCAAGATGGTCGAGTCCATCCGTCGCGGCATGCTCCCACCGACGGCACATTTCCGCCAGGGCAGCGCGATCACGCATCCAGACAGTCTGCGGGTCCTCGACACCGTCACCCCATGGCCAAGTGGTGCGAACCCGCGCAGGGGCGGTGTGTCGGCCAACGGGATCTCTGGGGTGAACTGCCATCTCATCCTCGAGCAGGCGCCCTCCGCACTCCCTTCACCTGGGATCGGTCGTCCGGTGCCGATCGTCGTCACCGGCAAAACCGATGCCGCAATGCGCGCGAACGCGGCCCGTCTGGCGGCCCACTTGCGTGCCAAGCCTGATGTGGCGCCGACGGACGTCGCGCACACGATGACGTTCGGCCGCTCGCAATTCCAGCATCGAGCTGTCGTGGTCGGCCGCGACACTGTTCAACTCGCCCAACGCCTCGATCTCATCGCCGACGACGTACTCGGCCAACAGGCCACGATGCCCAGGACATCCGGCGCCGTCCTTGTCTTTCCCGGCCAGGGATCGCAGTGGGCGTCCATGGCGCAAGAGCTGCTCGCAACCTCGCCGATCTTCTACGATGCGGTCAAGGAGTGCTCGAACGCTTTCGCTGAATTCCTTGACTGGTCGGTGCTGGACGTTCTACGTGAACAGCCGGACGCGGCAGACCTCGACCGGGTCGAGGTCACCCAACCGGTGCTGTTCACGGTCATGGTCGGGCTGGCTCGGGTGTGGGAGTCACTGGGCGTCACGCCGAGTGCGGTGATCGGACATTCCCAGGGCGAAGTCGCCGCAGCGCATATCGCGGGAATTCTCGATCTACGCGACGCCACAATGACGATCGCGCGCCGCGGTGCGGTGATGTCGGCGATCACCGGCCGCGGTGCGATGGTCTCGCTGCCTTTGTCACTCACTGCGGCGACAGCTTTGGTGACACCCTATGGCTTGGGCATCGCGTGCGTGAATGGGCCAGAGTCCACCGTTGTCTCAGGGTCAAGCGCCGCTATCGAGGCCTTGCTGGCCGAATGCGCGGACAAACACATCGACGCACGGGTTGTGCCGGTGCCGATGCCGTCGCATTCAACACACGTCGACGAACTCATTGACCCGATCCGCGCTGCACTCGCCTCGCTCTCACCGCGCGACTCGACTATCACCTATTTCTCGCCTGTGACCGGAAATGCTGTCGCCGGCAGTGACCTGGTCGCCGATTACTGGTTCGCCAACGCGCGGCAGACGGTGCGCTTCGACCTCGCGGTCGCCGCCGCGTACCGCGCCGGACATCGCGTGTTCATAGAAGTGAGCCCCCACCCCGTCCTGGCCGCAGGGATCAACGAGATCATCAACGCCGACGCCGACGCCGAGCCAGTGCTCGCCATCGGCACGCTCAAACGCGATCACGGCGGCATCGACAAAATGCTCCTCAGCGCCGCCGAGCTCTACCGCGCAGGCGTGGACATCGACTGGGCCGACTACCTGACCCACTGCGGTGGCTCGGCTGTCATACTTCCGACGTATCCCTTTGATCGCAAACGCTTTTGGATGATGCCCGATGACGGTGTCGCCAGGCTCAATGTCCGCTCCTGGGACGGTAGCTCTCGGCATGTACCGGCAGCCGAGTACACCGTCGTGGAGCGGCCGTCGGATCACACGACCCTGAACCAGGTGCGTTCGGTGGTCGCGCAGATTCTGGGTTATACCCCGGCGGCGACACTCGATGTCGACCGTTCCTTCAAGTCCCTCGGTGTCGATTCCCTAGCGGCAGTCAATATCCGGACGCGGCTGCGCGCCGCACTCGGTGTCGAGGTGCGCGTTCGCGACATGAGCGAGTACCCCACGCCCACTGCGCTGGCGACCTACCTCGATTCGGCGAATGCCAACCCGGTACACCACGTCGGAAAGGCAAATGCGGCGCCGACGCCACAGGACTGGCCGCTGATGCCCTACCAAACAGACCTGGTGGCTGCCGGTGCGCTGCTTCCTGACCGTCCGGTTGTGCAGTCGTTGCAGCACCTACGCATCATCGGCGCGACCGACGTCGATCGCCTCGCGTCGGGAATCCGCGACCTCTATCGCCGCCACGACGCGCTCCGAATCGAACTCACCGACACCGTCGCACCGAGGCAACGCTTGCGGACGGTTCCTGAACACATCGAGTTCGTCGACTTCACCGACCACCCACATCCTCGAGCGGCATTCGCAGCCTGGATCGGCGACCTCGCCGAAGCTGCGTTGCCAGCCGATGGACCGCTCACCGAATTCGCCATCGCGCGGGACCGTAGCGACTCACTCGTCGTGGTGCTCCGGTTCCACCATGCGGCACTCGACGGATGGTCAGTTTCCCTAGTGGTTAGCGAGTTGATCGGCGGCTACTTCGGCACCACGCACGGACTCACACCCACAACAAGCTATCTGGCAGCCATCGATGACTGGCAGGCCTACCGTGAATCTGCCGCCTATCACAGCGATCTCGAAGCTTTGACCACTCGGTTCGCTGCCCTCTCCCCCGCGCTGTTCACGCGCAAGACCCTGGCGCCCCGGTCTGCGATCGGTCGACACAATCTGCGTTTGAGCGCGAATGACGTGGCACCGACGCTGCGGGCCGGGTCACTCGTCGCACGCGTTGTCACCGCGATCGGGGTCTACCTCAACCGCGTGCATCCGGTCGGCGACAGCATCGTGGGTGTCACCCTGCTCAACCGTGACTCCGCCGCAACGCTGACAACGGTTGGCGAATTCGCCAATATTCTGCCCGTTCACATCGCACTTGCCTCATTCGCGACGGTCGGCGACCTCGTTGACGATGTCGCTCACCAATTACACGATCTGCAAGATCGACAACGGCTTCCCTATGGAGACCTCGCTCGCGCAGTGCGGACCGCCTCGCCCGAGACGACAGCGCTGTTCGATGTGCGACTGACCTATAACAAATTCCCCACCGACCAGCACTTCGCGGCCATCCGTGACGACGTCACCACGGTGACCGCAGGCTACGCGATGGACGCGGTAAACATCATCGTCAACGAGTACGCATACGACGGCACCGTCGACGTCGACGTATTTTACGCCGGCGACGTTTTCGACACCCACCTGTCGATCACAGACGCCGTCGGCGCGGTCCTGTCCACCATCGCCACCACTATCAGCACTCCCCACGCTCCTGTCACCGTACTGGGCGCACCGAACCGCCGGGATACCCATGCGCTCAACATGTTCGAACAAGGAACGGTAGTCGGACTCGCCCCCAACGACACTCTCGCAAGCCTGACCGATCAGGCAGTGCGTACCTATTCCGAACGCACCGCGCTTCGCACGATGTCGGCCGCGGGAGAACCTGAGCAGTGCAGTTACGCCGAGTTCGGGCGTCGAGTACACAACCTCGCCGCCACTCTGCAGGAAAAAGGTGTAGCAGCAGGAGAATTCGTTGTGGTCGTGCTGCGTCGAACTGCGGAGCTCGTCGTCGCCGTCCACGCGGTACAGGCCGCGGGCTGTGCCTACGTGCCGATCTCACCCGACTATCCCGTCGCACGAATCAAGCAATTGATCACTGACAGCGGTGCACGATTCGTCATCACCGACGCTGCCCTCGTCACCGACGTGAATGAAATAGCTGAGGTGGTCTCACCCTCGCCCACCCGAGACCGGGCGCATCTCCCATCAGTTGCGGTCGAACCCGACGACCTCGCCTACATGATCTACACCTCGGGAACGACCGGACGCCCCAAAGGCGTCATGGTCGAACACCGAGCCGCCGTCAACCGGCTGCAGTGGATGCAACGCCGATACCAGCTGACCCGCGATGATGTTGTCTTGCACAAGACTCCATTCACCTTTGACGTGTCGGTATGGGAGCTGATATGGCCGCTGCACGCCGGAGCGCAAATGTCTATTCTGCCCGACAACGCCCACACTGACCCGCGCAAAATTGTCGACACCATTGCTCGCGACGGGGTCACCGTCCTCCATTTCGTGCCATCGATGTTCGATGCCTTCCTCGATGAAGTAGCACGTCACCGAACCCCCATACTGCGTTCGCTACGCCTGATCGTGTGCAGCGGCGAGGCGCTGCAAGCTGCCTCAGTCCGCAGATTCGGTGAGCTGTTCAGCCAGTTAGGGCTAGGAAAGACACTGCTCGCTAACCTGTACGGACCTACCGAGGCCACCGTCGACGTGTCCTCCTTCGAGGTCACCGCTGACATGGCGACATCGATCGACGTCGTTCCGATCGGCACGCCGATCGACAACATCGAACTCCTCGTCCTGGATCGGACCGGACGACGAGCCCCGCTCGGCGCACCGGGAGAGCTCAACATCGTCGGCGTCGGTCTGGCGCGCGGCTACCACGAGCGCCCCATCGAATCCGCTGCTGCCTTCGTTGACGACGACACCGTTGCCGGCGGCCGCCGATACCGGACCGGCGACTGGGTTCGCTGGCGCGCTGACGGAAATCTCGAGTATCTCGGCCGGTTCGACGACCAAGTCAAGATTCGTGGCAATCGCATCGCCCTGGGTGAGGTCCGCGCCGTACTCGCCGCAGCGCCAGACGTGAGCGCTGCGGCCGTGTTCAACGAACCGAATGCCAACGGGGACAACGGCCTGGTCGGCTACTACCGAGGCTCAGCAAATACTGCTGCGGTCGAACAGTTCTTGCGCGACCGTCTTCCCGCGTTCGCTATCCCGGTTCTGGTGCCCGTGACGTCTATCCCCGTCACCCACAACGGCAAAGCTGACCGTGCAGCACTATCGCGGCTCCGACGCGACCTGCCTCCGCTGCGTCAAATGACCGCGCCCACCACCGAGACCGAGGTCCTGCTGGCCGACGCCTGGCACGAGGTGATGGGTGCGCGACCTTCCGACCTCGACACTGACTTCTTCGGTGCCGGCGGAGATTCACTTCAGATCTTGCGACTGCGCGCCGCGATCGAAAGCCGTCACTTGTCCATCGATCTCGAGCAACTCGCTGATCAACCAACGATTCGGCACTGGGCCCGTCTCGTCGAACACCAGACTGTCACCGCTCCGGCAGCTGCGTTGCCGACGCGACTTGGCCTCGTTCCGATCACTGATCGCGCGATCCTCGCCCACTCCGAGGACGCGTTCCCAGCATCGTCGATGCAACTGGGAATGCTGTATCACGCTCTGCAAGAACGCCATTCGAGCAAGTACAAGGACGTCTTCCGCTACCAGCTGACGATGCCATGGAAGCCGGAAGCCTTCGCCGAGGCCACCGAAAGCATCACTGCGCGCCATCCGGCGCTGCGATCGAGTTTTGATCTGGTCAGCTATAGCCAGCCCGTGCAGATCGTGCGTCGACAAGTCCCGACGCCGTTAGTGATTGTCGATGAGCTCGTCGACGATCACGCCGAGACAATGCGGACCTACCCCTACGACATCACCGCAGCTCCGCTGTGGCGACTCCGTGTATGCCCCGGCGCTGGCGACGCCGTATCCATCACGTTCAGCTTCCACCACGCGATCCTCGATGGGTGGAGCGCGGCCACCGTGATCTCCGAGCTCCTCCAGACCTACCTGTACGAAATCGGCCAAGTCCCCGCGCCTTCCGACCTGACACCCTCTCCCACGACACCCCTCTCGGAATTCGTTCGCGCTCAGCAGGACTGCATCGCCGACGGCGCGGCGCAACGGTATTGGCGCTCGTACCTCACCGGCGCCGTCCCGTCGAGGCTCGAGTCGGCGCTGGCGCATGAGCCCGTTCGGGCTACCGGGACAACCACCACGACAGCGACCTTGCCGCGCTGGTTCGCCGACGGCCTGTTCGCAGTCACCGCGCAACGCGGCATTCCAGCGAAGAGCGTGCTGCTGACCGCGCACTGCTGGGCCATGGGTCACCTCACGGGCACCGACGAACTGGTCACCGGCATGGTGACCCACGCGCGCCCGGCCATGCCGGGGATCGAGTCCGTCGCGGGAATGTTCCTCAACACCGTTCCCGTCCGGTTCACGCGGTCGGTGACCACGTGGGACCAGGCAGTCCACCAGGTTCGCACTGCGGAGGCCACCGCTCGGCCACATCGGCGATACCCGCTGCAGGCGATCCTCGATCAGCACGGCGACCTATTCGACACTGCCTTCAACTACGTCAACTACCGGCAAGTCAGCGAACTACTTGACACTGACGCGATCACGTTGGACGCGTTCACTGCCTACGAGGAGACCAGCTTCGCGCTGATGGTGACCGCCGCGGTCCACCCCGCCAGTCACCAACTTCAGCTCAATCTCGGCGCGGCGCCTAATGGGGTGACCGAGCGGCAACGCCACGACTACGTCCGCGCCTTCACTCACGCATTAGGGACCATTCTGCGGGAACCAGGTTGCGCACCAACCAATTTCGCGACTACCAACGTGATGGAGCGTTTCGACCATGCGTGCGCGCTCTTCCCTGACGCCGTCGCATTGGCTGATGACCACGGGAACTGGACGTATGCGGACCTGGCCGCACACGTTGACCAAGCGCGCCTACAGCTACACCGACGCGGTGTGCAGCGCGGGCACCGCATCGCACTGAGGATGAGTCGTTCCCGGGAACAGATCGCGGTCTTGCTAGCCACACTTCGAGCGGGCGCGGCCGCAGTCCCGATCGACCCCGATTCCCCGCAGTCGCGGAGCACGGCGATGCTCGCCATCGCCGGACCCGAGTTCATCATCGACGACCACGACGGCCACGCCCTCATCACACCAACGACGGACCACCACGACTCATCACTTCCACCGGCACTGTCGCCCAGCGACCTGGCCTACGTTCTGTTCACCTCCGGGTCAACGGGCGAGCCCAAGGGCGTAGCGATGCACCACCACGGACTGGCGAATCTTGAATCAACCCAACGCAATTCCACTGGCGTTGGCCGCTGCACAGCGCAACTCGCGCCGCTGACGTTCGACGTGTCGTTCCAGGAGATCTTCTCCACCTTGTGCAGTGGCGCGACATTACGACTCATGTCGACCCAGCAGCGCACCGACCCTCGCCAGCTACTGCGGGTATTGACGAGCGAACAGGTCGACCGCGTTTTCCTGCCCTTTGTGGCGCTGCAGTCCCTGGCTGCCGCCGCCAAGGCTACCCAGACCTACCCCGTTGGCCTGATGACGATCGTGTCCTCAGGCGAACAGCTCAGGATCACCGACGAAATCCGCGAGTTATGCGCCGCCAACCCCGCGGTCACTCTCGACAACCAGTACGGCCCGACGGAAACCCATGTCGCACTGAGCAATCTGCTCCACGGATGTGCTGCGGAGTACCCCACACAACCGGCTATCGGCCAGCCGATCGCCGGACTGGATGTCCACATTCTCGACGATCAGCTCAGGCCCGTGCACGCGAACGCTACCGGCGAGATCTATCTGACCGGACTAGGTGTCGCACGGGGATACCTCAACCGGCCCGGCCTGACCGCGCAGCGGTTTCTCGCCGCCCCGCGCGGCACCGTGATGTATCGCACCGGTGACCTCGCGGTTCGTTCGCCCGAGGGGGACGTCCGTATGGTCGGCCGTGTCGATGGCCAAGTCAAGATTCGCGGGTTCCGCGTCGAGACCGCCGAGGTAGAAGCAGCACTGGCAGTCAGCGCGCCCACCGCTACACATCACGCTGTCGTGACGCGAGCCGTCCCTGACGGGCAGACCATCCTCGAAGCCTTTCTGGCCGGCACCGTAGCCGGGACCGACCTCGTCAGCATTCAGGCCTCGCTTCGCGCACAGTTGCCGCACTACATGGTCCCCGCTCGAATCCATGTCATCGACGCTTTGCCACGCACCGCAAGCGGTAAACGCGACGACCGGCGGCTGCGTGAACTGGCCGCCGCCGACATTGCTCCCGCCGAAGCGCCCACCCAGCCCGACAGTCTGACCAAGCGGGTTGCCGAAGCGTTCACCGCCGCGGTGGGCGTGGGCGAGTTCGGGCCCGACACCGACTTCTTCGCCGGCGGCGGCAATTCCATTGCAGCACTGCATATCGCGCTCTCCGTTCAACGCCAGTTCGGCGTGGAGATCGGGCTCGACCAATTCCTGGTCGCACCGACTCCGGCGCACATCGCCGCCTTGATCAGCGCCAAACACAGTGGTGTGCAACCTGATTCGGTCAGCGCGACGTTGTTACGCGAGGGTACCGGCCATCCTCTGTTCCTGGTCCACCCCATCGGCGGAAGCATCATGCCCTACGTTGCCCTGGCACAACGACTGCCCGGCGAGCGTCCCGTCTATGGCCTCCAAGCGCCTGGTTTCACTCCAGACAGCCAACCACTCGACACTGTCGAAGCACTCGCTGAAAACTATGTGCGCGCCATCCGCTCCGTGCAGCCGTCCGGACCCTATCTGCTTGGCGGCTGGTCGTTCGGTGGATACATCGTCTACGAGATGGCACGCCAGCTGGGTGCGCCCGAGGTCAGCCAGCTGATCATGATCGACACGATCGTCGCCGATGCCACCGCGGACCTGCCGGTCACCGAGCCCGAACTCATCCGCTGGTTCTTCATGGACCTCATGTGGGGAGCCAACCCCACCACCAGCGACTTCCTCAACAGCGAAGATCTCTCCGCGACCACCGATCCCGACGCACTGTTCACGGCGATCGTCGCTGAGGCCACCACCGCGGGACTGCTCCCCGACCGCGACGCCGAACGCATCGTTCAGCGCATGTATGCGGTGTTCCGCGCCCATGTGCTCGCCGCGGCCCGCTACACCATCCAACCGACCCCGATCCCGATAGTCCTGGTCAAAGCCACCGATCCACTCCCGGCGACCTCGCGGCCGTGCACCGAACACTGGGTAGCCACTCCGACAGCCCTACCAACGGTTGGCGCGCCTTCACTCCATCCGTCCACACAATCGAAGTCCCCGGCAACCACCTCACCGTGATGACCGATCCTCATCTGGACCACCTCGCCGCCGAACTACACGCCGCACTGACGGTCTGACCTGCGTCAGAGCAGTTCGCAGGATCGAGGCTAGCTAGCGAATGGAGGCATTGGGGAAGGGTCGCTGCCGTCCGGCGGACCTGTCTCGACATGGGTTCTGACGAGTTCGTTGTAGGCGGCCTCAATGTCGGGCGCCTCGATCGCGACAATCTCTTCGTTCGAAGGTTCGCCACCATCCAACGACCGCGAAAGTCGAAGGTCGCGCACAGCGGCTGCTTTCGCGCAGAGCTCGCGGGCGAGGCGTCCGTTGCCGAGATCGTCGACAACTCCCGCTGCGACAACATGTTTGAAACACCGGTGCAGCGCTTTGGTCGCCTCATCGCCTGCGACGTTCCCATGGCTGTGCAAGACCGCTTGGGCGATCGCGGTGAGATCGGTCGGCGAGTACGAGGGGAAGTCGACCTTGGTGGTGAATCGCGATGCGAGTCCGGGGTTGCTGGCCAGCATTTCGGCGATTTCACGCGGGTAGCCCGCGAGGATGACGACCAGGCGGTGGCGGTCGTCTTCGGCGCGTTTCAGCAGTACTTGCAGTGCTTCGTTCCCGAACGCGTCGCCGCCGAGATAGCCCTTGTTGTTCAGCGCGTAGGCCTCGTCGATGAACAGGACCCCGTCGAGAGCGGAGTCGATTACCGCGGTGGCTTTGACGGCCGTGGCACCGAGCACCTGTCCGACCAGATCGAGGCGCTGCGCTTCGATCAGATGGCCTCGTTCGAGCAGTCCCAGGCCCGCGAAGATGTCTCCGAGGATCCGCGCGACGGTGGTTTTCCCGGTGCCTGGAGGGCCGACGAAGACGAAGTGTTGCAGTGCGGGATCTGCGGCGATGCCGCGACTTCGGCGAACCTGGGCCATACGCACTTGCGCGACCAACGACTGGATCTGCTGCTTGACCGGTTCCAACCCGATCATCGCGTCGAGCCGTGCCAGCGCGTCGGCGAGCAGCTTCTCCCGGTCACGTACGTGAGGCTCGGCGGCGATCGACGGCACCTGTGCTGGACCGACGGGCACTGGCGATGTCACGGGAACTGGGCTCAGGGTAGGCACCGCAACCAGGTTCGTCGGCACGATCTTGTCGAGCAGGCCCGGAAATTCCGGGGCGTATCGGTAAGCGGCCTGGAAGTCGCGTTGCGCCAACTCCTTCCGACCGAGAGCTTCATTGGACAGACCTCGTATGACACGGATTTCAGCCTGAAATACGCGTTCGGCGTGCATCGCCCGTGGCAGTTTGCTCAGAACATCGAGCGCCTCGTCGAAGATTTGTTGGGCCAGCAGCGCCATCGCAGCGTACAACTCGACTTCATCGCGAATGAACTCATCGGTGACACCGTGCGAGGACGTCAGCACGACGGTCCAGTCCTGGCTCATGAACGCGTGCCGAGTTCTCAGGAGGCGAACCGGGTCGTCGTCGACCGTCGTCGCCGCGAGGAACTGCGCTGCCGAGTCGAGCTTCCCGTCGCGGAGCAGCTTGGCGACAACGGCCAACCACAGATGCGCTTGCGTTTCCAAGCCGTACGTGACGTAGAAGCCAAGGTCGAACCGCGACGAGAGGTTACGGCCGAACTTCGACCGGAGGGCTCCGAAGGAACCGCTATGGCTGGCCATGGCCTTGATCGCCTCGTCGCGACGTAGACCGACGGCGTGCATCCCGAGCCACACATCCGCAGCGGTGGGATCGTGCTGGACCGCGGTCGCGAATGATGCCTCCGCGCGGGCCAGGTCACCATGATCGAGATGGTTGACCCCGTCGAGCCACCATGCCTCCACGGGACTCAGTTCCCTCGACGGCGTCCGCCTGTGCGACCGCATCACATCCACTCCCCTTATGGCCTCAGCTCGGTCAATCTCCGCCACCCGCGAAAACCAGGCTAGCGTTCCGAGAAACGTGAGGTCCACCGGAGTCGTTGGCGGACATAGCTTGTCAATGCTCGCCGAGCCTGCGCCAGGTGGCGGCGTGGGCACGATTCAGGATGGTCGAAGCTTCGACACTGCCAGGCACTCGCGCACGCAGTCGAGAACGGTAGTCCCGGAGGGCCGAAAAGGGGTTGAGGCAGGAGCGATCCAGGTCCTGGAAACTCTCTGGTCCGGCGCGGGCGACGGCAAAGCGATATCTCCGTCGCGGATGACCACCACTCGCGCCTGCCACAGCCGTGCCAGCACGGCGGGATCGAGAATCGGGCGTAGATCAGAACGCACCAGGTAAATCCACACTCCAGCGCGAGGCTGGCCGATGATCGGGCACGGCCCCTCGTTGCGGCGATCGAGTTCGATCTTCACTCGCTGCGCCAGATCGGCGGGCATCATCACAGCCCCGGTCGAGCCGGCACGCATCGTGATCCTCCCCGTTGCCTGGTCGACAAGAGTCGGCAGACCGCACACGTGCCGGTAGTAATGACTGCGCGAGCGTGGCGAATCAGCAACGGCAAAGGGGTCATCGGCCTGGTTCATCGCAACCCTTCAACCGTGGACGTCGCGATGCCAGTGAAGTTCGCGGTCCGACACCAGGTCTCTCCTGATGCCCACCGATGCAAAGCGACGGCGACCGGGAGCGAGGGCAGGACACCGATGTAGTCGGCCGGCGCCGGCCCGAATGCCGCTGCGTATCGGCCTGGGGTGCGCCGAGGCAGCGCACCCCAGCGAACGAGCCCAAGTCGCTCGAGATTCTCGAGCATTTCGGAAAGTGAAGGGGTGGGCTCGTTCATCGTTTACTCCGTCTCGGCCGACAATCGTGATTCGAGCTGGCACCTGCACGGAACCTCGGTAACCAGCAGCTCAAGACTGATCCCATCGGGCGGTCGAAAGAAGGACAAATATGGGGACATTTGAAGTCCGATGGGAAACACTGACCTCGCCAACGTCCTGATAGCGGACTATTCTCGTGTGCATGGGAAACAGTGGGAACGCGGCGCTACGTGCGGCGCGCCAGGGGCTGGGGTACCGATCTCAGGCGGCCCTGGCTGATGCACTGACCGAAGTCGCACGCACGATCGGCCTTCGAATCGAGGTCGCGGCCCGCACAGTGCGGCGTTGGGAGTCCGAATCCCCACCGTGGCCGCATCCAGAGCACGCAGCCGCGCTGGAGGCGCTGTTCAAACGTCCCGTGGTGGAACTGGGATTCATCCCACCGTGGCCGAATGATGCAGAGGGGCAAGCACTTCGAGGACAAAGTGGTGCCACCGGGCCTCGAAAGTTGTCCCAGTATCGCCGGGTCGCGGGTGGAACAGAACTGCCAGCGTCTGTCGCGAAGAACTATGCGGCGATCACGGTCGCCCATCGCGGGATGTACTGGTCACTACCCGCGAACCAACTGCAACGATCCGTCGCGGATCACGCCCGGATGGGGGCCGACCTCCTCCCGCAGATCGATGTCAGGGCGGCAGTGTCGCTCGCCAAGGCTGTTTCCGAATCGGCACTGCTCGCAGGACGTCTCGAGTTCTTCGACCTTCAGCAGCCCGAGGCCGCGCAGCGCAGTTTCGTTCTCGCGCTCCAAGCCGCGCACGAAGCAGCTGACGCACTCCTCGGATGCGTAGTGCTGGCGCACATGGCGTTCATTCCCGCGTTCTCTGGAGAAGCGAAACGAGCTGAGGAAGCAAGGGAGCGCGTTCGCGCGGCACGGGCATTCGCCCGCCGCGCCAACGGGAACCACGAGCTGACGGCGTGGATCGATGCGGTCGAGGCCGAAGTGGAAACACGCTTCGGCAACACCCGGCAAGCGCTGAGCCTCATCCATCACGCCGAACAGTCGTACGCGCTGCACGATCCGCAGCAATCGCCGTCACCGGAGTGGTTGGACTGGTTCACTCCAATTCGGCTCGCCGGCTTCAAAGCGAACACCTTGATATCGGCGGGAGACGGTCGCCAAGCGCTGGACACCCTGCGTCGAGTTCTCGACGAACTTCCTGCGGAATCGGTGAAACAGCGGTCGGTCTATCTTGCCGACGCTGCAGCGGCATGCGTGTTGGAGAAGCTGCCCGAGCAGGCATGCGGCTACCTCGAGGATGCACTGGACGCGATCGGAGAGTACTGGTACGCAACGACTCTCGACCGCATCAAGGCCGTTCGCCAGGGGCTGCGCAAATGGGACTCGCTCCCCGAGGTACGCGCACTGGACGAGCGGCTCTACGACTGGCACACAACCGTCAACTCGATTTCCGGTTAGCGCTCGGCTTCTACAATGCCCGGCAGTTCGGAAAGGCTGTTGATCCTCCAGTCCGACAGGTCGTGAACGTCGTCCCTATCCCGGTGGATCCAGCCCCACGGCCCGCGCTGAATATAGGCGGTTCGCATCCCAACCTTCACGGCTGGCGTGATGTCGTTGTCGATGCGATCGCCGACGTAGATGATCTGCGACGCGGGGCATCCGGCGACCTCGACAACCTTCTCGAAGAACGCGACGTCAGGCTTCTGAACTCCCCAGTCATCGGAAGTCGCGATGGAATCAGTCGGCAGATCGAGCCCGCGCAGTATGCCGCCGGCGCGGGCCGTTTGGTTGCCGACGATGCCCACCCAGATCCCCATCTCGCGGAGGTTCGCCAGGGCCGGGCGCACATCGGGATAGAGGTCACCCTCCCCGAACCACTCCGGCTTGCCTGCCGCAGCACGCGCTTCACGCTCGCTCTCGAGATCGAACCCAGGCTTGAACACCTGGAACGCTTGCCGATAGTCCAGCCCTTGGGCGATCACCGCCCCGAACACCGAAGCGAACGTATGACGGGGCACGCCCAACCAATCGGCCCAAGTGCCATACTCCCGCGTCTCGTCCACCAGGGTCTCACCGACGTCGAACACCACTGCCTTGATCACCAAAAGCTCCTACTCCACACACCTGAGAATGCGGTGCCAACGTGCCAGCATCAGTCTAGGGGCGCAGGGCTGTCAGCTCCGAGAGGTTCTGATACAGGACGCCTTTCACTGGACAATCGGGGCCGACGGTCAGGGAAGAAGGCATTCGGGTATGTGCCCGACATCTGGCCAGCGAGTTCCCGGGACGCAGTGTCGAGTTCATCGAACGCCTGCAGCAGACGCACCCCTTCGACCGCCGTCGACTGATGGATGGCCAGTACACGATGGAACCCGATGATGGGATCCTCGATGCCGAAGATCTTGGCCGTCGCGTGTATCGCGTCGTTGCGGACATCCGCCCAGTCACTGATGGCCTCGATGACCGCGATAAACGAAGGGTCGGTTTCGACCGCCGGGTTGTCGGTCTTCTCAAAACCGTTCAGCAGCTTCCCACAAAGGCGTTTTGCCGTATCCCTGCCGGTGGGTTGCACCTTGCGAATTCGCCAGTATCGGCTCGCCAAACGATCGCTGAGAAGCGAATCCAGAACCGCTACTGCTTCGAGGTAGTGGCCGGTCTCAATCGATTCCATCACCCAATCGAATGCTGCGGTGTAGCGACGTGCGCGTCGGGCCCCGAAACCTGGATCGTGAGCGAGCTGTCGAGTCTGCTTGTTCCCCAAAATATTTCCCTCCACGACACCGATGGCTGCACTCACAGTTTATTCATCGTGACTGTCGGCAATACCGTTAATAGATGCACAGCATCGCCCCCGCCAACAGCACATATCCTAGCCCGTGGCCGAATCCCGTTCTGCAGCAGTCGATCCGATACACTCCTGGAGTGCCTTCCGGGAGTGACCCGCCGCCTCGGTCCTGACACTAGGCGTGCTCGGCACGACCCGCTCTACTACGATCTGTGTCACACCCTGTACCCCAAAGAAAAGGATTCCTATGGCCCGCAAAGTCGTTGTCAGCCTCGTCGATGATTTCGACGGCACTTCCGAGGCCGACGAGACCGTTACGTTCGGGGTGGACGGGGTCGCGTACGAAATCGACCTGTCCGACGCGAACGCAGCCAAGCTGCGCGAAGCGTTCGACCAGTGGCTCCCGTACGCCCGCAGAATTGGCCGCGCCAAGACGTCCGCAGGTCGCCACGCAGCGAAGTCACCGGCTGGCGTCACCGCCCGCCGCGACGACCTCACCGCCATTCGCGCTTGGGCCGGCGACAACGGCCACACCGTCTCCAGCCGCGGTCGGATCTCCGGCGATGTCATCGCCGCGTACGACGCCGCATCCGTATAGGCGAACAGTCGCGCCGAGGTCTTCCCACCTGACCTCGGCGCGACCGTCGTGAGCCAAAAGGCCCCGATCGGGGCCATTACACCGCTTGTTCAGTACCCTTCTTCCGGACGTGAACCATCGCATTCCAGATGAGGGCACGCGCCGGATCCCCGACCACGGACTGAGCAGCGAGACGCTCGAATATCCTTTCATACAGCGAGATCTCGCCAGGTTGCCTGATCGCCAACCCCGCCGAAGCCGTCTCCAGTGCAACCTCGACTTGATCGAACATGAGGAAGTCGGGCGCAGGGCCGGGAAATACCGCGTCCTTGGGTATGAGACCGATCGTGACACGGGTCGAGTTGGTGCAGGTGAGCAGATGTTCGAGTTGACCCTCCAGCACGGCGTTTCCGCCGACTGCCGTGTAGAGAGTTTGCTCGGCGATGATGAAGTGCATGCGTGCACGCCCCTGGCGCACCGCATTCTGGCGGTTCATCCGCGCCTCGACTGCCGCCTCAACCGACTCGCCGGATTCCACAAACTCGAGACAGGTCCGAAGTACTGCTGTCGCGTACTCCGTCGTTTGTAGTAACCCGGGAATCAGCGTGGGGTCGTAGCCCCGGATCATCTCGGCTGCCGCTTCGATCTGACCCGTCCGTTCCTGGACATTTCGCGATTTCATCCGCCGCCATTCCATGTAGGCAGTATCAATATTTTGCGAGTACGCGAGGAGATCCGAGAAATCATCCTCCGAATCTGTCAATCGGCACCAGATATGAAGATCAGACCGCGACGGCAAACGCTGACCGAGTTCATACCGAGTGACCCTGGCGCCACTCCATCCGGCGAGAACCGCGAGAGCGACACCGCTGAGATCCGCGGACATCCGCAACTCTCGCAGCCGCGCACCGAATGCCTGCCGAGCGAATTGATCCTTGCTCACGTCTGAAACCAATAGTCCCCCAATTGATCCGGTGACCGGCAGGTCACGACCCGAGCACAGCCGACGGCTCGTCCGGCCGGACTTCAACCCCCATCGGAACCTCGATGCACAGCTCGTGGTCAGGCACGTCGAATTTGTTGAGCACCTCCGCGTCGACGACAGGAGTACCCGTCAGCAAGAACGTCCCCTTGCCGGTGTCGTCGAGCTTGACATTGAAGCAGGTCCCCCGTTCGAGAAAGGTCAGCAATTCATATGGAATCTCGACGTGCTGATCCTTGCCCGGAACCCGCCAGCCCTGAACGATGTAGGTTCCACGTTCGGTCGCGTAGAGCGTCGGCGATCCGTTGTTCCGAGTGCTCTTGCCGAGAAATCGAGTCCGCATACCATCAGTCCTTTGTGTAAGTCGTTGTGGCAGCGATGATTTTGAGGTAGCGGCCAGCATCACGTCAAAGATTTCGTGTTTCGCTGTCAATTTCTGGTAATTGCCCAGGTCGCGAAAAGTCGCGCCGCGCTTCACTGTTGGGCGCGAGTGAGTCTCGCGCAGGCTGTTCGGACGATGGAACCTCTGGAAGCGAGGCGTTCTCGGTAGGTGCCTGGCCAGCTGGCGCGTCCGGCCAGAAGAGGGCACGCAACGCTTGGATCCCTTCGCGCGGAATTCGATACATGTTCAACCTCCATCGGGTGCTGTGAGCGGGTAGCAGCAATCAGGCCGTCTCGCAGCCGCCGATGATGGCCCGAAGCCACCGCGGGTATCTCCGTCGCGAACGGACGAGCACGACGTCACACAACAGGGCAAGGTTCGGGGGTATCGCCCCCTCGAAATGGGCTGCGCTAGGCGCGAAGACCACGTCGACGTCGTACTGGTGGACAAGTCGAATGAGTTGGCCGATCGGGTCGTCCCGCGGTTCGCCGTGCACCATCCGCAGCAATCGGCATCCGTGCGCCTCGGCGGATCTGGTGATGATGTCTGTCGCCGCGGACACACGTTCTTCGAGTAGGTCGATCCGTAGGTAGCCCAGCGCGTTCCGATGGGCGTGAGGTCTGGCCACCGCCTGATGCAGGGCGATGTCGGCTACGAGATCGGTGTTGTATCCAGCCATTTTGCCCCATCTCGCTGAGTTGTTCAGTGCCCCTTGCGATGTCGCGGGGCCTGAATCAGTTTGGCCCACCATACCTCAGGGCGTTCCATGCCGTTCTGAATAGACTCATACCTATTGCCTCTACCTGCTTGTTCTGCGAGACTGTCTTCTGTGACAGAACTTTTGAGCGTGCGACACGCAGTGGTTGCGTTGCGATTCCTCGGACGAGACACCCGCAACGGTGGATCACCGACGCTGTACGCCACCGATCGCGACAGCTACATCGTTCAAGGCTGGAAGGTCGAGGGCCGAGGCGATCGGGTCGTCGAGATCCCCCATTCCCTGCTCGCGCATCTCGAGCACGGAACCTGCTTCAGCGTCGAATTCGAAGACACCGGATCGGGAACATTCCTGCTGTCGGGGGTACCGCTTGCCGACCTCGCAACCCTGGCGATCATCAGTCCACCGGAGCACGAACAGTGCATCGAGGTTGCGATGCGCGCCCAAATCCGGCCCGTCGGCGATTCCTCACAGGGTCGAACGTTCACCACCGACCGGGAGTCGAGCGGTGACGGCTATCGTTTGAGGCCGTGACAACTGCTCAACAAGACCTCGAACAACTAGGAGCACGGCTGCGTGAGCTCCGCGAGCACGCGAAGCTCACCGGCCGCGAATTGGCGCGCCGTGTGAACTGGTCGAACTCCAAGGTGAGTCGCTTGGAGAACGGGGCCAACATCCCCACCGAGAACGACATCAGGGCATGGTGCCTAGCCACCGACGCCCATCTGAGCGTCGCCGGCCTTCTGGCGACTGTTCAACGCATCAACACCTCCTACACCGAGTGGCGCAGGAGAAGCTCGCAAAGCCTGCAAAACAACCTCGCCGAGCGGGAAGCCACCGCCAAGAAGATCCGCGTCTACGACAACCAACTCGTCCCCGGCTTGGTACAGACGCGCGCATACGCCACGACTGTTCTGGACCGCTGCATTGCGTTCGTCGGTGGTTTCGACGACTTGAACAGCGCCGTCCAAGCCCGCCTCGATCGGCAAGCCCGACTGCAAGCCGGCTCACAGCAACTCGAACTCGTCGTCTACGAGGACGCGCTCTACACCCGGGGATTCGACCTCCCGACAGTGCTCGAACAGCTTGAATTCCTTCTCACCGCGATGGACGAACCCCGCATAACGCTCGGCATCATTGCTCAGCCCGCCGAGTTCCAGTGCCCGACAATGCCATTCACACTGCTCGACGCGGACGAGGTTCACCTGGAAACTCCCACCGCGGCGATCACGGTCACTCAGCCTGGGGAAATCGCGCTGTACGAGAAGACTTTTCAGCGACTTTCCGATGCTGCTGTCACAGATTCTGATGCACGGAAGCTGATCCAACGGGCATTGGACCGCGTCATCGATCCCCAACGCCGCTGACAATCAACTCGGCCGCACGACCATCAGCTGAGTGTCAGTCCGAGCTGAGAGCCTTCAGCGCAGCCATCCACGGCAGCGGGCCGGTGTCGGCATCGTCGCTGATGCGCACGAATCGCACGCCCCACTCCGCGAGACGGGCTTTTGCCTCGCGTACGGCCGGGAAGTTCATCTGCTCCCGCTTCGAGTGTGGGATCGCCACCACCGGCAAGCCAGCTCCGACCGCCTCTACCAGCAGCGCAAGCGGCAACGTGTCACCGATGCCTGTGGCCCATTTCGCCAACGAACTCGAGGTCAAGGGCGCCGCGATGATGGCATCGGCTGAGGGCAGCAGATCATCAGTTCCGGGTTTCTTGAACTCCGAGCGCACCGGATATCCGGTCTGCGCCGCCAACGCGTCAGCGTCGATGAAACGGGCGCCATTGGGCGAGGCGACGACACATACGTCCCAGCCGTCGGCTTGCGCCAATGCCACCAGCTCGCCCACCGTGTCGGCCGGTGACGCACCGGTCACGATCGCGTACAGCACCCGAGTGCGCTCTCTCATGAGCCCCATCATGGCAGTCGTGCACAGGGTTTGCCCGACCTAGGCCATCACTACGCCTACACGCTGAGCAAGCTTGCCCAACTCGCCAGTTGTGAGGCCGTGCTTGGCTTTGCCCATCATGAAGCCGACGACCTCTTGCACGGTATCCACGTTCCGAACCTGCTCTGGCGCTATGCGTTCAGCTCGCAGCAGGGCATCGAGAGCGACCGTGTAATCACCACGCGACGCGGCCGCGCGCCCCACCTCTACGAAGTACTGCGCGGCCCGGCCCGCGGTCGGCAACGTCTGAGGATCCAGGTTCTGCGCGAGGGCCAGCACGGTGTCTGGCTCGCGCGCCTCCATGGCCACCGACATTTTCCACAGCGCTACGTTCGACGAGCCAAACGTGGTGTTTCCGATGATCGATGAGCTATCTGTCGCGACGGGGCGGTCCAGCCGTGCGGCGTACTCGGCGGCGTGATCCAAGTGATCGTGTGGATCCCCGCCGAAAGCGGCCGTCGCCAGCGATGCCTGCAGGTGCAGCATCCCCACCGTTTGGATATCGTTGGCGGTCCGTGCTCGCGGGCCCACCATGGCCGCAGTGCTTTCCGCACAATCCAAGGCGGCTTTCATCGAGCCCGGTCGAGCCAGCAGCACTTGGCTGCTGACGAACGTCGCAGCGGCGAACCCGGGCAGGCTGTCGATGGTGCGCGCAGCGTCCTGGGCTGCCCGCGCGGCCGACCAAGCCAGCGCAAGATGACCGCGGGCTCGCATCACCACTGAGGTGTCGAAAGCTACCTGCACCAACGTGTCCCACGCGCTGCGCTGTTCGACAGGGCGGCCTTCGAGGGCGTGGCGGTACAGATCGGTGATCAATGGCGCCAGTATCGCCGCGAGAGCGGTGTACTCGCCCGCCATATTGAGTCGTGTGACAGCTCGGCTTGTGGCGATCAGCGCGGGGATCGGGCGCAACGGCCCGGCATCGGCGACATTGCCTGCCGCCCAGAAAGCGGTCTCGATGTCGGTAACCAGGGCGGGGAAGTCGTCTACGTCCACCAACACCGTGTCCTCGTTCGACGAACCTTCCCCCACTGCGCCCGCGTCAGGCACACCGAATCGGTCACGGATGAAACCGTCGTGCGGCAGTAGCGCACCGGCGGCTGTTGGTGGGACATGGCGCGAAGACATTGCTCGTCGGTTCTTCCACGCGACCTCCCCTTCCGCCACGATCTCCTCGAATCGTGCCCGGTCTTCCGAGGTTGTGCGTTGGGCGTAGGTCGTGTCCAGGATCGACTGCGTCACAGAGCGGGGTTTGACCGCACTGAGCCCCGAGCGCCAATTGTTGACCGTGGTTGTCTCGACGCCCAGCAGTGCGGCGAACTGCCGGATCGACTTACGCATCGCCTCTTGAAGCGCAGCAGCTTCGAAGCCGGTCCATTCCCGCCCTCGTATCATCGCCGCCCCCTACTTTTCAGGACCTGACCTGGGAAATGCCCACGGTACGCCTACGGTAGGCCACCGCTGCGCGGTTCCCGCCGATGCTACTGGCGGACCACGATTGAAACCAGAACCCGTCCTGGGGAATCCGCGGCAAACTGCCAGCAGGTGCCCCTCATTGCTTGGAAGCATAACCAGGGAGGCCTTGGTGATCGAATGCACGCGATCGATCGTGAGGCAGACCCGACAATGAACAACGGCGGTCGGTCACCGCGCCCTGACGAGCCCGACATTCGCCTCACAGTCGAATTAGCCGGTATGCAAGTGCATTTCGCCGCGTGTCTGACGGCCGCTCTGGTGTTCGTCTGCGACGTGGCCGGCAGCCGCCCCGGCACCGTTTCCATCTACCCCGGGCACTGCACCGGATTGCCCCGACTCCCCAACGAGCGACTGTTCCTCCAGCCCTAACCCGCGCACAGCGACCCGACAACGCCCCCGACTCACCTGACCACACCCAGTGGACACTCCATCTTCTATCACCATCGAAATATCTAGGAAAGGTTATGACCATGTCGAAGAAGAGCTGGTACGACATCACCGATGGCGGGCTGGAAACGTTGCAGCGCAGCCTGATTCCCATCGAGGCCAACACCAAGAATCATCGCAGCTACAACCCCAAAATCATCCCCGGGCTACTGCAGACCCACGACTACGCTCGCGCCATCCTCACCAAATGCTCGGCCGTGCTGAACCTGGCCGACGACAGCGAGGCAACCGCGATCGCACGCATGGAACGCCAGGCCGTACTCGACCTGCCCGAGCACGAGTTCCACATGCTCATCGACGAGAGCGCGCTGCGACTCACAGTCGGCACCCCTGAGGTGATGGCCGCCCAGATCCAGCACCTGACAGAGATACTGACCGCCCGCGACCACGTCAAGATCGGCATCATCGCCCTCGGTGCCGAATTCGTCGCGCCTGCGATCAATTTCGTCATCAAGGACACGATCGTTGTCGACAGCGAGGGGATCACCGGGCCGATCGAGTACACGGAGAGCGGCGAGATCGAACTGGTCGAGCGGACCTTCGATCTGCTCGCGGCGACGGCTGTCTACGGCGAGGAGGCTCACGCCATCCTGAGTCGGGCACTGGCCAGCCACACCGCCACCGGCATCTGATCCGTCCAGTGCCAGGAGATGTTCATGCCGCTGACATGTATGTTCCGCGACACACCCGCCGATCTAGCCTCGGCGGCTGCTGATCTGATTGCCACACACGTTCATTCGGCGATCAGCGCCAGGGGCGAATGCCTCATCGCAGTCGCCGGCGGAACGACACCAGTGTCGACCTACCGCGAGCTGACGAGGCGCGATATCGACTGGGCCAAAGTAGTTTTCGTTCAGACCGACGAGCGGGTGACGCCACAGCTAGCCGACCGATCGGATGGGTTGATCGAGAGCGCCCTTGGCCTGACCGACCCGGGCCATCGCGCTACCTGGCACCCGATTCCAGTGAGCGGCGACGGTCGCGAAACTGCTGCGGCGTATGACGAACAGCTGTCGCTACTGCGCGCCGAGGGTGTTCCCGATATCGCGGTGCTCGGCTTGGGAACCGACGGTCACACCGCCTCGATCTTCGATCACACTCTCCGCGAAGACCCGTACCAGCGGGTGGTGGCCACGACCTATCACGGCGAACAGCGAGTAAGCCTCGGCCTGAACTATCTACAGGCCGTGCCGACTCGCATCCTGCTCGCCACCGGAGGCAGCAAGCGAGCGGCGCTGGCGCAAATCCTCACGCCCGCAACGGGGGCTGCGGTGACATCGGCGGCTGTGGTACTCGGCCAGGACGGGTACATCCTGGCCGATGCCGCAGCCCACCCGGGCCAGGCGTGAAATGGGAAACGTAACTGACGCGAACCGTCCGGTGATCGTGTTCGATCTCGGCGGGACGTGGTGGCGTTGCGCGGTCGTGTCCCCCGCCGGAGAGCTCACCGATCACGACCGGCACCCGGCCGTGACGAAGGCCGGCACCGGGAGCAATACCGACTCTTTGCGCGAGCTGATGGTGCAATTTCTTCTCGCTCAGACCCGTCGGCTGCTCGAAATTCATCCCGGTGCCTCCGATGTGGGGATCTCGATCGGTGCCGCGACCAACGGACACACCGGACAGATCCTGGCCAGTGCACCGCTGTGGGGCGACAGTGCCGACCCCTTCGATCTGCGAGCGGCGTTACGGGAGAACGAACCACGAACCCGGTGGTGGGTGGTCAACGACGTGACCAGTCTCGCGCTGGCCATCGCCCACCGGCCAGCGGTCCGTGCGATGGGCGTGAAAACCGTTGCGGCGGTGACAGTCAGCAGCGGGATCGCCGCGCGCACGATCGATGTGGAATCCGGTGCGGTGGTCTTGGACCGCGTACACGGGATTCAAGGCGAAATCGGGCATCTGCCAGCTGTTGTCACCGCACAGCTATCGACCGATCCGCCAGTGTGTGATTGCGGCGCTGTCGGGCACGTCTCCGCAATCGCGGCGGGAAAGGCGATCGACCGCCGTCTGGCGCAGCTGGCCGGCATCCTGGGCGCGGACGCGAACACCGAACCGACGCCGCTGGCTCGACTGCGGACCGCCTTGGAAGCCGATAACGCGTATGCCACAACGTTTCTCGACTCGGTGACCGCACCACTGGCGAAAGCACTGCTGTATCTGCTGACCATCGATCCGCGCATCGATCACGTGTTCATGTCCGGCGGGGTCGTCGACACGCTCACCGATCACTACATGAACAGCATGTACCGCTGCCTGGAAGCTGACGGTCTCTACCTCGTCTCCACTCACCAGCCCACTGTCTTTCGCGACCGGATTTCGCGGCTGGAATCCGACGGGCTCGATCCACTGCGCGGTGCCGGGCTTTTCGCTCGCACGCGATCGCTACCGGCAACCGCCGGGCCCGGGGAAAGGAATCACTGACATGGACCGCGTCTGGGGTGTCGCTGCGACACAAACGATCTGCTACCGAATCCGACGAACACGAGACTGCCTGGACCCCGACAACAGCGACCTGGCCGACGCGGTAGGCATCGGCAATCGCCGCACCCTGGTCTTCGTCGACTCGACGGTCATGAGCTTCTTCGGTGACCAGATCCTGGCCTACTTCGACACCTACAGCGCACGCTGCACCGTGGTGCCGATCGAAACGACCGAGCGCACCAAGAACTCCGAGACCGTGAACCGGATCGTGCGCGAGTACGACAAGTTCGGACTCAGCCGGCGTCGCGATGCTGTCGTTGCTGTCGGCGGTGGGGTCCTGACCGATGTCGTCGGGTTCGCCTCGAGCATCTATCGCCGCGGAGTGCCGTACGTCCGGGTGCCGACCACCCTGTTGGGCATGGTCGATGCTGCGGTGGGAGTCAAGACCGGGATCAATTTCAACGGCCGTAAGAACCGGCTCGGGACCTATTACGCCTCGAGCGAGACACTCGTCGATCCGTGCTTCCTCGCGACGTTGCCGGCCCGTCAGATATCCAACGGGATGGCCGAAATTCTCAAGATCGCGCTGGTCAAAGACAGTGGGCTGTTCGAACGTATCGAACGGGAATGGAGCACCGCGCCCGGTTTCGGGGCCGACACCACCATCAGTGGTCCCATCATCGATGCCGCGATCACCGCGATCGTCGAGGAGCTGGAACCGAACCTGTGGGAAGACAATCTCGCCCGACTGCCCGACTTCGGCCACACGTTCAGCCCCTCGTTCGAGCTCGCGGCGAGACCGAAGCTGTATCACGGCGAAGCGGTCGCGATCGACATCGCGCTGTCGTGCGTGCTCGCCCAACAACGCCAACTGATCGACGATGATTGCTTGGGCAGAATCTTGGCGCTGATGGCTCGCGTCGGGCTGCCGTTGAGCCATACCTGCATCACCGACGAGATGCTGAGAGCGGGCTTGGCCGACTCGATACGGCACCGCGACGGCAACCAGAACATCCCGCTGCTCACCAAAATTGGCACCGCGATCTTCGCCCAGGACATCACACCCACCGAGCTGGCCGTCGCAGCCGATGCGGTGCGCCCGCTGCATGCCGAATTGTGCGCCGCATGAGCACCACCGCCGCTGTCAACCGAGTCCTTGTCCGCCGCGGAGATCGACTGCACCTTCGGCGCAGCCTGGTGCCCGGCGCATCCGAACTACCCAGACTCCGTCGCGTCCTGCGGGTCGGTGTCTGTGGCACCGACCTGCAGATGCAACGTGGTGCACGCTCTGACCAAGCGACGATCCTGGGCCATGAAGGTCTCGCCCTGAACCCGGACAAACGAGGTTGCGAGATCTTCAATCCTGTCGACCCGAGAAACCAGGACGTGATCCTGGGCCACAGCTACGACGGCATCCTGCGCGATTATGTGCCCGCCGCGCTCCCGTGCGGGGTTGTGCCCGCGCACGAGGGCCTCCCGGTCGATCTCGGGGCGCTGGTCGAACCCGTCGCTACCGCCCTCTACGGGTGGGAGCTGATGGTCGAGCACCTCCGCCCGGAGGCAACGGTCGCGGTCTTCGGTAGCGGTTGCGCGGCGCTTCTGGTGTCGATGCTGGGCGAGCACCTCGGGTACCGAATGCAGCTCGTTCACCGGCGCCGCGCGCGCCTGCGCTACATCGACGAACTCGGTGTGCTGCGCGCGAGCACGCTCACCGATCGGGTGCAACCAGCCAGCGTCGCAGGCGCATTCGTGTGCCTGCCCCGCGAGGCGACCTTCACCGCCATCGGTGCGGCCGCCGCGAGCCTGTGCGACAAGGGCGTGCTCGACCTGTTCGGCGGCGTCGCCGCGGGACTGCGGCACCCGGCACTGCCCGGCATCGATTTGTCGGCGGTTCGGCGCGCCAACGTCTGCGGGCAGTCCCCCAGTACCCGCTACGTCCAGGTGTTCACAACCTCGGGCAAGCGGGTACGGGTGACCGGGCACCGCGGAACGTCACCAGCCCACCTCGATCAGGCCCAACGCCATCTCCTCGCCGCTCCCAGCAGATTCGGACGGCTCATCAGCCACGTGATCTCCCTCGACGAAGCCGCCGAGGCCATCCCCGGCATGGCCCGAGGCGAACGACCTTTCGGCGAGCACGTCAAGGTCGTCGTCGACCTGACCATGTCCGGGCCCGCGCGCGACGCTGACACCTCGACCACCGTGGCCGATCAACTGAAGGCGCTCAGATGACCGCACTCGACGTGCAGTCCTATCGGCGCATCGAGCACCGCGATCACACTGCCTTTCTCACCACCGCCACCGTTGCCGATGCGTCCTGCGGGCTCGGCTCCGCCAATGTTGTTCTGGCACCTCGTGTGGTCGGTGTCTGCCGCTCGGATCTGCGGGAGATCAGCGGTGTCCGGTTCGGGCGTCGCGACTTCGGCCACGAGATCGTCGGCAGCGTCTTCGACTGCAGCCCAGCCGTGGCCGACCTGCGGGGGCGCACGGTGGTGTTCGATCCGCATCCCACGCTGGCCCATCGGACATCCGGATTCGGCGAACTCGTCGAACTCCGCGGTGAACCCCACCAACTGCGTGCCGCACTGGTCCCGGTCCCTGACGGGCTCACCGACCGGGTCGCTGTGTTCGCAGAACCGCTGGCGTGCGCGGTGCACTGTGCCACCCGGATGCATACCGTGACTGCCGAACTCGGCCTGAAACCAGACACTGTCGTCGCGGTGTTCGGTGCGGGGATGGCCGGGATCCTGATCAGCGCTGTCCTCACCGCCACCGGCCACCGGTGTGTCCTGCTCAATCCCAGCGACGCGCGTATCGGGTTCCTGCGCCGTCGACGCGCCCTGCCCTCGCGGGTCTTTGACACCCACCGGCACCGTCCACCGTTTCAGCGCATCGTCGTGGCCACTGCCGCCGCCACACCGCATGTGCTGGCGACCTGCGTGGACATGCTCGCCGAAGATGGACTGCTCCTGCTTTTCGCGGGCACACAACCCGGTGACCGGCTCGACACCGTCGACATCGACTACCTGCGCCGAACCGAAGCCACCCAGTCCTGCGGTTCGCGGGACCGGTACCACCTGGCGGGCACTCACGGAGCCGGCCGTGCCGATTTCCATACGGCTCTGAATCTGTTGCAGCAGGCCCCCGAAGCCGGGTGGTCACCATGGATCTGTGTCAAGCGACTGACCACACAAGTCCTCGGACTCGCCGCGGCCCCCGCCTATCTCACCGCCAGCGCGACCCACGGCGGCATCGGCAAAACGATCGTGCAGATCCGTCCACCCATTCCCCCGGAGCAGCGATGAAGATCCCCCGCTACAACCACCGTGCCCAGTTCGCCGACCTGCCCGCCACCACCGAGAAGATCAGGCACGCGTTAGCTACCGGTGATTACATCCTCGGTGAAACGGTTGCCCGCTTCGAACAACGATTCGCCGACTACCTCGGCACTGCCCACGCGATCGGTGTCAACACCGGCACCGACGCACTGACTTTCGCCCTGACCGCGCTCGGCGTCGGACCCGGCGGCGAGGTCATCACCGTCGCGAACACCTTCCACGCCACCGCCGCGTCCATCGCCGCCGTCGGAGCCAAGGTCGTGCTCGTTGACTGCGAACCCGATACCTATCTGATGGATCTCGACGCGCTCCACGCAGCGTGCGGGCCGCGCACCACAGCCATCCTCGCGGTCCACCTGTTCGGGCGCAGCCTGGACATGGACCGGGTCACCGCCATCGCCGCTCTGCACCAGATCCCCCTCATCGAGGACTGCGCCCAAGCCGTCGGAGCCACCTGGAACGGCCGACGCGTCGGCACCTTCGGCGCTGCCGCAGCTTTCAGCTTCCACCCGAGCAAGAACCTCGCCGCGGCCGGCGACGCCGGAGCCGTCGTCACCGACAACCCCGACATCGCCCACAAGATCAGGATCCTGCGCGGCCTCGGACAGGACGGACAGCACAACCACGTCACGCTCGGGGCGAACTCCAAACTCGACACGATCCAAGCCATCGTCCTCGACGTCAAACTCGACCTTCTCGACAGCTGGAACACCCAACGCCGCACCGTGGCCGATCGCTACACCCAAACCCTGACGCACGCCGACATCGCGGTTCCACCGCCATCGCAAAGCCCCGGCGACCACGTCTACCACCTGTATCAAGTCCGCGTGCCTCATCGCAATGCCGTGCTCGCACAACTGCGCTCGCACGGCATCGACGCCGTCGTCCGCTACCCCGTGGCCATCCACCACCAACCCGCCTTCGCACGCTACGGGTTCGACGGACAGTACCCACATGCCGAACACCAGGCAGCCAACACCTTGTGCTTGCCGATTCGCCCGGACTTGTCACCGGCAGAGGTCGACTTCGTCTGTGACCGCCTGACCACCGCAATCACCCACCCCCAGAAGGCTCTCGCATGAACGTATCCATCGCACCGGCACTGATCGGCGCAGACCCCCTGGCCTTGCGCGAGGCCATCGACGGTGTCACGGCCAGCACCGCCAAGTACCTGCACCTCGACATCATGGACGGCCACTACACCCCCGCGATCAGTTTCGGCATGCGCACCGTCGCCGCCATCCGCCGGCACACAACTCTGCCCCTCGATGTCCACCTGCAAACCCTGCAACCCCAGCGCTACATCGACGACCTCATCACCATCGGCGCCGACCGGGTCTGCTTCCACGTCGATGCCGTCACCGACGTGGGTACCGCACTAGACACCCTCCAGCAGGCCGACATTCGCACAGGGCTGGTGCTCAACCCCGACCTCGGTCTGGAACTCCTCGACCCCTACCTCACGCGACTGGACTTCGTCGTCCTCATGACCAGCCGCCCCGGCACCAGCACCTTCGACTCCACGGTCATCGACAAAATCCGCACCCTGCGCACCACCCTCCACAACCTGGACCTCGACACCGTGGAACTCGTCGCCGACGGCGGCATCACCACCATCACCGCACCGCAGACAATCGAAGCCGGAGCCGACACCCTCGTCGCGGGCAGCGCGATCTTCAGTTCCACCGACACCGACCTGACCACCGCGGTCCACCGCCTCGCCCGACCTGTCCAGACCACCGCCACCGTGCGGGAGCACTGACTGGAAACCCGCGAAGTTGCGCGAACAAGCCGACCAACGAGCTCGTGTCCGGTGCAGGTCCACCGGGTACTCCACGGATACTCTGGTGCCGACGTCGCCGCTGCCGCATTGGAGAAATCCCGGCGGATGTGTCGAAACCTGTTCCAGCCCTGCACTTTTCGGCCAGTTCGAAACGTCGATTCCGTGATCCAGCACAGAAGGAGCCCCCTTGTCGCAGATACCCGAGGTGGTGGTGATCGACATCGTGACCCAGGTAGACGACCAGACTCTGGCCTCGATGACAGCCCTGCTGCCCCAACTGTCCACCACCGCAGCACCTTTGACCCGCGACCGCCTGGAGTCGGTCATCGATTGCCCGTCGACGCGGCTGCTCACCGCGCGTGTCGACGGCAAGATCGTCGGCGCGCTCACACTGGTCATGTACACGATCCCGACAGGGCTGCGAGCACGCATCGAAGATGTCGTCGTCGACCAAGCCGCCCGCGGACTCGGCGCCGGGCGAGCCCTGACCACCGCTGCGCTGGCCATCGCGAAAGACCATGGAGCCCGCACAGTCGACCTCACGTCGACCCCGACGAAAACCGCAGCCAACCAGCTCTACCAGCGGCTCGGATTCGCCCCACGCCAATCCACGACCTACCGCATGACCCCCTGAACTCCCACTGCGACAACGCCGACCAGACCGAAGGACCCCGAATGGACACCGCTCAACCCACAGCCGAGGCCCAGATTCGGCAACACGCGATTGCCCTGGCCGCCCTCGCGCACAACGGCCTGGTCTTCGCCACCGACGTCTTCGACCGGCAACGCTACGAGCAGGCCCAGCAGATCGCCGTCGACCTGCTCGCCCTGATCAGCAACGGCACCGCCCAGGACCTGGCCCAGAACGTGTTCCTCGAAAAGGGGTACATGACACCCAAAGTCGACGTCCGAGGCGGTGTTTTCGACGACCAGGGCCGCATCCTGCTCATCCGCGACCGCAGCGACGAAAAATGGACCCTGCCCGGCGGCTGGTGCGACGTCCTCGAACCACCCTCACTCGCCGTCGAACGCGAAGTCGAAGAAGAATCCGGAATCACCGTGCGCGCCAGCAAGCTCGTGGCCCTGCACGACCGTGACGTACAAGGCCACCAGCCCGCCTTCCCTTACCACGTGTACAAGCTGTTCTTCCTGTGCGAGACCCTCTCCCACGGCCAACCCAGCCCCGTCGAGACCATGGAAATCGGTTGGTTCGACATCGACAACCTGCCCGAACTGTCGACCACCCGTGTACTCGACAGCCAAATCCGGCTTCTCCACGAGCACTGGAACAAACCAGACCTGCCAACCCTGTTCGACTGACCGCTCGACACTGCCGCCCGGCAGACAAACGGACCACCCACGCGGAGTGTCAGAGGTTCTGTCTGACCATCCAGTCCCTGCGATTGCCTCGCCATATAGCGAGTAACAGTGCGCCGTCTTCCGGAGCTCGTTTGGCAGGGCAGACGTCGAAATGGGTGATCCGACACTCGTCCGTGGGGTTGGCACCGCCCAAGTTAACCGCTGTGCCGTCCCCAGCAACGCGCCAGCGTTTGCCCGGTGGGATCTTCGACGTCGGGTAGGCGCCGGGTTCGAGTAGAAGCCAGCGCCCATGCAGCGTTCGATGCCATAAGCATTCGGTCTCGCAGTATTTGCAGGTGCTTGGCGTGCCTTCTCGGATATCGGCGGCTGGTGCGACACGGAGCTGGTCGGCTGTTAGCTCGACGTCGATCTTCTCTGGTTCGCGGTCGGGGAAATTGACCGCCTCGTCCCAACACTTATCGCAGGCAACGGTCCGGAGAGGAACGGGTCGTTCCTGCGCTCCCTCACCTACCCCACAGACCATGCACGCCAGAATGCTCACAACGGAGATACTCTCATGATTACATTGCGCGCCAATGACTTTCCTCTGCGCCGACTCGATCCTACGGCCGAGCATCGGACTATCGATGGCAGGGAGCCCGCTCAGTCGCGGGCGGCGTCGCTCCTGACGCGACTCGGCGAGAAGGTGCGATCAACCATGCGAATCCCCCGCTTTCGCGATCGGTGTTAACCGCCTCAGGTCAAGGCGTTCTCCCTGCCAACCGCTGAGATGCGGGACTGGTGCAGGATCCGGTGACGGTGTGACCTGCCCCAGCCCCTGATGATGACTCAGCTCCACGACGTCGACACGCAAATGAGCACGACCTGCGACGTCATGGACCGCCAGACCGGCCTGTACCCACAGCGCCCAGCGAACTCGATCGCCAACAATTGGCGCGTCTCCATCTCGCCTCCCGCGTCCGGGGTACCGGACCGGCCTATTTCTAGAAGCTTAGCGTCGGGTCACTTCCGGCGTGCCTGCTCAGTTTGATGACCGGGACAACTCCGACGTCGAGGCACAGCTTTGCCCAGTCGGCGATCTTCTGCTTCAGGATCACCGATTTGGTGTCGGCAATGTTGGCGGGCGGCCTCTTTGCCTGGTAGCCGAGCCACAGGCAGTATCGTTCAGGTTTGGGTAGGTCGGTGACGGTGGCTTTGTTCCGGATGAGTTCCAGGACCGTTGTCGCCTGGTCGCAGACATAGCCGAGTTTCTGTGCCGTGCCGAACTTCACGGCGAACACGGTCTTTTCGAGGCTCAGGTCCCATGCTTCGACCGGCGTTCCGGACGCGATCACCGCAAGACTGAAATCCTTGTCGGCCTTCTTATAGCCTGCCCCGCCAACCTGATCGGAATCATTGAATGACGGTTCGGTTCCGGTGAGCACGGCGAACATCTCCTCGGTCGGCTCGACCTTGATTTCCCGCACGTACTTATCGATGAAAGCCAGATAGTCCTGATTAAATTGCTTCCAGACTCCGCCGGACAGTGTCGCCCTGTGCAAATCGACCGTGTAGTCCAGCGCCTGTTTCAAGGTTAGGTGCGGCTTGTGCCAGTCACCGTCTTCCGTGAACCTTGTGATTTTTATGGCAAATATTTCGTCACGTGCCAGTTTCCGGGAACTTATGTACAGGCGGAGGTCTTCGATGGTGAGGTCGTGGTCGAAGCCTTTCTCCGGGAACAGCATCGACCTTTTATTGCGGGCTTTCAAGTCAAATTTTCCGGGCTTTCCGAACAGAGAGTTGAAGTCGGCGTCATACAGATCCAAGCTGTTTGTGGTGAATTCCTCCTGGTCGCCGGTCCCGAGGATCGCATCGAGGAGGAGGTTGTCCAGCGCAGCGAGCAGTTGCTTGTCCTTTACGGGTTTCTCCCGGGGCAGACGGAACAGTTCCGGTCTTTTCAGCTCGGCCTCGATAGACGACAGAAACGCGGGGATTCCTGATATGTCGATAGGAGGTGACAGGGCGACAGATGTGCTGAAACTACCGGCCGATCCGTACATCTCTTGCTTCGATTCGATGATTGCCGCACGGATCTGGTCGATCGACTCACCGCCCTCGATGTCAAGATGCGTGTGCGACCGATAGACCCGGCTCTCCCTCTTCCTGATGCTATGGGACCGCTTCGTCCCGGTCTGCTTGACATCGCCCTTGTTGGCGATCCGTTTGGCCAGGTCGAGCCCGAACTCGTAGTCACACAGCGACCGGGCCTGGTGGTGGCCGGATCCATATGACGCGGCGTAGCACGAGGACTCGTTGTAGAAGATGTGCAGGCCCGCATGCTCCTTCCTGGTGGGAACCTCCCGGTTTTGGAAGAACGACGCGTACCGCTTCACCCATCCCGCGACGGCATCCTCGCCCTCTTCGAACCAGAATTCCGAGTGCCAGCCGATGTCGGTGTACGCGAGGATCAACGTATAGCCGTTGTCTTGGAGAAGCGCGCGAAGTGCATCCAGCGAATTTCGTGGAATCTTGAAGATGTTCAGTTCCATCCCGTGGCTCCCGGCCGTTGCTCGTAGTCGAACGTCGAGCGCCGTCACGGCAAGCCACGGTGCACACCACCGCGATCCGCTACCCGGGCGGTACCCCGCCTCGAAAGGTACCGCATCTCAACGGAATCAGCGACGGGCACAGTCCAGCCTGAGCCAGTCGGTCGAGGGGACGGGTCGACGCCATGAGCCGGGATGTCGCGAGTCGGCTTTCGGGGCGATGATGAACGACCCCCTTCGAATCCCCGATCGCATGCCCTCGGGCTGCCCGTATGGTTACCGGCCTTGACTGCACTCGATGTGGTCCGCAGTGCAGCAGGACAACTCGGCTGCTACCTTGTCGGTAGAGTTTGCGGCGGCACGTTGTCATCCACCGCCATCGTCGCATTGACACGGTCACAGTCGAGGTTCCTACGCAACCACGATCCCGGAGTGCATGGGCTTGTGTCGATGGAGGGAATCAGGAGATCCTTGACTGCATCCGATTGAATAGCCGTCGGAAACTTTTGAATAATCCTACTCGAATAATTCGATACGATAGACCCCTGACCGGCCTCTACGACTATTCCGGGTATCCTGCGGCGACGGCTTTGCCGTACCACAATGCGGCCAGCTCATGTTGGCCGCGGACCTCGTGGACGATCCCGAGGCCGTACATCGCACCAGCATCCCCTTTCGACGCACCTGGTAACAGAACCTTCTCAGCACTGTCGAGCTTTTGCTGAAAGATGTAACACACTGTCAGCGGTCTTGTCGCCAACGTCATACCCGCGTTTAGTGCCGCTATTAGGTATGCCTCGGCGCTCGCATGCTGGCCGGACTGAAGGAGTCGCGTTCCGACCGCGAGGTTCGATTCAGGGTGCCCGGCGTCTGCAGCGGTGACGAACCACCGCATTGCTTCATCTGATTCACCACGGCTGTCCAGTTGCCGAGCCAGATTGAACATCGCGCGCTGGTCTCCTCGCTCCGAGCCTCGGCGAAACCAGTATTCGGCGGACGTTGAATCGAAGTCCTCCAAGGACAGGCGACCGAGGCTGTTCATCGCGTGAGGGCTGCCGGATTCAGCGGCGGTCGAGTACCAGTACTTAGCTCCTGCCAGCTCTCCCTCGCTTTGGAGCTGGCTTGCGAGATTCTCCTGCGCGAGGACATATCCAGCTTCCGCAGCCTTGCGATACCACGATTGGGCGGTGGCCCGATCTCCCTGTTTTGAGAGCACGGATCCCAAGTTGTTCATAGCGGCGAAATCCCCGGCGGTCGCACCTTTTGTGTACCATTGTTTCGCTTCATCTAACCGCCCTTTTTCGAACATGACGTTCCCCAACCCGGACATCGCTTGTACAAATCCCTGTGCGGCTGCGGTGCGATACAGGGATTCTGCTGCATCTAGTGCCGCGTCCGGAAAGGTTGATGCGGTAACCGCTCGGGGTGGCGGGTTGATCCGTGGCCGGTGACCGGTGATGCTGCCCAACGGCGGTGGT